>JAOARG010000032.1 GCA_025210655.1 Bacillota bacterium
TCAAAAAATCCTCTAGTTCTTATATTTGAAGCTACTGCGATTGAATTTGTTGGTATTGCAACTACTTGATTTCCAGATTGACTCCAATTTGAGCCTGTTCCTGCGTATAGCTGGCCTTGTAATTCACCATCATCGCAAACGCTAGGCACTGGGTACCCCGCACATAAATCAAAATCTTCTGTTTCCATACTTATATTTTAAATTAGCATGCCTATCAAATATCATCAAACTACTCTTACCTTTCAAATATCCCACGAATGATGAAACACTTATTTTCAGTGGTATTCATTTAATATAATCAAGAAAAAGCGATGGAATGATAAAAATCCCGCCATCGCCTAAATTAAAAACTACTTTCCAAACCTAGAGTATAATTTCCCTTTATCTAACAATACTGTCTTCAAAGAAATTGGTTTTTCTATGCCATACTCTTTCATCGTAAGAGTCTTAGCAATTTCTTCAAAACAGTCAATTAGAGTCTCATATCTAGTCTTATCTTTGTTAATTGTTTCCTTCGGATTACTCCAAAGAATTGCAACTTTTTCTTCATCTAGTTCATCAAATCCACCCCACAGAGAATCTACTAAAGCATCAAAATTCACTTTACCAGATAGTGGAGGGTCTTGAGGTAGTTCATTTTTAATCCATAGAAAAATGTCTTCTATTGTAACTAACTTACAGCCATTTATTGAATATATTTGATATTCCATATTCTTTAGATAGTCTGTAATCTCTTCAATATCTTGTATGTCAATATAAGACACCGCATCTAATAGCTTCACTTTTTAATCACATCCTTATTTAATCCTTAGAAATGCTGGGTCACCAGAATCACCATAATGTGTCCACGTATATAACAAATCACCTGTATCAACATTCTCGAATATCCTTCTTGATCCTGCACCTTTTGTACCTGCTGGCGAAGCAACACGATACTCTAAATAATTACCATCAGGTAGGTATCCTTCTCTATTACCAAAAGGTGTTCCCCATTTCTTGGATAGCTTAGCGCTAGGTACAGTTCCATTTTCTATCGGTGTAATCCATGAAATATCATCAACAGATTTACCCGCCTCCTCAAAACATCGTCATTTTTTTTCTTAACAAAAACTTCATCTGGCAATTTAAATTCATCAAGTTTTTTTACAGACCTTACTGCAACTTTTCCCCTTTACTTGACAAGATCTAAATCTCAGAATATTCACATAATCACTTAACAGAATCTGCTTTAGCATTATTTATTGTTTCAATCAATAATCTCAAATTTATTATCCGCTTACTTTCTATTAATTTTGGATTAATATTTATTATACAGTTGATATAGCTCTCTGCTTTACTAATAACTTCTTCTTCAAACTCCTCTAACGTTATCGAAGCATTTCTCCATTCCGAATATGAATATTCTTTGAATTTAGTTGTGACTATTGCATTAAATCCATCCTTTTTATCATTCTCTATTATGCTGATTAACAAATTATCTTTATTTATTAATTTAAATTCGATCCAAGTATTATACGATTCAATATCACTTAAAGCAACATAATTAGAATTTTTAAGCATTATACTTACTTTTATAAGATTCTCGAACCACTGAGTAATCAATTCAAAACCCACTTCTCCATCTTTCAGTACATTATCATGATAATAACCATAGCATTTATTATTAAATTTCAGTGCAAAAAAACCTTCTAAATCACCTTCAGAATCAAACGTAATTGCATCCCACTCTTTTAATAATGCTTCATCTTCAATAATTCTAAATTTTATCTCAAACACAATCTCACCTTCTTAACGTCCAAAAAATTCTGATGTTAATTTATGCAGTCCATATGCCGTATCAAATGTGCCATCAGGCTTAATAAAGATTTTTATTGTTTCTCCATTTACTTTATATGACTGCAAACCTGTTTTGCCTTGTCGTATAAGACAATTATAGCCTTCCTCTACTGCTGATACGATCTGCTCTTTAGTCCAATTTGGATTAAAAAATGTATTTTTTGCTAATTTATTATCTAATGCTTCTTTAGATAAATATTTTGCTTGATTAGCAAATTCATTAGGTATATGCTTACTAAAATGCTTTATATTACTTTTAGTAAGTTTTTCCATACCCTCTCTAAGCTTACTCTCCATCTTATAAAGCTTAGCTGTATCTTTTTCTAAAAAGTCGCTAGTCCTAGCTGCCATGCAACCAATACCTGCTGCTCCTATTGCGCTTACTGCTGCAACTTCTGATACTGCTACTCCACCAATCGATATAGCTATTGGATAGCCTCCTGCTGGGCTAGCCGCCATACCAAAAGCTACCATTCCACTTCCTATGCTTGTTCCTGATGCAGCTATTGAACCTAACGTTGCACCTGCTTCTACGAATAGTCCTAAACAAAATACATCTGTTCCTGTTTTAGCTAACATGAAAAAGTAGTCATCGTCTCTTTCTTCTGCTCCTGTTGCCCAAGCTATCCATCCAAATGTTATATTTTGGTCTGCTCCATAAGCTGTTCCTGCTAAGAAAGAATTTAAGTTTTCTTTGGTAAAATCACTTCTTTTAAGACTAAATTTATCCAAAAGTCCATCA
>JAOARG010000033.1 GCA_025210655.1 Bacillota bacterium
AGTGATCTTTAAATATTTCTTGTATTTTACTTCCCATTTAATCACCTTACTTTTTTTGACATCTTTATTTTATTCAGCTTTTCCAAACATTGCAAGGTCTTTTGTTCTTGTATAGAAAATATAATTTCCTATACAATAAATAAAGCTGCAGCAAAAATGCTACAGCTTATAGTGTCTATTAATCAATTTTTCTAGTAGAATCTCTCACCACAAGTGAATGAGGTAATATAATTATATTGTCTGAAGTTTCTTCACCTTTGATTTTCTTAATCATAACTCTTGTTGCAACTGCTCCAATATCATATATCGGCTGCTTAATAGATGTAAGCTTTGGTCTATAAATACTATTTAGTTTAGTATCATAGTATCCAACAACTGAAACATCTTCTGGAATAGAGTAACCATTATCCCTTAAAGCATTACTTGCTGCAACAGCCATACCATCTGTAGTTGCTATTATACCTGTAGGTATGTTATCTTCATCAATCATTTGCTGTGTACAATCATATGCAGTACCCATCTTGAATCTACCATTGTAAATACACTCTTCTTTAAATTCAAGACCAAACTCTTCCATAGCCTTTTTGTAACCTTCCATCTGATCTACACCAAAAACGTCATTTGATTCACCGTTTCTGATCAGATTAATCTTTTTATGACCATTTTCAATAAGGTATTTAGTAAGCTCATATGTCGCAAGCTTATGATTTACAGTAACAGATGAAATATTTAAATCAGATGCATCTCTATTAATCATTACGATTGGTAATTTATTTTTAGCAAAGAAATCCCTATGCTCATCAATTAGTCTATGAGTTAAGAATATTATACCTTCAACCTGCTTTGACTTTAAGAGATTCAGATATCTTACTTCCTGATCTGCCTCTCCATAAGTGTTACAAAGGATAATATCATAACCGTAGGTTTTAGCTATTTCCTCAATAGCATTAAGTACTTCCCCAATATAGAAAGATGCAATGTTTGGAACTATTACACCAATCAATTGACTTTTCTTCATAACTAAACTTCGAGCTACAGGATTAGGTACATAACCTGTTTCCTCAATAACTTTATATACCCTTCTCTTTATTTCCTCGCTTACTGGCTTAGAATCGTTAATTACTCTTGATACTGTAGATATGGATACGTTTGCCAACTTTGCAACATCTTTAATTGTAACAGCCATGCTAATCCCCCCTAAATCCACCTATAACAAGCTTCCAAGTATAGGTGCTATTGATTTTACTATATTATAATCATTGTAGTCAAATTCCTTTTCTGTAATTGGCACAGAAAGAATAATATATCCAACTATTAATCCTTTATTTTCAAGCGGAACCGATACATAAGAATTCCACTGATGAAGACCTGTAGTGCTATCATATTCACTATTGTCCCAATCAATAAAATAATTGGACATTCCCTGTGCAACTATCTTGTTTATCAATTTGACACTCATTTCATCTTCTTTTAAAGTCCTTGTACTTCTACCTTTATAATACTTTTTACCCATCTTACCATTTATTATCTCTATAATTGTACCACATTTTCCCTCAGTTATGTCTATAACTTCAGAAATAGCTTCATTAATTACATCCTCTTTTCTTTTCCTTGAATCAAGACAAGCAACTATATCAAGTAAGGACTGAACTATACGACCATCTCTTGATACATTTCCAGTAAAAAATCCAGCAAGTTTATCATATCTTTTCCTTGTATCATTGATATCCCTATTCCAAATAGTAACCTGATTTTTACCATTCTCTTTTGATTCATATAGGGCCTGGTCTGCTTTTTCAACAAGGTCTGACATAGTCTTACCGTCCTTTGGAAATGATGATATTCCAAATGAAACTGTTAATGTCTCTTTTTCACCCATTAATTTTTTATCAAGAATTTTTTCCCTTAGCATCTCACAAATATCATATGCCTCTTTGGAAGAAACATTTGAGAGCATAATAATAAATTCTTCACCGCCATATCTTCCTACAGCATCATCTTCCCTAAGGGTAGTGTTTAAAACACTTCCAAGTGTAGTTAATACCTTGTCACCTCTCCTATGTCCATAGGTATCATTAACATATTTAAAGTCATCAATATCAACCATCACTATTGAAAATACATCCTTTTCACTTACGACAGACTTAATCTTAGACTGGGCAAGTTCTTCGAAGTATTTTCTTAGATAAACCCCTGTCAATTTGTCCACTGTTGACATTTTCTTAAGATTGTAATTAACAGCTAACATATGGAGAATTTTTGATATCTTCTTACTTTTTTCAAAGGAAATCCCCGTATAATTATTTATGGAATTTTCGGATTCCAGATACAGATAGCCTTGTAATTCCGAATCTGACTTTATTCTTCTTCGGTCATTTTCAATCTTCTTTCCACTAGTTATAGGAATAAGCATTGCAGACTTATCTGAAATAGATTTATTTATATCAACAAATCTATTAATCATTATTCCATTTAAAAGATTGTTTTGGCTCTTTAAAAGTTCTTTTATTTCAAGATCATCTATTATCTCTTCTTCTGTTATATAATCTTTAATGATATTATCATTGTCCAAATAGAACATATAGCCCTTATCTGACATAGTCATTTCAACCAAATAATCAAGAACCCATTTCATGTTTCCTATACTATCCTTGTCTAAAGAATCAATAACATGGGATATTTCAAACCAGTCTCTTTTCTCAATTAATGTATCATATGCCCTTTGAACAAAGTCATGATTTTCAACTTGATCTACCAAATAATCAAACATGAAGAACTCATTGAAACTCTTTGGATTTTCAGTAAACTCAACTTCTTCACCAGTTACTTCAACAACTATATTAAATAGTTTCTCCCTGAACCTCTTTTTCAATATATCATTATTAATAAACACTTCTTTTGTGTCATCAGGTAGTCCGTAATAAATAACCTTTAAAATTTCAAGGGCCTCAAAGTAATAAATTAAGGCTTTATATCTATTATTGTTTTCATTATGGATATTTCCAAGTAAGTAGTAGCTTGAATATAATCTCTTTAGATTTACATCCTTAGGAAGTTTTCTAACTTGGGAAATAATACCCATATGATTTCTTTCAAATATCTTCTTAGCATTTCTCCTAAAATATCTGAAGAACTTATCATCATATACACCTGAATAAATATCATCAATATCCATTAATTTTTTCCCTAAATCAGGTCTTTCATACATGTATGAATAAAATGATGCCTTTAATAAGAAAAGTCTCATATCCCTAATGTTGAAATTGATATAATTCATTCTAGTTAATTTGTCTACTATGGCTTCATTTATGGTCCCGTATCTTACCATCTGATCTCTGAAGTTGTACATATCGATTACATTTTCATATAAAGCCTCAGTACCATTTACAATCTTCAAGAACTTATCAAACCACACCTTGGCCCTATCCACATCAAGATTTTCTAAATAATATGATATATGAATAACATAATAATCCTTTCTCAAATAACCCCTGTCATTTGAAAAATCATACTCTAATCTAGCCTTTTTTAGATAAACATTTGATTTATTGAACTGGTCAAACTCCAAATACCCCTTTGAAAGTCTCATATATAAAACAAATAGTGCATCCCTATTACCATTTAGTTCAGCAAGATCAATAGTATCTAAGAATATTTCTATTCCCTTTTCTAATCTATTTTCACAGACATATGTTTCCCCAAGCTCAATATACATATTTTCCTTAAATCCCTGTATATTGTGCTGATCCAAATACCTTATTCCTTCTACTAGTTTCTTTCTAGCTTCAAAGATTTTAGAATGTTTTATATCAAGTACAGCCATCTTATATAAGACCTTGACCATTTCTTCAATATTATTGTTTTCACAGAAATAATCATAAGCTTCAACATAATAAGATTCCGGATACTCTATACCGTTGATATTATAATCAAATTCCCATTTTTTCAAAAGAAAAGAATTAACATAATACAAGTCTTCTCCAGACTTCTCTATACCTTTTCTAATTACAGTATCACATCTGTAATTATCACCCTTTGCCTTATAATATTCATAATAAAGGAGCATAATATCAAGTACTCCCTTGTCATAAGATCGTTTAATCGCATAACTAATTCCTTCATTTAAAACAAGTTTTGCGTCTTCTAATTCCTTTTTATTAAGATATAGTTTTACAAGTGTAGAACAAATCTCCACATGTTTTTGTGTATCCTTTTCTTCAAAATCTATATTTTTAGCTTCAATTAGATTAATATAAGCTCCTTCAATTTCCCCAAGCTTAATAAATATATCTGCTATTTCAAAAAGTATATCCACTATTAAAGGCATATTTCTTTCATATCTAAGTAAGCCTAGGGCTTTTTGATAATATTCCCTAGACTGAGAAAATACCTTTAACTGTTTCATATGTCTTGCATATTCAACAGAATAATAGATAGCTTTTTTATAATTATTTGATTCCACTAGATGATATATCAAAATATCATAATAGGATTTACTATTATATTTCTTAGTATAATCCTCAAGTACTTCTGAAATCCTATCATGGAGAATATTTTTCTCTTCACTACCCATTCTATCTACAATGATTTCCCTAAGCATCGGATAATAAAAGTCATAGTTAAAACCTAAATCACCCATCTTTTCGTTAAGAATATTCATTTCAACAAGATTTTTTATTCTAAGATTTAAGTTAATATTCTCATTAGAAAACAAATCATTAAGAAGTTCACTTTCCACAGCTGAGTTTAATACAGCTATCATTTGGATTATTTTCTTATCTTTAGCATCAATTACTCCAAGGATATTTACTAAAGTATCACTCAAAGTCTCTACGTCATTATTCTTAAGATCCGACTTATTGTAATGCCATATCCTATATTCTGAAACATATAGGTCCCCCTTAAGGAAAAGATTTTTCAAAACTTCCTCAATAAATCTCGGATTACCTTTTGTTTCATTCATAATACTTGTAATCAGATTCATAGGAGGATAACCTATTCCAAGTATATTTTTAATAAGCTCTCCAGCCTCATCATAAGAAAAATTATTAATATGAATATGATCATACTCTGTATGATTCATTAGATCAGTAAGATTACGATTCCAGTTTTCATTATTCACATTATAACTACCCACAAGAACAATAGAATCCCCTTTTATACTAACTAAGTAATCAAGAATATACTGCTCATTTTTGCTTAATTTATCTATATTATCAAAAAAGAAAACAACATTTATATTTTCAAGGAGCTCACCGATAAAGTTAGAAACACGATTATTTATTTTTAAATACTCTTGTTCCTTTCTAAGTACATCGGCACCAGAAATACCCCAAAACTCCCTTAGTTCAGGTATAATCTTAACTACTTCATTTCCGTATCTTTCAATCAATTTCTTATCTACAGTATTTTCACTTACGATTCCCTTAATTAGTGCTGCGATATTTTCATATCCTTCTGAAGACTCTTCAAGGCACTCAACACTGTATGTGTTTATTCTATCCATACCAAGAAGATAATTCACTTCTTTCAGTAATCGACTTTTTCCAACACCATCTTCTCCAGATACTAAAATAAGATTTTTTGTTGATTTTTGTGATATTTTTGATTTTACAAAATGTACTATATGATTTATTTCGTTTTTCCTACTAATCAGTAGGTTGTCGAAAAGCAACCTTTTATAATACTGCTCATCATCAAACTTCATATCAAAGCCTATTATTGAACCTAATTCATTAGCAATTTCCAAAATCGATTCATATCTGTCACTTTCAATATAGTTAGTCATTTTCTTTAGAACTAACTTGAGTTCCTCATTAAACTCATCCCTGAGATCTTCTTTATATCTATATTTAACATAATCCTTTGATGATAGCAGGTAATATAAAAATACTCCTAGGGAAAAAACATCCGATCCTAGGGTCTTTTTATTTTCGTAAATCACCTCAGGTGCAACAAATTGTGTATAATTCTTTAGATTATTGCTATAAGCAAAATTATCAAAAAGAACACTGGGAATGCTCTTTAATTTTGTTTCGATTCCATTTTCACCTTTGTAGATAAGAACGTTATTAAAATTTATGTATTTATACACTTCCCCCCTAAAATGTAGATAGGAAAGTGCATGTAACAAGTCAGACACAACTTTCAACTTGTCATTTTCTTCTAAGTCTTTATAGTCAATTAGACTTTCAAATTCTATATACTCTTCTAAAGAATAATAAACATTATTTTCAAGCAATTCATCATCAATAGACCTAGCAACATAAAAACCTTTATATTCAACAATATTTCTATGGATAATATTCTTATAATATAAAGACCTGTTTAAAAAAATATCAAAGAGACTACTATTAATAAATTCACCTTTAAAAATATTCATAATATACCTTTTTTTGTAACCATCAGAATAAGAAGCTACCTCGTTGACCTTCCCCATATCTTCAACTAAGTACTTCTCACAAAATATATTATGCTCTATTAAATTAATTATCCTAAACCGCGAATCTATTGCCCTCATTGATTAATCTCCTCTTATAATGACATACTATTGTTGAGAACTTTAAACATCTTATTTATCACGTCAATTTCTTTATCAGAGTAATCCTTAAAAATATCCCTAAGATACTCTCTTCGTCTATTTAGTACTTCATCTATAACCTTATACCCTTTTTCCATCACTATTATCTTAACAATTCGTTTATCATTGAGATCCCTACTTCTCCTTACGAATTCGTTTTTTTCCATTCTGTAAATAAGTTCAGTAACAGTACTACATGCAAGATTCATATTATTACTTAATTCACCAATGGTTATATTCTTGCGCTTTGTAAGCACCAAAAGAGCTTCAAATTGAGGCGCAGTTATACTAAAATCATTTAGTATCTCCCTCCCCTTTCTTTTTACCTTAGAACAGACTCCCCTAACATTCTCTTCTATACACACAACTCTCTTGTCAACATCCATATTTTGTCCCTCCAAAATGTCTATATTACCTCATTTTAATTATATAAAAATAATGTTGATGTAACAATAATTATTTGATTCCTAGAAAATAATATTATAATATATTAAAGACTATAGATATAGCTAATATACACAATAAAAAGAAGAAAGAATGGAGAAAATTTTATGAAGAAAAATATTGCTCTAATACTGTGTTTAGTACTTACTCTAACACTTTCAAATTTTCAAAGTACTTTTGCAAGTCAAGAAAATTCTCTTAAAAAGGAAAATATCACTTTAGATTTTAGAACTAAAGCAGAATTTAGGGACTGGGGAAAGTGGTCAGAAGGACTAATGTGGGTTAAAGGTGATAATACAGCACTTTACCTAGACAAATATGGAAAAACAGCAATTGATGTCAAGGCTGCCCACGAGAAACTAATAGTAAAAGATTTAGGACAAGCCAGCTTCAATGAGTATTTTCCAAGTGGAATAAATACTGAATCTTTATACATAGAAGACTTTAGTGAAAATCTAGGATTCACATCCTTCGATGGTGAAGAAAGTGTATACTTTGATAAAGATGGAAATGTAGTATTTGAAAAATTCAATTTTGGAAATAGCTTTAACGAAGGAGTTGCCTTCTTAAATACACCAGAATACCTAACTAGCTTCATTATGGATAAAAAGGGAAACATAGCGTCAACTAGAGATAAGGGGCTATTTGGTGTGTACTGGAATCAACTAAATGAAGGTTTATTTATCTATGAAAGTTTTGAAAAACCTGGAATAGTCGGTTTTAAAGATGTAAAAATGAATACTGTAATCGAGGCAAAATTTCAAGACGCTAGACCATTCAACCAAGGATTAGCCTTTGTAAAAAATAATGGTAAGTGGGGAGTTATCAATAAAAAAGGTGCTTATGTTATTGAACCTCAATTTGATGACTTTAAAGTGGAATTTAAAAATTATACAGTATTTCATAATGACATAGCTGCAGTAATGAAGAATGGCAAATGGGGATATATAAATAAGACTGGTAAAACCATAGTAGACTTTAAATATAATGATGCTGATATCTTCCATGAAGGACTTGCATCCGTAAAACTTGAAGACAAATGGGGAGTAATAAATACTTCTGGTAATATAGTATCTGATTTTTACTGGGACAGCATTTCTCAATTCTTAAATGGCATTGCCTATGGAAAAATCGATGGCAAATATGGATATATAAATCCACTTGGAGAACTTATAATTCCAAACAAATTCAGCGATGCTAACTACTTTTCAAATGGAGTTGCCCTTGTAAAGTATGATGGTCTTTATCGACTAATAGATATACAAGGTAATTTCGTTTCAGATGAAAAATGGTATTTCCAAGCCTCAAAAGTAGATAGAAACAATCCAGAAATAATCATGTACAAGTATAATGACAAATGGGGATTAGCAAGAATATCTAGAAATGGCATAAAGGGAATTCCTGTAGAGTTAAAACCTAAAGCTTACTCCAATTCATCTACCTTAACTTTTGCAAAATATGAGGAATATGAAGGTTCAAATGGAATTTTCTACACTATAACTAACAACTCAAATACAGTAGATGATGGTCAAAAATGTATATTTATCAATGGCCCATATCCTGAACTTCATATTATCGAATATGAAAATTTAAAGCCTGGTGAAAGTATAACTGGAGATTTCCATACTAAGATATCTGCTAAGAATTATTTAGAAAACAATGATCATCATATAATAGATTTTAGTGATTCTTTGAAGTATGATATTTTCTTAGATAGTATAAATTATCAAGAAATTAAATCAAATCCTTTCTCAAATATAGATGCACCTGACTATATAATAGACGATAGCCCAAAAGGCAGAGAATGGATAGAAAAATACTTCGGAGTTAAACGTACTAGAGCTGAAGGTAAATATCCAAGTAACTAAATAACGTAAACAATTAAGCAGCTAATATGGTTTAGCTGCTTATTTTATTTTTGATTTTTACTTTTAAATTTTGTTTTCCTAAGTCTTAGATCCTACCACCTTCGGAAGAATATTTAAAACATTTGCTATTACTGATAAAGTAAATCCATTCTGGGTCATTACTTGCCGGAAGGATTCACTTGAGTTTCAGGTCTAAAATTTTTATGACCCCCAGTTCAAGTCTAGTCTATGAATATTGAAGTATTAAAAGGGTATCTTAATATTAGATTTATCTTTACTTGAGGAGGTTAAATAATGGATAAGAATATTAGTTTGGAACGCTCCAACAAAAAATTCGAGATGCTTTTCAAGTATTCTCCTGTAGGCATGGTTATGATTGCATATAAAACTGGTCAAATACTGGAGCTTAACCCTACTTTCATTAAATCCATCGGTTACAGCAAAAAGGAACTATTAAAACTCAGTATTTTCGACATTACTCCCGAAAAATATCATGGAACTATCATGGCTGAGTTGGATGAAATAGAAAAACACGGTGAGCTTGGTCCCCATTATAAAGAATATATTCGGAAAGACGGAACAACATTTCCTGTAAAAGTTAGCGGCTTTAAAATGATTGATATTGATGGTACTGAACTAATTTTGGGAATAGTTGAAGACATTAGTGAAAGGGTTGAGTTTGAGAAAAAACTTCAAGAAGCAGCTAAAACTGATTATTAATTCGGGTCTTTATAAGTACCACTTCATCTTGCTATCCTTCTAAAAAAAGTATATTATCAGAATAACATAGATAATATCCTCTTTTATATTAAGGAGCTATAATGAAGAATCCTAATATCTTAACTTATATATACGAAAAAATTAATAATAAGCTTTCGACTACTCAACTGATTGCCATTGCCTGTAGTTTAAGTTTTATGGTGGTAATTCTTTCAATCGCCATTACTATGGAGTTGATGAATTCAAAGGAAGACAAAACTCCAGTAATTGCAATTAGCGAGTACATGAATGATACGGCTGAAGATAATTATGTTAAAGTTGCTTCTGATATAGAAGATCTAAAACTTGCAAATGACTATTACATGGACTCTATACAAAAACAAAGGCCTGAGGAAGTAGAAATTAATACCGAGGACATTTCC
Source organism: Bacillota bacterium (assembly GCA_025210655.1). GTDB lineage: Bacteria > Bacillota > Clostridia > Peptostreptococcales > Acidaminobacteraceae > JAOARG01. Next base: position 10,035 of record JAOARG010000033.1, read on the forward strand.
AAATATATTTTACCTTCTCCTTTTGAAAATAGTTTGAATAATAAAATATACAAAGAAATAAAGCCAAATAGAAATTTCGCTATATCAAAGCCAGATTCACTACCAGTAATGGGCAAAATCACGTCTCGATACGGTAAAAGAATCGATCCTATTGAAGGTGATGTGGATTTTCACAAGGGACTAGATATAGCTGGACCTGAAGGCTCAAAAGTAAGGGCCTCAGGCTCTGGAATTGTAACCTACTCAGGAGAGAACGGAACATATGGAAATCTAGTAATAATTAGTCACGGATATGGTTACCGTTCACTATATGCCCACAATAAAAAGAACCTAGTCAAGGTTGGAGACAAGATAAAAAAAGGAGATATCATAGCTCTCCTTGGAAATACAGGCAAGAGTACTGGGCCTCATGTGCATTTTGAGATACATTATAAGGGGAGACAAATAAATCCAGAAGTTATACTGAATTAAGCCTAGCAGCGTTAATATACCGCTAGCCCAGCAACATCTTTCAGTATGTCAGCCCAGCTCTCAAAACTTTGTTTGAGAAGTCCAGCAGTTGCTTAGCAACTAGAGCAATGAAATTTTACCAACGTAAAATAATTTTAAAAACCCTAGACATTTAGAGGTCTAGGGTTCTTTTAGTTCTCCATTCAATTATTTTGCGATTGCAAAATCACCATGTACTAGAAGTTATATATAACTTCGCTGGGCTCATATCAAAATATGATATGGCTGGGCTAACATCATAGATGTTGCTAGGCGAGTGCAAAGTGCACGTCTAGGCGTAACTCCATATCAAAATGGAGTTACAGGGACTCAGTTAGTCTCGAATTAATATTCAAATCAAAGCTTATAAAGTCTATTATCTCCTCTATAATAACTTTTAATCCTTCCTCCATTAATTCATCAGACATTGTTGAAAAACTTAATCTAAAGTAATTTGACGGTTTTCTATTCATTTTGAAGCTAGAGCCTGGAGCGATTAATATATCCTTATCCCTAAGTCTTTTATATAATTGATCTGTTGAGTAGCCGTTTGGTAGGCCGATCCATATATGAAGACCTCCACGGGGTTCGTGAAAACTTACTTCTTTTGGAAGATTTTTCGAAAGAATACTTATTACTTTTTCATATCTTTCTTTGTAGTTTTCAAGGGTCAAATCAAGTCTCTTATCCCATAGTCCCTCTTTTATATAAAGTTCAAAAGTCCTTTGTATAAGTCCTGATGTTGAAATATCTGATATATGTTTTGCAAATAGTATTTCATCAATAAAAATATCTGGTGAAATCATATAGCCCAGTCTAATCCCTGGAACAAACAATTTCGAGAAACTCTTCACATATAGAACCCTATCATTTTTATCCCTGTGTAGAAAATTATATATATCTTTTCCGTAGTAATTAAGTTCACTTGAATAATCATCTTCTATAATAAAAAAGTCTTTTTTTTCAGCCAGATGAAGTATCTTATCTATTTTTTCTTTAGAATAACAGTATCCCGTAGGATTCTGAAAATTTGTATTGGTATAAAACATTTTTACATTGTTTTTTGACAATACCTTTTCTAGGCGTTCTATATCAAGGCCATCTTCATGAAGTGCAACCTCAACTATGTTACAACCATTGGATTTAAACAATTCTATTGCACCAGAATATGTTGGAGATTCAACAACAATGGTATCACTAGGATTAAGTATTGATTTACTTATAATATCAAGTCCCTGTTGTGCTCCTGATATTATCTGTATTTTCTCTATAGCTATATTTTGAAATCCACTTTCTTTAATAGCTTTTCTTAAATTATAATATCCCTTTGTATCATCGTACTGAAAAGCCCTACCACCATCTCGGTCTAGAACTTTATTTAAAAGTACCTTAAACTCTTCTACAGGAAAAATATCCTGATGGGGACTTCCACTTGCAAAGTTGAGAACTCCATCCTCTGGAAGTTCTTCATATTCATCCCCCTTAATATATGTACCACTACCAGCTTTTTTTAGTACAAGGCCCTTGTCCTCCAAAAGCTTATAAGCATTTACGATAGTAGAATTATTGACTTCAAGACCCTTGGCAATTTTTCTAATCGGGGGCAATTTATCCCCAGCTTTTAGTTCACCAGCATGAATCATTGATTCAATATTCTTATATAACTGTATGTAGAGATGTTCCTTATCTTCCTTATTCAATTGAATCTTTTGAAATTTTTTCATATTATCACCCTATATACAAAATAAAAAAGCCCAGGCTGCCGTTGTCTCTAGGAAAAATTACACCACACCTCAACCAGGTGGGTGGACTATTCCGTGCTTCTGTGATCCCAGATAAATCCGGGCATTCCATTTGACACGGAAACGCGTACTCCCTATAAATCACCAGTGGGTAATTTTCAAAACAACAACAAACAGCCTCGGCTCTTTTCTATATTATACTACACTTTTTCGATTTTGAAAACCTTTTAGCTTTTTAAAATCCCTGGAAGCCTTATTTTTCAAGGATATTCCTAACATTTTTTATTACATAATTAACTGTTCCATCACCATTTCTAACTACCTCAATAAGATTTGAATCTTTAAATATATCCAGTTCACTACTAATAGTAAAACCAGTGTCAGTCTTTATGGATTTTTTCTTTAGTTTCTTTTCAACCCATTTTTTATCTACTTCAAAGTTGTTATTTACATCAAGTCCATTTCCTTCCAATGAAGTAATAAGGGACTGCTTCAAATCTATATCATCCTTAAGTACCTCATTTGAAAACTCTGCAATACTGAGGTCCTCTTTTTCAAGTAGACTTTCATTGATTTTTTCTCTTATATCAAGGGATAAATGCACATCTTCCTTTACATTTTTTCTAGCCCACTTTTCGACTACATTCTTAAATATTTTTGTCCTATCTCTATTATCAATTACATCATAAATATTTAGGTATCTATTAACAAAGTAATCCTTAGCTTCTTCCGATTCAGAAGATTTAACCTTATTTACATATAGAGCATCATAATTTTCATCTATATGTGGGTCTTTTAAAATAGCTGCATTTGCAAGTCTTTGTCTTTCACTTGGAAGACCAATATCTTGAGTAATTATGGATATTTTAAAGCCTTCCTCTTCAAAACCTATATCATGGATATAAGATCTTTGATAATCCATCTTTAGGATACCCAAGAATTTTTCATTATTTGCTGAAAACTTTACTATCATAAGATCTCCTGATGGAATATCTGGAAACTCTTTTGCAACCATGAATAACTTTTCTGCCATTTCTTTAGAACACTCTACAAAATCTAGTTCTCCACTAAAAAATCTCTTTACAGTACCTCTAAAAACCGAGTCATCTTTAAACTTAGCTTTTTTATTAGCCTCATCCTTAATTATCTTCATAATGTGTGTTGAAGCAAACTCATAAAGTTCATCATCAAGGTCAAGTGTAATATTATTTAAAATTGGTTCATCTCCATTTGTATCAACTATGTGTATTATTGCTTCTTCTATAGTAATACCTTCAATATTTCTAATACTCATCCAAATCCTCCGTGTATATCAGTTCTATTTTAATATTCTCTTCAAGTTCCTTATCTGGATACCTTATTATCTTATCACTTTCTGACAATCCTTCAAGAACTGTATAATATTTATTTCCTTCTGTCCCTAATGAAATAGTCTTTAGAGTTGATACGCCCTCTTTAACAAGAAAAACATAATCCTGTCCATTTATGTCGAATACCGCTGATTTTGCTACCCTCAAAACATCATTTTCCCTAATGGTAAAAAATTTAATATCTATTTCCTGATTAATAATAAATTCATCTACTTTTTCATCGGCTTCAATCTCAACTAATATTCTTTTCTGACTTATTCCAAGATCTGATACTTTCTCATTGGCTTTAGGATATATTTTAGATACATGTCCATTTATAATATGTTCATTTATCTCAAGTTCAACATCTGTTCCAATCTCAATATCTTCATAATACTTACTTAAAATCTCTGATTCAATAACAATTTCATTTTTATCAACCATCTCAAACACTGTTTGACCAATGTTTACAAAATCATTAGCATCAGATTTTTTTTCAACAAGTACACCTGTAAAAGGTGCTTTTACTTTGTGATAATCCCTAGTAAGCTTGAGGTTTTCCAACTCAAATTCCATTGCATCAATGTTTGAAAGCAGTTCTTTCTCCTTATATCTCGATATTCTTACCCTACCAAGTTTTAATTGGCTATTTGCTATGTTTACCTGGGACTGAGCATTATCATAAGATGACTTTGAGTTTTCAAGTTCTACGGAGCTGACAGCTCCCCTTTCAAAAAGATTTTTATTCCTATCATAATCTTTTTTAGCATCTGCAAAAGTATTTTCAGCCTGCTTAAGTAACTCTTCAAGATTCTCAATTTCCGCCTTATCAACAGGGTTTAGGGCATCTTTATATTGATAGCCCAAAGCTTTTATTTTTTCTTCAAGACCTTTGATTTTAAGTTCAATATCAGAACTATCTATCTCCATCAATACTGAGCCTTCAGTAACCGTGTCCCCCTCTGCAAAATAAACCGAAGTTACTAAACCTGAAACCCTTGATACTATATTGGAATCTTTTTTATATTTAATAGTACCGTCCTCTTCAAAATAATCTGAAACTGTTCCTTTCATCACATCATAGCCTTCATACTCAAGGGCCTTGTCACCTCTCAAAAATATTCCAACAGCAAGAAAGGCAAGAAGAACTAGTCCTATAAATATTTTCTTTTTCATAATATCCTCTCCTTATTAAGAGTTATTTACACTTAACTTAAGTTGTCCTATTTTTAAGTGCCTGCATAAAGTCCAATTTCTTTAGCTTTCTCCTTGTAAAGAAAAGAGCAAAGATTACAAATCCTATAGTAATAAAAGCACTGTTTACATAAATCATAGTATCTATTTCCCTATTGAGAACAAACAATTCACTTGATACTGCATTTGCAATACCAATAACCATCATATTACTTATTGGTATGCCAATGGCTATACCAAAAAAAGTTACTAATATATTTTCTCTTATTACAACTCTAAATATCTCTTTCTTTGTAAATCCCATTACCCTCATTGATGAAAACTCTAATCTTCTTTCATTAATATTTATAATATTGGTGTTATATACTATTACAAATCCTAAAACCCCTCCAAATCCAAGCATTACTGTTATACTGGCTATAGAAAGATCTAGAAACTCCATAAATACACTTTTCATATCATCTATGGACTTAACACTTTCAACATTTGTATACTTTTCCAGCTGATTTCTTACGTCTTTTGAAGAATTAACTACAAACCCATTTGTATATTCCCCGTCTAAAAATATTTCTCTCATATAGTCTATTCCCATATAACAATTGCTACCTAGACTTTGTTTTACTATACCAAGGACCTTAAGTTCTACATCATCCCTATGGGGAATAAAATTTTTAATGTTTAAGGTATCCCCTGTATCCACCTCAAGCATCCTGTGGATACTCTCTGTAATGTAAATTCCATCCTTGGATAAATCTATCTTATCGTCATAAATATCATATATATCATACATTTTTGTTTCAGGAAGAAGACCTAAAAAATTAACAACCTGAGTCTTCCATCTATATTTTATTTCAAATGGATATTCTATTTGGGGTTCAACATAAGTAACCCCATCAAGACTCTTTATAGTGTTGATATTCACCTCATTAACAGGATTTTTCATTACAACACTATAGTCCATTTTAAGGAACTCATCATAATGATTAATAAACATTTTATCAAATTGATCCACTTGAAATATTGGTATCAGTATTATTCCATAGGTCAATCCAAGTGACAATGTATAAAATAAAAATCTTCTTTTATTTCTAAATATTGATCTTAATATATATTTCCAGCTAAATTTTATTCTCTTCCAAATAAAAGTAATATATTCAAGCAGTATCCTTTTACCCTTTGTCCCTACAAAAGGCCTCATTATTTCTCCAGGGTGTACTTCAAAAAGTTTTTTAGAACCTAAATATCCTGCTCCACCTGTAAAAAATAATGAAAGGAAAATTGATGCTACAATAAATTTCCCCATTACTACTGTTTTAAACATAGGTATATAAAAGAAATTTTCCACATAAAGTTTTGTTAACTGCGATGAAAGATATGCTCCTAAAATACTTCCAAATATAGCTCCAAAAAGTCCTATTGTCATGGAATAAAACAAATAGTTCATAAGTATCTCCCTATTTGTATAACCAAGGGATTTCATTATTCCTATTGCAAATCTATCACCATCTATTATTCTTGAAAGCATAATCCATATAATAGCTGCTGCTATACCTAAAAATATTAATGGGATTACTCCCGACACTTTCTTATTACCTTCTATTTCGTCCTGAATCACTTGATTAGAAAGCTGATCTTCATAATCATATAGCCTAATAATACCTGTATCATCTAGCTCATCTTCAAGATAATCCTTTATATTTTCAATCAACTTTTTATCCCTAAGCTTCACTAAAAGTTCATTATATTCCCTATCAAATCCTAGTTTTTCAATAAAAAACTGTTCCGATACATATACTATGCCGAATTTACTATAATCAGGAAATAAAGTTGTAGCATTTTCTATGAGATAAATATACTCAGGACTAGATACGACTCCCTTAACTATTAGTTCTTCAATTTCACCATTGTAAGAAATTCTTAAAGTATCACCAATTGACATATTCCTAGCTTTAAAAAAACTTTCTATTACGTAGCATTCCTTAGATCCATCCTCTATCTTGAATCCTTCCCTGAAAAAAAGTCTATTTATATTTTCATCTTCTTCATAGCTTATAAGCCTTACTTTTACCTTCTCATCTTCTACATCAACAGGAAAATTATAAACATAGCGACCTTCCGCATACTGAATATTGTTAACGGTCCTTAACTTTTTTATATCATCAGGAGTTGCCCTTTCCATTTCTACAAAAATATCAGAAAAATTCATTTCATTGTAATAAAACTTAACTGACTCATCAAGATTAACCATTGTACTTGAAAATGTATTGTATATACCTATACCAAGTACAATAAGAACAATTACAGCTATAAACTCCCCTTTGGTGTTTTTTATCATTCTCAGTAATCTCAAATGTATTTTTTTCATTACCAATCAATCCCTTCAGGTTCAATAGGATTTTCATTTACTATAAAGTCAATTACTTTACCACTTCTCATTTTTATTACCTTGTTTCCTATTTCCCCAATAGATGTATTATGGGTAATTACTAAAATGGTTTTATTATATTTTCTATTCACATCAACAAGTAATTTAAGTATTTCCTTACCTGTTTCAAAGTCAAGGGCACCAGTTGGCTCATCACATAAAAGAATATCAGGATTTTTACTAACAGCTCTGGCAATTGCAACCCTTTGCTGCTCTCCACCACTAAGTTGTGAAGGAAAGTGATCCCTTCTCTCCCATAAACCCACTGCCTTTATTACATCATCTATATTTAGATGGTCAGTTGTTATTTCAGTAGCCAACTCTATATTTTCTTTAGCCGTTAAATTAGACATTAGATTATAAAACTGAAATACAAATCCTATCTTATTTCTCCTTATATCAGTCAGTATCTTATCACTGGAAAAATCAACTTTTTCTCCCATAAGGAAAACTTCACCCTCAGTAGGTTCATCCATAGCACCAATTAAATTGATAAGTGTACTTTTTCCCGATCCACTTGGACCAAGTATTACTACAAAGTCACCCTCATCTATTTCAAAGCTTACATCCCTAAGGGCATTTACAATTACTTCTCCCATGATATATCTTTTTTGAAGATTATTTACCTTAATGATTTTTTTCATATAAACACCCTCTAAACTTATAATTAGACTACTTATTAAATCTGAGTTACGTTTAGCAATATATTAAGAAACTCAATATATGTTAAGCAGGTGTTCCCACCGTTAAGCAGCCATTAACATGGCGTGAAGCGGCATTTACAATGCTGTACTAGGAAACCTTGCTAGGCAAGCTCTTTAATTAAATATCAAATTTTGTGAATACAAAATATCCGAGTACGTAATTCAAAGAATTACTGCTTAACAATGAGTTAAAAACTCATCGCTTAACGTAACAAAGTGACTGCTTAACATTATGATTTATCATAATACTTAACAATTCTATTATTAATAATAGAATTATTTCCCTTCCAAATACTCAACAAGCCTCTTCATATCATCCGGCAAATGAGTAGATAACTCTACTTCTTCATAGGTCCTTGTTCTATTAAATTTAATATAGTAAGAATGTAGAGCTTGTCTATCAATTATCTCTGACTTATTTCCATATAGGGGATCTCCAATAAGTGGATGACCTATGTGTGACATATGAACCCTTATTTGATGTGTTCTACCTGTTTCTAAATCTATCTCTACTAGGCTTGCATCTTTAAATCTTTTAGCAACCTTAACATGGGTTACTGAAGGCTGTCCACCATCAAATACCTTTCTCTTAACCTCATCTTCACTTTCCCTACCAATAGGAAGATCTATTGTAAACTCATCTTTTTCTACAACATTTTCTACTATGGCATAGTACTTCTTTTTTATTGTTTTCTCAATCATCTGTTTAGAAAGAAACATCTGACCAAAAGAATTTTTACCAACAAGTAGGATTCCAGAAGTATCCCTATCCAGTCTATTTATAAATCTTATTTTATAATTAATACCCCGTTTTTGGTACATATATGCTATACCATTGGCAATTGTTCCTGACTTATGCTTCTTTGTGGTATGAACTACTTGATAAGGGTTTTTATATACTGCCATAACGTCTTCATCTTCATACAAGACTTCTACTTCGATTTCTTCAGGTTCAAATATATTTTTTTCCATATTAAAGACAACTTTTACAAGATCACCTTTTCTAAGTTTCACCCTTACATTTTGTTCTTCGCCATTTACAAAAATTCCACCAGATTTTTTAAGTCTAGTAGTTTCCCTTGATGATATGTCCATATGCTTAGAAAGGAATTCCTTAAGTTCCATATTGTATCCTTCCTTGCCAACTATTTTAGAATATACTTCTGTTGATTGTTCAAGCATTAATTGTTTCCTCCGTTTTTTTCTTCTATAAGTATTATATCAAATTTTTTGCCTAAGGTTGCCTAAAGCAAAAACTAAAAAAGCTCCGCCAAAAGCGAAGCTTTGTTTACTAAATTAAATACTCAAGTATCAAATATGTCTTAGTTTCTTTTTCAACCACAATTATATAGTTTTCAAAATTAGAGTTACAGTAATCTACCATTTCCTTTGTGCTTTTATCATCACAAGGGAATTCCCTAATGTTTACATCAACTATTTTCCAATTATAGTTTAATAATTTTGAAACACTTTCTTCATTGATAAGTTCAATAGGAACAGAACCATATACATTACCATTAACAGTTTCATGAATTTTCCAAAATTCATTATGCTGATTGATAGCCATAGACTTCATTAGTTCCTCAGTTCTCTTCTCACCAAATCTTTCTATGTATTCATCCCTATAATAAGTAACCTCATCCATAGGTTTATATAAAAACTGAAGTGTATTAATTATGTCAGAGTTACTACAATTCACTACCTGTGTAGTCTCATATTTCACCTTAATTCCATCTTCAAATTCTTTTTTCAAATCGTATAGGGCAACCCTTATATTATTTATCACTTTATCAAAGCTTTCAACATTCTTTTTATTGTATTCCCTCTCAAGGTCATACAAGGATTTTCTTAGTTCATCAAATCTCGAATTCATAATTACCTCCAGAATTTCTAAGGCTAATTAAAGTCATCCCACACACTTTATTAATTGCTTTAAAAAACAAGCCTTACTAATAATTTACACTAATTATAGTAGCTTTGCAAGGCATAAAAAAAATAGAGGCTGCCCATTTGGCATCCTCTATTTTTAAATTACCTAAGGTAATTTAATCTCTTGTCCAGGTACAATTAAGTTAGGGTTCTTAAGATTATTCATCTTAATAATATCCTCTAACATAACGCCATTTTCCTTAGCTATTTTCCAAAGCATATCGCCCTTCTTAACTTTGTACATTTTACCCATCATGCCCATCATATCTTGTCCAGCTCTCATGATTCTACCTTCAACTTTAACCATTGAGAAGTCAGCCATTGGGATATAATCAATTAAGGCTTCATCTAAACCTTTGAATTCTCCAGCTATAGGATACTTATCAAACATTTCATACCCATCACCACCAGCTGCTAAGAAATCATTAGTAACAAAGTTGTATGCCTTATCCATTTCAAGAGGCATTCCTTTGTACATAATACTTGTAACCTTATCACCTACAGGTCTTGCAGGATCATAAGTTACCTTTATACCAGCAACATGAGGGAATGCACCCTTTGTTGCTGGATAATCCATAACACCGTGCTCTATTGCAGCTTTGATGTCAGAACCTTTTACATTTTTAGTAACGATATAGTTACCAAAAGGAAGAACAGTAATTACATCACCCTTACTAATTTGACCTGCTTCAATTGAAGCTCTGATTCCACCACCATTAGTAAAAGCAATATCAGCTCCTGACTCATTAATCATTGCGTCAGCAATTAAGTTACCTAGATTTGTTTCACCAGTTCTTACATCTTGTCTTTCTCCATCAAGTTTTATTGGAGTTTCTGCAACTATTACAGAAGTAATCTTATCATTTGCAGCTTTTAACTTACCAAATAGGATTTCGATTTCAGGATCTGAATCTAGTGCAGCTCCCTCTTCCTTAGAAAGAAGCATCGCTGACATGTCCTTAACTTTATTATCCATTAACTTAATTTTAACAATACCTAAATTCTTATCATATTCACCAGTTTGAACAATAAGAGTATCATTTACTTTTAAACCATCTTTTAGTGTAGTATGACTATGGCCATCAACCATTAAATCGATTCCATCAACTTGCTCAGCAATCTGTGAACTTACTACTTTTGATGATTCATCAAGTCCAACATGAGTAAGAGCAATTATCATATCAACATCCATATCCTGAAGCATTTTTACATGCATTCTTGCAGATTCGATTGGATCTTCAAAAGTAAGACCTTCAACATTTTTAGGATGAGTCATATAAGTAGTTTCTGGAGTACAAATCCCAAAGATACCTATCTTAACACCATCTACTTCTTTTATAACATAATCTTCTACTAAAGTAGTTCCATCTGCTTTCTTAACATTTGAAGTTAAGATTGGGAAAGTAGTAAGCTTATTAAGCTCAACTAATCTATCCTGACCATAATTAAAATCATGGTTTCCTGCTACTAAAGCATCATATTCCATTCTGTTTAAAACCTGTGCAACACTTGCACCTTTAGAGATAGTAGCGATTGTTTGTCCATGGAATGTATCACCTGCATCAAGTAATAATACATTTTTCCCTTGGGCTCTTAGATCTCTTACATAAGTCGCGATTTTGTCAAATCCCATACCTGCATATTTACCCTCTTCAAGTCTCGCATGGGTATCATTAGTGTGTACAACAATAATTTCTTTCTCTGTACTCATTCCAGCGTCCATGGCAAAGGTACTCATTCCAAATACCATAGATAATACAAGAACTAAACTTAAAATTTTTCTAGACACAATATCCCTCCTCTAATTTTTTCACGAATAATGTCTATACCCATTATTAAACATAAAAAACCTCCACTTTACGTGAAGGTTTAAAAATTTTATTTTATTATCCAGTTATATTAAAACCACAATCAACATGAAGAATTTCTCCAGTTACTCCACTAGAAAGGTCACTCATTAAGTAAAGTGCCGAATTTCCTAGATCTTCTAATGTAACCATTCTCTTAAGAGGAGCTCTTTCAATGAATCCCTTTGCAATAAGATCAAATTGACCTACACCCTTAGCTGACATAGTTTTGATCGGACCTGCTGAAATTGCATTTACTCTAATACCAACTTCCCCAAAGTCATTTGCAAGATATTTTACACTTGCTTCAAGAGCTGCCTTAGCAACACCCATTACATTATAATTCTTAATTACTTTTTCTCCACCATAGTATGATAATGCCATCAATGTTCCGTTCTCTTCAAGAACTTCCTTAGCGTACTTTGCAGTCTCAACAAATGAGAAAGAACTTATTTCCTGAGCAAGCAAATAACCATCTTTCGATGTATCATAATACTTTCCTCTTAATTCATCCTTATTTGAGTACGCAATACTATGTACTACTCCTTTTAGCTTACCATGGTCCTTTGCAATAATTTCAAAAAGATTTTCAAAATCTTCTTTCTCTGCTACATCACACTTGTATATTCCAAAATCCTCTGGGTTCAAGCCTTTTCCTGAAAGTAACTTTTCTATGCTTTTTCTATTTCTTTCATCAAAATATGAGAAAATAACTTCTGCCCCTTCATCAATGAATCTATCAGCTATTCCCCAGCCTATAGACCACTTATTGGCAACTCCCATAACTAGTATCTTTTTACCTTTAATTAATCCTGTCATGTTATACCTCCACATTTCATCAACTCTTATTACTAGGTACTAATTTGATTATATCCTATTATTATCTTCTGTTCAAGCATCTTATTTTTCAAAATATAGTTTTTCAAACTCATCAAGAATTTCTTCAAATTTATCTAGAGCATTATCAATAGCCTTACCTGTCTCTATATCTACTCCAGCTATTTTTAAAAGCTCTACTGGGTGCATACTGCCACCTGATTTTAAGAAGTTTAAGTAATTATCAAGATCATTATTCTCATTTACTCCTATTCTCTTTGCTATATCAACCGCAGAAGAGAATCCTGTAGCATATTTATATACATAAAAACTACTATAAAAATGAGGTATTCTACACCATTCAAACTTTATTTTATCATCTATTGTAATATTGTCACCAAAATATTTTTTATTTAGACCATAATATATTTCATTAAATACATCTACGCTCAAGTCTTCGTTATTTTGGGCTCTTTCATGAACAATTTTTTCAAACTCAGCAAACATAGTTTGTCTAAATACAGTTCCCCTAAACTGCTCCATAAAATAATTAAGTAGGTATAGCTTCTCTTCCCTGCTTTCACAATTTTCCACCATATAATTCATAAGAATAGACTCATTAACCGTAGAAGCTACCTCCGCAACAAAAATTTTATAGTGCGAATTCAAATAATTTTGTTCTTTTCTACTATAATAAGAATGAATTGAGTGACCTAATTCATGGGCAAGTGTAAATACATTGTTGATGTTATTTTGATAGTTCATCATTACATAAGGTTTTGACTCATAAGTTCCCCATGAATAGGCACCAGAAGTTTTCCCCTTATTCTCAAATACATCAATCCAGTTGTTATCAAAAGCTTCATTAAGAACTTTGCTGTATTCACCACCAAGTGGCTTTAGTCCATTTAATACATAGTCCTTAGCCTGGTCATATTCTATGTTTTCAAATTGTTCCTTTATAAGGGGAACATAAAGATCATAAATATTTAACTCATCAACTTCCATAACTTTCTTTCTAATATCCACATATTTATGAAGAACAGGCAGTTTCTCATTTACCTTTTCAATCAACTTATCATATAAATCAATAGATACATCGTCAGCAAAAAGTGCACCATGTATTGTAGAATCATAGTTTCTTACCTTAGAATGGAAAAGATCCTTCTTTATACTTCCTATAAGAGTGGCACCTATTGTATTGATATGAGTCTCATAAGTAGAATACATTTCCTCAAAAGCTGATTTTCTAACAGATTTCTTTTGTGATTCTAAGAATTTTACAAAATTTCCTTTTGTAAGTTCCACTTCCTTATCATTCTCATCTAAAATCTTATTAAACTTTAAGTCTGCATTATTAAGCATTGAGAAAATATTACTTGGAGAATTAGAAATTTCACCTGTAAGGGCTAAAATAGCTTCTTCCTTTTCACTTAATATGTGCTTTTTATTTCTTAATATATCTTCTATATAAAACTGAACTTCTTTTCCCCTGTCATTTGAGAAAATTCTTTTCACATAATCTTCCTTAAAATCTTGGATTTCAGGATAAATATATGCCTGTGCTTCTTCAGATTTTACTGCATAAGAAAGGGCCTTAGCATGTCTTGATTGATTTTGAGATATTCTATTGTCTTCATCCATTTTCATTCTTGTATATGTAAATAGATTTTCAACCGACTTATCTAAAGCTACTTTAGAATCTATGGCCTCAAAAAAAGTCTCTACACTTTCATTAAGTTTACCCCTGTATGAAATCACTTTTTCGATTAACTCTTCAATCTTTGAAAAACCTTTTTCTATCTCTTCTTCATTCTTAAACATATCATCAATTGACCATTTATATTTGTCATCAATATTTTGTCTCTCTTTCATTTTTTTCAGCTCCTCTATAATAAATTTATTTTCATTACTAATTCTTAGTACTCATTATAATATATAATATCCACTTTAAGTAAAAATAATAGTTTTATTATATAAAAATGAGGTAAATATTCTGTAAACAAGAATGTATAAAATTTAGTACAAAGTTTTTTCGAATTATATTTGCATGATTTTCCCACAATAAATAATCTAATATTTCTAGTAAAAACAACTATGACTTTATATCTTTATAGTTAATTCTATTAAAATTACGAACTTTTTAAAAGAAAACAACTATTGCCATATTTTAACACAAAGCTAGAACATAGGATTTTCAAGCCCTATGAAAACGCATTCACGTTTTTTCACGCTTTACATGTCTGAATATTATGTTATAATTTATCAATATAATTCAGATATAAGTTATGCGTGGCATTTCAATCATATAAAAGGAGTGGTAAAATGAACAAGTTATATTATTTCCCTGCGGAAGAAAGAAAACTAGAAAATGTTGTTAATGATCTTAAGAGGCATCCTGAGATAAAATTCGTTTCACTTGTAGCGGTTGATTTAGGAAACAATCACACAGACGAAAGAATTCCTATGGAAATCTTCATGGATAATCCTGAGAAATTTATAGCAACAGGCGTTCAAACAGATGGATCAAGTGTTAATCTTCCTAAAATTGCTGAGATTAACAATGCTAAAGTTGATCTGATTCCTGATACTGATGTTAAATGGTACATAGACTATAACTATGAGTTTATTGATGAAGAAACTGGCAGACCAGTTGGTACCCTTATCATCCCAGCACTTCTAAAGCATGATGACAAATTTGTAGATTCTAGATCAATTCTAAAAGCTGCAAAGAAAAGTTTCGAAAAAAATGTATTTGAATTCATTGATTCTTCAGATGCAATCAAAAAAGAGTACAATATCTCTTCTATTGATGAAATCGAAGAAGTATCACTAACAATAGCAACAGAGTTAGAATTCTGGGTAAAAACTCCTGACGACAAAGCTGATATAGAAAAACTTAGTACATCACAGGAGCTAAAAGAACAGTACTGGAAAAGAACTGTTGGACCTGTAAGAACAGCTATGGAAGAATCACTTCTTCTTTTAAATAAGTACGGATACAAAGCTGAGATGGGTCATAAAGAAGTTGGTGGTGTTACTTCAAAAGTAACTACTAACCATACATTTACCCACATCATGGAACAGCTTGAAATAGACTGGGAATACGCAAATGAAATCGAATCTGCTGACCATGAGCTATTTGCAAAAGATTTTATTAAGGACTGTTTCAATAGACATGGACTTGATGTATCATTCCTTGCAAAGCCAATTGAGGGAGTAGCTGGATCTGGAGAGCATCACCATATAGGAGCTGGAATAAAGCTTAAAAATGGTAAGTTTGTAAACATCTTCTCACCAAGAGATATGACTGACTCTTACCTATCAAGACTAGGATTCGGTGCACTTATGGGAATACTTAAAAACTATGAAGTAATAAACCCATTTGTTACTTCAACAAATGATGCATTTAATAGACTAAAGCCTGGATTTGAAGCACCTGTATGTACAGTAACTTCATTAGGTCACTCAGTAGATATTCCATCAAGAAACAGAACAATCCTTATTGGACTTATCAGAGACCTTACAAATCCATACGCTACTAGATTTGAGTTAAGAGCACCAAACCCATACTCAAACACATACCTAGTTGTAGCAGCCCTTTGCCAAGCTATGCTTGATGGTATGAAAGCTGTTGTAGCAAAAGATGCAGACTACGATATGCTGGTAAAAGAGCTTTCAAAAGATCCAGGAGTAGAAGGATTCTACCTTGAGAAGGATAGACAATACAGAAGTGAAGAAAATGTATTTGAATTCTTCTCAGAGGAAGATAGAAACAAAGTATTCGGTAAGCCACCAAAAACAGTTTGGGAAAATGCCAAGGCATTCTCTAAATTCAAAGATAAGACAGAAGTTTTAAAAGTAGACGGAATCTTCACAGACAAAATCATCGAATCTTATAAAACAGATATCAGAAGATCTTGGATTATGGAACTGGAAAATAGATTAATCTCAAACAATATAGAAATCGTTAGGGACTGCGACAAATTACACGACTCCGACTTCGTAACAGATTACGATATAGTAAACTGGGAAAAAGTAAACACTTGCAGATACTACCTAATGAAAGACAGTTTAAGAGAAAAATCACTATTTACTAAAATCCGCGAAGCAATTGAAGAAAATGATTACGATGCAGTATCAGAGCTTCAAATTGAAATGAACACTAAAGTTTCAGAATTAATCAACCTTTATGCGGTATATAAGAGAAATTTATTTTAAATAACCTTAAATAGGGCCAATCATAAGGAGACTTATGATTGGCCCTATTTTGCCTAGACGGAGCTCTGCTCCTCGCCCAGCTGAAAATATCTTTTTGACTATTTTCAAGTCCAGCCAGAACATATTATCATAGTTCCTCGCCAAGACGATTTCATAGAAATCTCGTCCAATGAAGTTTTACCAAGGTAAAACAAACTTTCAAGAAAAGCTTAAAACCATATTTTCACATAAAAACCCAAGAGCTAAGTTACTCCAAAAAGTAATAGTCATAGCTTCCACGATAGGAGCAACTAAAACAAAAAGATAGGCCAAAATCTTCTTAGTCTGGCCTATCTAGAATCCCTACATTCATCTGGCCAGACTTAGGTTTTAAGAACTATCTCAGTATAAGCGTCAATCCAACCACACCTAGAAAATAAGTCCCCTTCATGAGATGATTTAGATAAATCATTTAATGGAGGTTTTTTTTTGGGAAAGAGAAAAAGTGAAATGTGCTGGATAAAGTTAAAACATCAGATGTATACCTTGCGGTAGGTGCAACAGATCTTAGAAAATCTATTGATGGATTATCTATTATAGTACAAGAAAAGTTTAAACTTAACCCATTTTCAAATAGTCTATTCGTCTTTTGTAATCGAAAAAAAGATAAAATCAAAATTCTCAGGTGGGATATATCAGGCTTTTGGCTTTATTACAAAAGACTAGAAAAAGATAAGTTTCAGTGGCCTGATGATACTGGTGCTAGTCATATTTAAGAGAATGGGATAAACTAATTGTTTTTCTTGAAGATGGAAGATTAGTCCCAGATAACAATCATGCCGAAAGGGCTATTAAAAGTTTTGTTATTGGCAGGAAAAATTGGTTGTTTTCTAAATCTTCAAAAGGTGCTACTGCAAGTGGTATTATATATAGCATCGTTGAAACTGCAAAAGCTAACGACTTAAATGTTTTCAAATACTTAAAATATCTATTTGAAGAGCTTCCAAACATAGATCTTGAAGATTTCGATCAGTTGGATGCTTTATTGCCATGGAAAGAAACCATCCCTAATGAAATCTTATTAATACCTAAAAACAGTAAATAAGTTAAGCCTTTAGCTACAATATATATTGTAACTAAGGGCTTTAATTTTGTATATGTGTATTTCGATTGACGCTTACTTAGTCTGGCCTATCTAGAATCCCTAAATCCATCTGGCCGGACTTAGGTTTTAAAAATTATCTCAGTTGTTAAACTAATTTTTAGATTAGCCCTATCTCCCCAAAGAAAATCGGTTAAAACACTCTCTTGACCTTCCGAACTACAACCAATAACCTATGGTCTACGGCCCTCGATAAAACTTTCGTTATTTTTTTAACAAAAACTATTGTCATTTTTACTACCTTATGTTATTATACAATTAAGAAATAGATAAAAACACGGTAGAATATGGTTAAAAACCCTATGCAAATATATTTAAAGCTATTTCACCTTCGGCGAATAGCTTAATTCTATCAGAATCTTTGTTAATTTATTAACAGTTATCTTTAGAAATAATACATTAAAATGGAAAGAGAGGAATACCTTATGAAAAAAACTACTAGTTTAGACCTACTTACTAAGGAGTTAAACGCAATTAGATCTGCTCAGAAAGAATTCGCAACTTATCCTCAGGAAAAGGTAGATGAAATTTTTAGACAGGCTGCCCTTGCAGCAAATAATGCCCGTATAGAACTTGCTAAGATGGCTGTTGAGGAAACTCAAATGGGAATTATTGAAGATAAAGTAATCAAGAATCACTTTGCATCAGAATATATTTATAACAAATACAAGGATGAAAAAACTTGTGGAATAATTGATGAGGATCCTGCATTTGGTATTAAAAAAATAGCTGCTCCTATTGGTGTTATTGCTGCTATAGTACCAACTACAAATCCTACTTCTACTGCTATATTCAAGGCTCTTATAGCTTTAAAAACTAGAAATGGTATCATCTTCTCTCCACACCCTAGGGCAAAGAAAAGCACCATTGCAGCTGCTAGAATTGTACTTGATGCAGCAGTTAAAGCTGGGGCACCTAAAGGGATAATTGGTTGGATAGAAGAACCTAGTGTAGAACTTTCAAGTGTAGTTATGAGGGAATCTGACCTTACACTTGCTACTGGAGGTCCTGGAATGGTTAAGGCGGCTTACTCATCTGGTAAACCTGCAATTGGTGTTGGAGCTGGTAATACACCTGCTATTATTGATGAAACTGCCCATCTTAGAATGGCTGTAAGTTCAATACTTCAATCAAAGACATTCGACAACGGTGTAATATGTGCATCTGAACAATCAATCATCGTTCTTGATGAGGTTTATAATGAAGTAAAAAGACTTTTCAAAAGCTCCGGAGCTTACATTTTAAATAAAAAAGAAGTAGAAACAATGAGAAAAATAATCGTTGTTGATGGCCATGTAAACCCTGCTATAGTTGGTAAGTCAGCCCATTATATAGCTAATCTTGGTGGTATATCAGTTCCTGAAGATACAAAGGTATTAATCGGTGAAGTAACTTCTGTAGAACTTGATGAACCATTTTCATATGAAAAATTATCTCCTGTACTAGGATTCTATAAAGCAAAGACTTTTGATGACGCTCTAGATAAAGCAGCAAGACTTGTTGAGCTAGGTGGACTTGGACATACCTCTGTTCTATACACAGATCAAATAACTCAAGTAGACCGTATCGAGTCATTTGGAGCTAGAATGAAAACAGGTAGAACTATTGTAAATATGCCGTCTTCACAGGGAGCAATTGGAGACCTATATAACTTTAAGTTAGCACCTTCTTTAACACTTGGCTGTGGTTCTTGGGGTGGTAACTCAATTAGTGAAAATGTAGGGGTGAAGCACTTAATGAATGTAAAAACTGTAGCAACTCGTAGGGAAAACATGCTTTGGTATAGGGTACCTGAAAGGGTATATTTTAAGTCTGGCTGTCTAAGTGTAGCTTTAGATGAACTAAAGGATATGGGAAAGAAAAAAGCATTTATAGTTACAGACAAAGTATTATATGACTTAGGTTTTGCAGAAACAATCACTAAAAAACTGACTGAACTTGGTATCGACTCTAAGGTATTCTTCGATGTTCAGCCTGATCCAACCTTAGCATCTGCAAGGGCTGGGGCAAAAGAAATGAAAAACTTCGAGCCTGATACAATTATTTCCATAGGTGGAGGTTCCCCAATGGATGCCGCTAAGATTATGTGGATCCTATATGAACACCCAGACGTAGAGTTTGAAGATCTTGCTATGAGATTTATGGACATCAAAAAAAGGGGATTTAAGTTCCCTAAACTTGGTGAAAAAGCCATGATGGTTGCAATACCAACAACTGCCGGTTCAGGATCTGAGGTGACTCCATTCGCAGTAATTACTGATGAAAAAACTGGAATCAAGTATCCCCTAGCAGATTATGAATTAACTCCAGACATGGCAATAATAGACCCTGACTTAATGATGAATATGCCAAAGTCCTTAACATCTGCATCGGGTATCGATGTACTGACACACGCTATTGAAGCTTATGTATCAGTTATGGCATCAGACTTCACAAACGGTCAGGCACTTGAAGCAATAAGACTTGTATTTAAGTATCTTCCAGGATCATATAAGGAAGGGGCAAACAATGTTAAGGCAAGGGAAAAAATGGCCCATGCATCAGCACTTGCAGGTATGGCCTTTGCCAACGCATTCCTAGGAGTTTGTCACTCAATGGCCCATAAACTTGGATCTGAGCACCATATATCCCACGGTGTAGCCAATGCCCTACTTCTTGAAGAAGTAATCAGATTCAATGCTGTTGATAACCCTAGAAAACAAGCAGCATTTCCACAATACAAGTATCCAAATGCCAAGTGGAGATACGCAAAAATTGCAGACTTCCTAAAGCTAGGTGGAAAAACAGAAGATGAAAAAGTAGAATTACTTATAAGTAAAATAAATGAACTAAAAAAAGAAATAGATATCCCTTCTTCAATAAAAGAAGCCGGAGTATCAAGTAAGAAATTCTACGCTTCCCTTGATAGAATGAGCGAAATGGCATTTGATGATCAGTGTACAGGAGCAAATCCAAGATACCCATTGATTAGCGAATTAAAAGAAATGTTCATCAACGCTTACGAAGGTAAATAGAAAGCACAACAATTCATATAGATTATAGTTGTCCCCAAAGCAACTAAAGAAAAAGCTCAAGAGGTATTAGCTCTTGAGCTTTTCTTATTAGTATGATAATCGGGTTGTCTGATGGTCTGATAGGAAATACTTGCTTTTTCTTGCCTGCCTAATGTAGCCTAATGCTACTTTCTATCGCGCCTAACCCCTTATTCTCAGCTGGCCTAAGGTTGTTTTACAGGACATTTATTTTTCTTTTTGAAAAGTAAATGTCCTTAACAATATTAGGCTAATTGCTAAGCAATGATTCGGCGCAAACCATGGGAGCTTTAGGCAATATTAGGCAGTTAATACCACTCCATATATAATTAATTGCTACACTAAAAGGAGCTACTTCAACTTTGGTCTTAAAATATAAAGACCCCAAAACAAGTCTGGCCTGTCAGATAAGTACCGCTAATATATGGCCTGATTTATCCTAAAAGGATGCTTTTAATAGCCACTCAAGCTCTTGACCTTCCGACCTACCACCTACGACCTACTAACTACGGCACTTTCCATCCTATTAAAAGCCTCTTCCAGTTCCAATACTCCTACTGTACAGGCTATCCTTACGTAATCATCACAATTCTCACCAAAGGCTATTCCAGGTATAACTAATACCTTTGATTTTTCAAGGAGATATTTACTATACTCCACAGACGACATTCCTGTACCCTTAATGTTTACAAATAGGTAGAAGGTTCCTTGAGGTTTTGTTACTGATAATTCAGGTATTTTATTAATTCTTGCATGGGCATACTCTACCCTTTTCTTGTATTCTTGAGCCATTGGACTTAATATTTTGTCCCTGTTTCTTATCCCATGTATGGCAGCCCTTTGTGACATGGATGGGGCAGAAAAACATATTCCTTCGTTTATATCCCTGATACAATCAATAATATACTTTTCAGCAATAACATATCCTATTCTCCATCCCGTCATTGCATAATCCTTAGAAAAACTTCCCAAGGTTATTGTTCTCTCTTTCATTCCCGGCAATGAGCCAATAGGGAAAAACTTCTCAACAAAGGAAAAACCACTATATACTTCATCAGCAATTACCACTAAATCATATTTAATGACAACTTTAGAAATCTCAATAAGGTCTTCCTTTGAAAGACATGCCCCAGTAGGGTTATTAGGTGAGTTTATCACTATTGCCTTTGTCTTCTCTGTAATAACCTCTTCTAAATTCTCAGCTTTTAACCTAAAGCCATCCTCTTCCTTAGTTTCTACCGTAACAGGCACTCCCCTTACAAGCTCAATTTGATTATAATATGGTGTAAAATAAGGCTCTGGTATAATAACCTCATCTCCATCATCAATAATACTCTCAAGAGCAAGATACATACCGTGACAAGCACCAACCACTGACATTACTTCACCATCATTTACTCCATACTTATACGAATCATTATAGAAACTTTTAATCTCCTCAATAAGTTCAGGATCACCTGTAGAATCAGCATATCCTGTACAACCATTTTGGGTATCAATAAATGCTTTTTCTATTATTTCACCATCAGTAACAAAATCCGGATCACCAAGACTTAGATTGATTATATCCGAATACTTATTTGCCAACTCAACTACTTCTCCCATTGGAGTAGATATACTTTTCTTATATTTATTAGATAAAAATTTTTTACTCATTAAGTCACCACTTTCTACAAAACTAGAGGAAGAGTACTTCCGCTACTAGGCATTAAATATACTTCATAATCTTCACCAATATTATTCTCAACAATTGATAAGGCCTCTTCAACAGTATCCACTACTTTTATTCCACTGCTAGCCAGCTCTTTTTTATTAAGATCAGACACTAGGATAATATTATACTTTTCAGCACTAAGGGCTGTATCAAATCCTATATATTTTGCTACTGTAAACTTATCCCTTAGGGATATTTCCCTGTCATAATTATTTTCAAAATCAAGAAGAATATCCTTAAGATCATTTGACCCATAGTCCTCTTGACACTGACATAGAAGAATTATATAGCCACCATCCTTCACTGCTTCCTTACAATTACTAAGGCCTTTTGTCGCCTGATAGAGATTAATATCCTTAGGATAACCTCCAAGGGATCCTACTACTAAATCTGCCTTTTTTTCTATCTCAACTGAATCAAGATCTTCTACTATTTCCATGCCAATATTATGGGCATCAATATAGTCCCCCGCCACAGCATTAACTATCCTTCCATCAGACCCAATAATTACATTGAATAGAAAAGTTGGATCAACCATCCTTGCAGCTTCGACCATATCAAGATGAATAGGATTATTCTCAGCCTTACCACATCCTATATTTGGATTTGAACCACTACCAAGTTCTTCTCCAAGTGCAAGTCCATGGTTGGTCATTATAGATTCATATCCAGCTATTCCAGGAAGAATTGATTTTCTTCCACCTCCCCATCCAGCAAGATCATGGTATACAACTGCACCAGTTAAAATAATATGATCAGCTTCCATAGCTGTTTTGCTAATGCTAAGGGGAGTCCCATAAGAAGTAATTCCAATATCCATAAGGTTATCCTTATCAAAGCTATTGTGATCAATTACTTTAAACCTATCTTTTAGTTTATCTCCAAGTAAAGAATCATGCTCATCCTTAGACTGCTTCCTATGACTACCAGTAGCACACAAGAAGCAAATATCTTCATCTTTTACACCAGCTTTATTTAATCTCTCAACTACATAAGGTAAAAACATCCACATCTTCT
This sequence comes from Bacillota bacterium, assembly GCA_025210655.1. GTDB lineage: Bacteria > Bacillota > Clostridia > Peptostreptococcales > Acidaminobacteraceae > JAOARG01. The sequence goes on from JAOARG010000033.1 coordinate 33,655, forward strand.
GCCATAATCTTGTTACATCCGAAATAACAATACATACCTTTTCACCTTTATTGACCAATTCTTCAAGTTTCAAAGAATTAATAGGGTTCTCAAGGGCTTCGATAATAATATCCTCTTCAGAATCACCTGAACTTATATATGTAGATGATATACTTCCCAATATATTTTTAGATGGTATTAAAAAATCTACCATCTCTTTTCCATATTTCATTTCAACTTTTTTCATATCATGGACCTCCGTAAATATAACTTAACCACCCTATCACTAGGGTGGTTAAATTGTTACTCCTGCTCAGCTAACTTAGTAGCATCATCGATAAATTTATCAATAGCACCTTCACTCATTAACTTATCAAGTGTCACATTAACATCTTCTAACAAATCTTCATTTCCTTTGTTTATAGCTGCTGCAACTCCATCTTCCACTCCGTAAGATATTTCAGGAACAAAGAAGTTTGAATTGCTATTTGCATATGCCATTGCAACCGGCTTTACAAGAATGATTCCGTCAACTCTGTTGCTATCAAGTTCAAGAACTAAGTCTGTGATTTTACTTAGTAGCTTAACCTCAGCACCTTCGATTGACTTTGCAATGTCTTCTTGTATAGTTGCCTTTTGAGCTCCAATCACTAGGCCTTCAATATCTGCCTTTGTAAGATACTTATCCTTATTCTCTGCTTTAATCAGGATACTTTGCTCAGCATTATAATATGTGTTTGTGAAATCCACGGTTTTAGATCTCTCTTCAGTAGGAACCATTCCAGCTACAATAATATCAATTTTATCAGCAACTAATGCTGGTAATAAGCCGTCAAATTTCATATCCATGATTTCAAGCTCTACACCTAAATCATCAGCTATTGCCTTAGCTATATCAATATCGAATCCTACTATAGTATCTTCACCATCAATTACCTTGTGGAATTCATACGGTGGATAATCAGCCGCAGTACCTAATACCAGCTTTCCACTCTCCTTGATTTTTTCAATTTTAGTAAGAGCTTTTTCCTCCTGTGCACTTCCACTACATCCAGTAAAAGATAAAATCATAATGGCAATAAACATTAGCGCCAAGACCTTTTTAAACTTTGAATTTTTCATTTTTATTTTCCCCCTCAAGAATATTTATTCATCATTTTGTATCATTATACATAGTTATTCATATTTATGCAATAGCTTTTTATAATTTTTTTAAGTAAATCTTAACTTTCTTTTAATCTCTTTCTGATATATTATTTAAAGTACATTAATTTTCAGACGGAGGATACCATGAATCTAAGTTTATTAAAATATATTCAAAGCTTCTATCTACCAATCTTTGACCAGATATTCAACTTCATATCATTTTTAGGTGAAGATATGATATACATTCTGATTACTGCAATAATATACTGGACAATAAACAAGGACCTAGGAAGAAGATTATCAATAATCACACTTGTTTCCATACTGTCCAACTTCTTTATAAAAATGTTAATGAAAGTTCCAAGACCAATAGGAATAGAAGGGATAAGATCACAAAGAGTCCATACGGCAGACGGATATGCATTTCCCAGTGGACACACCCAAACAGCAACATCATACTGGTCTACTTTCCTACTAAAATTATCAAAAGTAAAAGTACACATAGCCTTTAAAATCCTAATAGTAGCCTACCTTTTCCTAATAGGATACTCAAGATTATACCTAGGTGTACACTGGCCAACTGATGTATTTGGTGGCTATTTACTCGGAGTGGCATTCTGTATAATTGGCTCATTCATATACGATGCAATTAAGGAAGTATTTGAAAATAATAATAAATCCATAGCAAACATAATCACAATGCTAATGCTACCACTATTAACAATATTGGCCTTAATATTTAATGATACAAACTCAATGATAAAACTAGCGTCACTTTCATCAGGATTATTCATAGGAATGGTCTTAGAGATGAAAACACTAAAATACCAAATAGTACACCACAAAGACAAAATGACCAACATCTTCAAAAAGACATTGGTCAACTTAGTTGGAATAATAATGATAGTATTAATAGCATTACCCCTTAAATTTATATTCGGTGAATCTATCATACTAAGATATTTTGTTATTGGATTTTCGATTATTTATTTGATACCTCTTTTACTTAAAGGACTATTCAAAGGAGACTTTGAATAGTCTTCTTTGCGTAATCATACCCATACTCAAACTTCTCCTTCACAAAATCCCTATCAAAAGTAACCATATGGTATTTTTCAAATTTAAAATTTGGTGACAAATCTACTATTTGATTTTCTCTATAATTTTCATATATGTATTCTGGCAATCTAAAATCCTTTATGAAGCTTACTATGTACAATTTATCAACTTTATTTTCTAGGAAGGGATTCATAAATTCATTGTTAATTATTCCTCCATCAAGATGATAGCCATCATATAGACCTTTTTTCAAATCTTCCTTAAACATATCGAAAAGTTCTCTTGAATCATAATCCTGCATTTTTTCCTCAGTTACTTCATATCCTGAACGTTTTGGTAGTAGTGTTGTATATACCATTTTTTCTATTATATCTTCCTTATTTCTCCCCCTCATATTGGGCGAAAGCTCTTTTAATCTTGTGCCTTTTACCTCTGTATAGTTTATATAAAAGTCTTTTTCATTTTTTATCTTGTCCATCTTTTTTATGTAATCAAATAAAAAGGAATTGTCTATTGTGCTATCTTCAGTTTTAACATTCACTTGTGTTTTTAGACTCATCCAGTATTCTTCTAGTTTGTCTTCATTGCCTGAATATATAAAATATCCATTTACTGCTCCAATTGATGTTCCGCATATTACATCCATCTTAATACCTAAATCACTTAGGGCACTAATTACACCCGCTTGGTAGGCTCCTTTTCCGCCCCCACCTTGTAAAAATATACCGTTCATTTTAATACTTCCTTTCCCCTACATCTCTTAAAACATCTATCTTTAATCATATGATAAATTTCAGAATTATTCAAATAGTTGTATTATTCATTTTATACAAACAAATACCCTTGTAAAGTATTGTTAATTGTGACTATATATTATAGAATATAAGATGCGACATAATCGCAATACTTATTTTATACAAGGGGGAAATTTTAATCATGAAACAAATGAAGAAGAATTTATCGTTTATCATGATCCTAGCAATGTTAATTACTTGCTTTGGACCACTTTCTTTTGCTGAGGAAACTACAGCTGCTGCTAAATTAGTTCCAGCTACTACAGTTGAAGAAAAAGCTATCGTATCAAACACTATTGATATTGTTTCTTTCAATGACTTCCACGGTAACCTTGCTGAGGATGCTAGAGAAAAAGGAAAGAATGTTGGTATGGCTAAGATGATTGGTGTTATTAACGAGTACATGGCTAAGAACCCAAATACTATCGTAGTATCTGGTGGAGACAACTACCAGGGTTCTGCAATGTCTAACCTTACTCAAGGTGCTCCTGTTAACAACATGTTCAAGGCTATGGATCTTAAAGTATCTGCAGTTGGAAACCACGAGTTTGATTGGGGAACTTCATACATGAACAAGTGGCAAGAAGATGGTGGATTCCAGTACCTTGCAGCTAATATCGTTGACGAGGCTACTGGTGAAGTTGTAGCATGGGCTAAGCCTTATAGCTTTACTGAAGTTGATGGAAAGAAAATTGCTTTCATCGGTCTAGCTACTACAACTACTCCAACAGTTACTAAAGCTGATAACGTTGAAGGACTTAAGTTCGTTGATGCTGCTGAAGCAGCTGCTAAGTGGGTTGCTTTCCTTAAAGAAGGAAAAGCTGAAGAAGGAACTCCTGATTTAATTATCGCTGTTACTCACTTACCTTCTAAGCAAGATAAGTATGGTTCGGATGTTACTTTACCTGTAGTAGGTGAAGAAATCAATGCTGTAGCAATGGTTGACGGTATTGATGGTATTATTTCTGGTCACAGTCACAAGACTGTAGCTGGATACATTAACAATGTTCCTGTTGTTCAGGCATACAAATATGGTAGAGCAATGGCTAAGATTTCTTTCGAAATGAATGAAGACGGATCTGTAAAGGCTGCTACTCCATCTATCGATACTCTTTACAAGCGTAAAGGTGATATCATTGCTGATGCTACTGGAACTGCTGAGTACGACAAATGGGACAAGGAACTTGGCCCAATCATGGGAGAAAAAATCGGTGTTGCTACTGGAACTTTCTCACATAACACAGATGTAGATCAAACTACTCCACTTGGAGAGTTCGTATGTAAGTTAATGGCTGAAAAAGCTGGTGTTGATATTGCTATCCAAAATGGTGGAGGTCTTAGAAGAGACATGCCTGCTGGAGATATCACAATGGGTCTTATGTATGAAATCATGCCATTTGACAACACTCTTATGGTTGTAGAACTTACTGGTGCAGATCTTAAGAAAAACATTGACAACGGACTTAAGCCAGAAGGATCAAGAGCTGGTTCATTCTCAGGACTTGAGGTTTCTTACGACCTTAACAAGCCTGCTGGAGAAAGAATTTTAAGCATGACTCTTGCTGACGGAACTCCTGTTGAAATGGACAAAGTATACAAAGTAGTATCTAATGACTTCTTAGTTGAAACTACTGGAGCTGATGGATATGATTTCTCTACTGCTAAGAGCAAGGTTAATCTTATGATTCCAATCAGAGATGCTATGGTTGACGAAATCAAAGCTAAGGGTTCTGTAACTCCAGCAAACAACGAATACGAAGTTAACAAGACTGGTAAAGTTGTTGCTATGGCTGACTACTATGTTGTTAAGAAAGGTGATGTTCTTTGGAAAATCGCTAAGAAATACGACATTGATTACAAAAAGCTTGGTGAAATGAATAACCTTAAGAATAACAATGTTATTGTTGTTGGACAAAAGCTTAAAATTGCTAAGTAAGAAAAACTTATAATCAAATAAACTACTTAGAGACTGCAAATGTTATTTGCAGTCTCTAAGTGTATTTAGGAGCATTGTATGAAAAAATTTATATCATATTTATTAATACTTATATTATGTATTTCTTCAAGCATTTCCTTTGCAAGTGAAAAAGATGCTGCTATGCGTGAATACTATGATGAAAAAATGAACGTAGTAGAAGAAGTGGTAAAAGCTAAAATCATCGATATAACTTATGATGACACGGCTGAAGAAAGACCTGATATTCCAATAGAATCAGATGTAAGATTTCAGCACCTAAAAATACAACTTGTATCAGGTGACCATAAGGGCGAGGTATTTACAGTACGTAATACTATTGAGTATGTAAATCCTTACAATCTTATCTTCAAAAAAGGTGAAAGTGTATTATTATACCAGACAGAAACCACAGATGGAGCTATTGAAGGCCTTAGAATATTCGAAAGACCTCGAAGCTCTGCTATTTACTTTATAATAGGACTTCTTTTCATAGTCTTAGTATTAATTGGTGGTAGAAAAGGCTTTAAATCCTCTATTACCCTTGTTTTCACAGGACTTATAATTTTCCTTGTTATGATACCCCTATTATTAAAAGGTTTTAATCCCATACTAGTATCAGTACTCACCTGTGCAGTAACGTCTGCTTTCACATTGATTGTTGTAAGTGGAAGAAACAAAAAGACAGCTACTGCAATTATGGGTACAGTAGGTGGAGTACTTGCTGCAGCCATAATTGCAATAATCGTTGGAAATTGGGCTAGACTAACAGGTCTAGGAAATGAAGAAGCACAACTTCTGGCATATGTACCCCACTTTAGAAACTTGGATTATAAGGGATTACTTTTCGCCGGGGTAATAATAGGTGCCCTTGGGGCCGTAATGGATGTTGCCATGAGTATATCTTCCGCAATGTCTGAAATAGAAAACATACATCCAAAGATTACTAATATGGAGCTATTCAAGTCAGGAATGAATGTAGGAAAAGATATCATGGGTTCAATGTCAAACACCCTTATTTTAGCTTATGTAGGTAGTTCAATTCAGGTACTACTACTATTCTACTCATTCAATGTATCATCATACGCAATAATAAATATGGATCATATGGCTTCAGAAATAATCAGAGCAATGGCCGGCAGTATCGGTCTTGTTTTTGCAATACCGATTACGGCAGCTATATATGTAAAGTTTAGAAAAAAGTAGCTTTTACACCTAGCATAACCTTAGGTCATAGTCTGGCCACCCTTTTAGTGAGCCCAGCTGTTACTTTGCAACTTATAAATTGTTATTTTACTTTTGTAAAATCGAATCTAAAAAAAGGCCTTTGAAAGAAAATCTCTCAAAGGCCTTATATTTTATTCAAATAAGTTTTCCCAAGGAAAACAACCTTGGTCGGGCTATAAAATAGTCCACTAGACGTAAAACTGAAAAATAAGTTTTACACTAGACGATTAGCCGAAGCTAATCACTAGACGTGAGTTTTCTCAAAGAAAACAAACACTAGACCATATCTACCCTATCTTTAAATCCCTAAAATCTTTAACCTTAGAATTAGATCTCAAATGGAACTCATCTACCATTCCATTTAGCATTTCCAGTTGAGCGGCTATCTCTTCGCTTATTGAGGCACTTGATGTTGCTGATTGTGAGTTGGTTTGGGTCACGTCTGATATTTCTGATATTCCCTCTTTTATCTGTTTAGCTATCTCTGCCTGCTCAACTGAATCATTGCTTATATTAGAAACAATTTCATTAACACTTGATATTCCACTCATCATTTTATTTAAAGCTTCTGAAGTCTTCCTAGCAATTGATGTTCCAGATTTTATAGTTTCTGATGATTCTTGAATTAATGCTTCTGTCTCTTTAGCAGCATTTGCACTTTGTGATGCTAAATTTCTTACTTCTTCAGCAACTACTGCAAATCCTTTTCCATGCTCCCCAGCCCTTGCCGCTTCTACCGCAGCATTAAGAGCCAGTATATTTGTTTGGAATGCAATATCATCAATTACTTTTATTACACTAGAAATCTGATGGGATGAATTTTCAATATTCTCCATTGACTCCATCATTTCTCTCATTTGCTCAACACCATTTTGAGCACTCAGGCTAACATCAGAAGATAAATTACTTGCTGTTACTGCCTGGTCTGCATTTTCCTCAGTTTTAATTGATACTTGATTCATAGATGAACTCATCTCTTCTATAGCACTTGCCTGCTCTGTAGCTCCCTGAGATAAACTCTGGGCAGAATGGGCAACTTCATCAGCACCAGTACTAATACCTGAAATAACTTCCTTTATTTCAAAGAATATTTCATTATATGAATCAAGAATCATATTTATTGATCCTTTAATTTCTTTAAAATCGCCAAGATACTCCCTTTCTATCCTTTGATTAATATTCTTCTTTGCCATACCTGTTAGTACCCTGTTAATATCCTCAATATAACTAGAAACAGTTCCTATTGTAGTATTTAGGGATTCTTTAATCTTACTGTGGTCTCCCCTATAGTCTCCAGTTACTTTAACATCAAGTCTACCTTGAGAAAACTCCTCTAATACATCTTGAGCCTCTTTAACCGGTAAAGTAACTGCATCCAGTATACTATTTACACCGTGAATGATATCTTTGTATTCTCCCTTATGCACTCTTTCATCAGCTCTTGAATCAAGTTTACCTTCTACCCCATCATCAATAAGCATCTGAGTATCTTTTAATAGACCATTTATAGAATCAATACATCCATTTATACTGTTTTTTATTCTTTCAAAATCTCCATTATATTTCCTATCAATTTTTTGAGGAATATTCCCATCACCAATCTTAGTAACATAATCAACAGTTAGATGAATAGGCTCTGAATATAAATCTAAAATCTGATTAAGTCCAGTAATCAATGCCTTCCATTCACCTTCAAACTTTTTGTCATTAGCTCTATTTTCTATATTACCTTCTTTTACAGAATCGATAATAGTTTCAAGTTCTCCTCTTAAGTTCTTTAATGTGTGATTCATATTTATAAGTGCCTTACCAAGGGTATCCTTATCAGATTCCATTGTAATATCCACGTCAAGATTTCCTTTTGAAAAACTATCAACAGCATCTACTTTAGACTTCAGACCAGCTATCATTTGATCAAATGACCTAGATAAATCTGAGAACTCATCTTTTCCCTTAGTATCAATATCGAAATCCAAATCTCCAGTTCTTGCAACTTCCATATATTTAATAAGCTTATTAACAGGTCTAGTAAATCTTCCGGTCATTATAGCAACAACAATTATAGATAATAATAAACCTAAGGCATTAAATATTATTGTACTGTTTCTAAAATCAGCAACCATTGCATCATAGAAACTATTTGGAACACCAACATACCATATTCCTATTACCTCTCCTGCCTTATTTTTTATTGGTTCATATGCTGTTTGGTTCCATGTATCATATACAAATGCCTTACCAATAAATCTTTCACCATCCCTTAGTACCTTATCAACAATGACCTGAGATACAGTTGTATCTACAGCACGTCCATCAATATCCCCTTCTTTAGGTACATTTGTAGCTACCCTAGTGTTACCCATAAAAATTGTAACAGTGTCACCTGTCAGATTACCTATGTAGTCAACCACATCATAATTTCTATATAAGGCTACATCTCCTTTAAATAACTGACCATCTCTAATTGACCAATCTCCCGGAATTTCCCTGTCTAAAATAGACTTTCCAGTTTTCAAATCAGAGATAAGTTTTTCCTGAGCTGCAGCAATCACTTTCCCATGCATAGTATTTACTGAATATACACCAAGAGTTATATTTGAGATTAAAAACACAATCACAAATAAAATAATCATTTTCCCCTTAAATTTCATTCCCATACCTCCAATATTTATTAAACGAATCCCCCGATGATAAATATCTACCCACAGAACAATTACATATTCATATCATTTGGTTAAGATATGGTTAGAAAAGAAAAAAAGAAAGCCCTAAGGGCTTTCTCCAGAGTGTAGACAAAGTCAACACTCTCGTTAAGCAATATATTGAGGTTCTCAATATATGTGAAGCAGGTGCATTTGCACCGTTAAGCATCTATTTTCAATAGACGTTAAGCGGCGTTTCTTAAACGCTGTACAATGAAACCTCGCTACGCAAGCTAGAATTTCAAAACTTGTGATAACAAGATTTTTAAGCTCTTTCTTATATAAGTATTTCCTCTAAAGGAAATTACCTTGTACGTAATTCGAAGAATTACTGCTTAACAATGAATTGATAAATTCATCGCTTCACGGGAATAAAATGACCGCTTAACGTTATGATTTATCATAATGCTCAACCAGACTGTAGTTTGTCTACAGTCTGAAGTACCCCCTAATGGCTTTCTTTTTTTATCCTTCTATTCGATTTTTACCTTTAGATTTGGCTAAATACATGTTGTCATCAGCTTTTTTAATTAAATCCAAAACAGCTTCCCCAGACCACATCTTATAACCAAAACTTGCAGTTGTAATGAAGTTATCAAAGTCATATGAAATAAGCTCAATTGATTTTCTAATATCTTCAGAAATTCTTTCAACTTCACTTTTATTTTTATCCTTAAAAATAATAATAAACTCTTCCCCACCATATCTTCCAATACAGCAGTTTTCATCAGAAAAATCATTTAATACAGCCGATACTTTTACAAGTACTTCATCACCAATTACATGACCATATTTATCATTGATTTTCTTAAAATTATCTATATCCATCATAACTATCCCAAGGGACAAGTTTTCATCTACTTTCTTGTCAATAATAGAATCCAATTTTTTCATTATTGCTTTATGATTAAAGAGTCCTGTAAGACTATCTTTTTGTACAAGTATTTTAAGTTCCTTGGTTCTTTCATCTACAAGTAACTCAAGCTTTTTCTTGCTTTTTTCCAACTGTTCTTCTTTAATTTTCTTTTCATTCAGAGTATTAAAAAACACCATAAGTGATGTTATAAGTACACTTAAAACTATCACTAAATTAATAGATACAATTTTTAAACGGTTGTAATTTTTAAGTATTTCTTTCATATCCTGAGAAAAGATTATATACCATCCGCTTTCAATTTTCTCCGAATCAATGTCTAACTTTGAAGACACATAGTATCTTTCTCTACCCATAAAATCATCTATTGCAGACCCTAAACCTTTCATAGCTTTATCTCTAAGTTCCTCTGAACCTTCAGGCTTTGTAAGGACAAATTCTCGATTTGGGTGGGCCAGCACGTATCCCCTTGAATCAGCAATTATAAAATAACCAGTTTCACCAAACTTTACATCATCAATAAATCGTTCGATAAAAAAATCCATTTGTGGCGGGAGCAAAAGACTACCGATCACTTTTTCATTATCATAAATTGGGATACTTATAACAAAAATAGGATTTCCCCTATATATACTCTTATACACATCACTAATAAAATAATCCCCACCAGCTTTTATATATGGAAGAAAGTCCTTTACCCTTTCAACCTCACCAGTAGTTTTACCACCAACTGTATCTACAAATATTGCATCTTTTTGAATCACAATATTTCTACCCTTGATGTTTTTCTCAATAGAATAATCTTTAAATGAAACTAAAGCAAGATTTTCATAAAAGTCTACTTCATCATGAATGTTCCTCAAATAGTCTGTAGCCCTTGCGAGAATCTCACTGTTCTCTGGATGAAGACACGCTTCAACTATCCTAGGATCTTTAACTATTACCTTTCCCCACTTGACCTGATTTTCAACCCAGGAAGTAAGGGCATCAGAAGCCTGAACAGTGTAATTATTACCTAGTTCGTTAATATTTGACATTATATGATGTTTCTGAACATACAGAACACCTGCAGCTACAAGGGACGTAAAGAAAATACATACAATTAATATTGCACTAGCATATTTAATTCTCCTATTCATAATTATCCCTCCGAAGTCAAGCAAACTAGTAATGTCATAATTAAAAAAGTATGCAAATAATCTGCATACTTTTTATAATCATATTATACCATTGTTTTTACTAAAATCAATGTAACTACTTTTTCTCAGACAATGCCATATCATAACGATCTTTCATATTCTGAATAATTTCCATATCATAATACTCAATTCCACTATTCATAAACTTCTCTAATTGAAGAGATCTATCTTTTAATTCTTCAAGACTTACATCAGGATTAACCATTTCTTCAATATATATTGGATTTTCAATCTCCCTATTTCTCAAATCATAAAAACCTTTTAAATCTTCAGACATCATATCTTTAAAAGTGCTATAAAACTTACTTCCATCAACACGAAGATAAAACTCTCCTTCTTCATTCTTGTAGACAAAACCGCTATCTAGAACATTTTTCAATTCCTGCTTCATGCTTTCATCTTCAACCAAGTTAATATCAAATTTATAGTTATCATCCCTTGCAGCCATTACAGCTTCTATATACTTACCACTCTCATATTTTTGAGAAACATTTTGACTCTCATTTAACAGCATTTCATCATACATAATAATCATTGCATCAACAAAAGCTTGATCTGCGACTTCGTAATTATTATCTATGTAAGACTTAACAACATTTATATCCTTAGTTCCAATGGCATCTAAAAAACCTACTTCAAGGGCATTCTCCTCAGAAACAGCTTCTTCATGTCCATCAACTTCTTCCATTTCACCTGTTTCCTCAGTAGATTCCTGAGTTTCTTCAGCAACAGGTTTTTCCTGAGGCTCTTCAGTTTTCGGAGTTTCTGATGCCCCACAACCACTCAGTACAACAACCCCAGAAAGAACTAGAGCTAACAATTTTTTATTCATATTACTTCCTCCCATATTAAATCTATTATAAGTATACTTCATTATACAAATATTATTAAGTAAAGATTTGATTAAAAATACATAAAAATAAGTTCAGCAAATGCTGAACTTATATGCTTTTATTATATAAAAAGATTCTTTTTCATCTGTTTTTCCTTATACATTCTTTCATCTGCTATTCTAATCATATCTACAGGTTTAATAGTAGATTTCTTACTACTGTGACATACACCTATTGATAGTCCCAGTTTAGATTCATCAGGAATTGATATATCACTACTATCAGTCCACAACATCAACTTTGTTACAAGACTATCCATATTTGATATACCTGTCATTAGTTTATCCTTTATTTTTAATCCATTATCGTAAGTAATATGGGGAATCACCAATACAAATTCATCACCACCATATCTAGCAAGGAAATCCCCTTCCCGGATATAGGTTCTTAACATATCAGTAATATATTTAAGCATTTGATCCCCCACACCATGTCCAAAAGTATCATTGTAGTACTTAAAATTATCCAAATCCATAAATAGTACAACATACTCCTTTATCAGATCCCTTTCAATATTACGGTGGTATTCATCAAGTTTTTTAAACAATTCTATTCTATTAAACAAGCCTGTCAACTCATCTTTCGAAGCACTATCGTATAGATTAATATTTTCAATTTCCAATGCCTTATTGTACTTCATAAGCTTTGTATTAGCTTCTTTTAATTCTTCAGTTCTCTTTTCAACAAGATTTTCAAGTTCCTTTGTATGAACATTAAGAGCCCTATTCATATGATTATATGCTCTTATCAAATTTCCTATTTCATCATCAGTTTCTTTTATTTCCAAATCATTAAAATCATTCATTGCTCTATTTGATACAACCGCTGTTAAGTTATTAATAGGCTTAGTAATACGGTCTATAAGCTTATAATTAATAAATACAAATATCAATAAAAATATCATAGAAGTAATAAAAACCCTATTTAGTATATCATCAACCCTTGAAAAAACGTCTTTTTCAAGGGTGGTTATAGCCAGTTTCCAACCATCGCTTCCTGGTATCTTTGAGTAAGCTAAAACTTTCTTTTCACTAATATTTTTGTCATAGTAGTAACCATATCCCATATCACTAGAAAGCATTTCACCTGATAATTTATTAAAACCATCATATCCTAGCTTCTCATTTTCAATTATATTTCTTTTTAACCATAAAGATTTATCTGGATGTATTATCACATCCCCATCCCTATCAACAATCCAGGAATAGCTTTCTCCATCGAATTTTACATCTTCAATAATCTCAGAAAATATTTCTAGACTTATGGAAAGACCCACGCCACCAATTACATCATCACTATTTTTTATTGGAACAAAAAAAGCAACTAAGGGCTTATCTGCAAGCTTTCCCATCAAAGGTTTACTAATTACATAATCGACATTACCTTCCATCAATTTTTGAAAATACTCACGATCAACTATATTACTTTTTTCACCATATGAATTAGTAACATTACCATCTTTATCAAAATATACTGTGCTCTGATAAACATCACAACATTCTAGAAGAGACTGAAGTTCACCTATAATATATTCTTCATCAAAATCTTTCACATGCTTTCTCTGAGCAATATTAGATAGTATAGTAATATTCTTATCAATAAGATTCCCTACAATTTCCCCATGTAACTTAGCTTTTTCAAGAGAAGTCTCGATAGTCATATTAAGTAATTCTTCTCTTTCTTGAAAATATATTGATCCGTTAACAACTAGTATGAAGATAATGATTATTATTGAAGATAAAAATATAAATTTTGATCTAATAGTCTTAAACATAAATAGTCCCCCATAGAAATATCTGGAATAGTTATATTATATTGATACACAGATTGAAACTATGGTAAACATGAGAGATCTATAAAATATTATTTATTTTTTAGATCCCTAATAAGACCAGTACCATGTCCCATCGGACAAACCTGACACCAAGATCTTGGTTTGAAAAATACTCCCATAATAATCCCCACAACAAATGAAGCAAACATCAATCTAAATATAGACATAGCAATTTTTACAGGAACAAACTGAGAATGATAAAGGGAAATCCCAAACATAGTCATCATAAAAATCAACATAAAATTCTTAAATCCCTTAGTTCTCATAAACTTAGGAAGAGTATTATCCATAGACACACTAGGCATAAACTTACCTAAAAACGACCCCCTTGGACAATACTTAGAACAATGAATCTTCCCCCTACCCCTAAGGGCATGATACATTGGCATTCCCATACATACAAAACCAAAAAGTCCAAACCATATATTTACGATAGATAGTGCAAAGAATACTACTATAATTACCCAGCTCCATTTCATATGACTACTCTTGCTCATTATTTACTACCTCCATTATTTTTATCCCCTCCTATGGGGGGGTGTTTTCTTTTTATATAATAACAGGAGATTTACTTTGATGCAAGAGTTTTTTTATATGCGCTTTAATAATCTTAAAAATAATGCTTAATTATACTCACTTTTTGTTGCAACAACTACATACATTTCCTCACTATCAATAGTAATAGAAGTATCCAAACCAGCAGCCTTGTAATAATCACTTATTACATCTATTGTTGGTAAATTATCGTCTGACACGGCCTCAGAAACTTTCTTGTGAAGATTATTAATAGCATCTCTACTTTGTGAATGACATATTATGAGTTTGCCACCTTCATTAAGATATTTACTAACAACTTTTACAAGAGATTCTTGATCATCAAAATGGGGAAAAACTGAATAACAAATAATATAATCAAAATACTCACTATGTAAATTAGCCTTCATAATATCCTCACATATAAAATTTACATTATTATAATGATATTTACGTTTTGCAACTTCTATCATTTTACTTGAGATATCAATAGCTGTTATTTCACCACTACTTCCTGATAGATCTACCAAATAAGGTAGAAGTACACCCGTACCCGTTCCAATATCTAATATCTTTGAGCCATTTTTTATATTCAACAAACCTAGTATATCCTTAATTTTATCAGTATCATGATTGCAAAATTCGTCCCAACTTTCTGCCATTGAATTGAAGAACTCGATTTGATTAATCATATACATTACCTACTCTCTTAGTAAAAATCCCTCTTTCTAATACAGAAACAATTCTCGGTATAAGTATTATTTGAATTACAATGCCCGGTAGTCCCTGTATGATACCAATTCCAACAAAGGTAAATGGATTAGGAAGCTTTGCCATAAAAAATGATACAAGTACCCATACAACTAGGGATGACACTATTCTTCCAAAAGTCATACTTAAAATTAGGGACGGATATATATTTAATCTAAATTTTCTATACAGCAAATTCATAGTAGCACCATATGTCATCAGTTCAAAAATCATAAAAGGTAATACCGGAAACATCGGCGGCATACCTGTTAAAAGGGAACTCAAAATAGGTGTTATTACACCTACTGCAATGGCAAATGGTAAACTAACTATACAAGCAGCAACTAAAACTGGAATATGCATAGGTAAAAACATTGCACCGGCATTAAATATATGGAAAAGCATAGGTAAAATTAATCCTATGGCAATAAAAAGCCCTGATATTACTATTTCTTTTACAATTTTTTTTTGCATAATATTTTCCTTTCTTATTCTAGTAAACTATAAAAAATAATAAGTTATTAAAACACAAAATTCATCAAACACCCTAACATCCAGAAGTAAATATAACCATCATCAAAGAAATCATATAATGAAAATTTCTTTGATGATGCTTTTGTTATTTTTTACTTTTTTATTGCTATCTTTATATTCCGAATTGAGGAAGCATCTTATCCAACATACTACTTATAGCCCTTGGACACTCAGAATCTAATGGTAATTCTAATAAGGATCTACCTGATCTATCAAAGCTATTTACTAAAGAATCTTCTGGTAAGCAAGCTGATATTTCTACACCAATTTTTTCTATCATTTCTTGAGACAGTTTGTCGTCACGAACTCTATTTAGAACCAAACCAACTTTCTTAATGTTAACTCCATCGTCACAGTCCTGAGCTACTTTTATAATGCTCTTGGCAGTCTCTAAACTTCTTCTGGACATATCTGCAACAACTAACAATACATCAATGCTTTTCATTACCCTTCTATTCAATTGTTCAGGACCTGCTTCTCCGTCTATAACTGTTATTTCATAATCATCTACCAATGAATCAATACCATATTTCAGTAGCTCATTGACAGCACAAAAGCAGCCTGGCTCTTCTGGCCGACCCATTGTCAATAAATCAAATCCCTCAGCCTTAGTTAAAATATCTTTCATCATATCCTTAGTTGGACTTGCTTTCAGATTACTTCTAAGTTGATCTCTTCCAACTAATCCTTTCCTTACTTCACTAACTGTCTTTTCTACATCAACCCCCAGTGTATAGGGTAAACTCATAGCTGAATCTGCATCAATTGCAAGGACCCTATTATTGTATCTTTCAGCTAATAACCTAATCAGCAAAGTAGCCACTACAGTTTTTCCAGTACCACCTTTACCAGCTATAGCAATCGACTTAATTTTTTCCATAATCCTTACTCCCTCCTATGAATTTATATCACTCCACTATTTCTTTCTAGCCAGCCTTTTGGCCCCAACAACACTCTCCATGTATTCACTCATAGATGCTTTTACTTCATCAATGCTTTTATAACGTAAATCTATTGAATCAAGTTCCACAGTAAATGTTGGAAGATTATACTTATCTTGAACCATATCTGTCACCATTTTTGCTGATGCAAATGTATGATTACAACCTACATGACCAATAAACATTGAGACATTAATATCATATTCATCCATAATATTATCTACTAAGTAAATAAAATTCTCTGAAGGACCGGAAGCACCGTGAATCATAGGTAATGTCATTGACTTTTGTGCAGTTACATATAAGGCATCCTCTTTGTCATTAACATCATTAAAAAAAACACCTTTTTGATGACCAAATCCATCCATGACAAGTATAGCTCCATATTCTCTTTCCATCCAATCAAGTAAACCTGCATTTGCCCAAACTATATTTTGCAGCCAGGCAACCCTATACTTTTCATCTTTAACTGCACCAATTCCATTATCAGCATTATACTTACCCACTTCGTATTGTTTCTCCATAAACTTCAACATTTCAGGATGTCCATTCATCCCCATCATCATTTCATTTAGAACTAATAATCGTCCAGGCAAAGGACATGGTTTAATCTTCCTCAAGTCTGCGATTTTATGCATTAACTTAGTGGTTTTATTAGAAATTTCAGCTACCTCGGCAAACTTATCCCAATCCATCTTTTTACCTGTCACTTCTTCCATAAAAGATATGAATCCCTCATATTGTTTTGCTAAATATTTATATCCCCTATCATCCCTTCTAAAAGGAATATCAACCCTATATGAAGGAACATTAAAAATTTTGTCGATAGCCGGGTGACAGACACGGGATGAGTCACAAGGAACTGTACAATATACAAAAGCATCTGGCATTATACCATAGTCCCCCCTCAAGGCAATTCCTAACTCTGTCTTATCTAAACCACATACTGTTGAAGGAACATATTTTTCAGCTTCATCAATATATGGTGATATTTCTTCAGTATTCGATGCAAGTCGTGTTGGCATCATATCAAGAAAAAATGGTACTGCATCGAATGAATAGATTAATTCAAGTGGGGCAGGACCACCGAAAAATATCAACTTTTTACCATCTTTTTTAGCATCTCTAATATGGTCCCAATAAGCCTTTTGTACTTCAAACATCCACAAACTATCCGGTGCTTTTTTACTCATATAAGCTAATATACTATCTACCTGATCACAAGTTTCAGAAATAAGATTTTTACTCATAATTAATTCTCCTTTTCAATCATTTCTACAAATGCTTCAACACGAATAGCTAATTGACCCGCATTAGCCATCAACTGTTCCCTTTCTACAGATAACATAGGAATATTTGCATCTTCCATTAGTTTATTGAGATATACTCCTTCTCCTCCCCAACACTCACAGTTTTGCATTTTTTGAAAAATCACTCCATCAACCTTGTATTCCTTTATCATATCGAATATAAAGCTGTGCATTTCATCATGTCCATCTAGCATACGGGGACACACAGATCTAGTTAAATATGATTCTGCGATAGATCCCATTACATCCTCAGCCTTAACTTCTACTGGCTCCCAAAGGTATCTGCTTCCGTAGCAAAGAGCGTCTGTCACCACTAAAGCTCCTGTATCTTCAATTACTTTCATATATTCTGGATCATCAAGGGCACTACCAATTACCATAAGCCTGACTCTACTATTCGTAATAGGTTTTCTATTTTTAGCATCTTTCAAAAATGATTCTAATAAATCATTAAACTCTTCTTTTGGTAAGGAAGTTGCTGAAAGGATAATCTTAAGAACATCTACACCACTTACTACAGGACTATCTGCTTTTCTTAGTTCATATAATTCCCTAATCAAACTACGTGTCTTATTATATAAATCTATTGAACTTTTTAATTTATCATCTGTTATTTGCAAGTCTCCGTATTTTTCTAAACCTTCCTTCATATCAAAAAGCTCATCTTTGTAATATTCAATATTTAAATCCCCCAATAATCTTGGAGCTCCAATTTGTTGAAGATAATTTTTATCTTTACTCGGATCTATGTAATGCCAATTATCAAAAATTCTACTAGCCATTATACATCCATCTGATGATATAACACCATCCAAATCATATGTTCCATCTAATAAATACTGTAAGCAGCTTCTAGCATAGCTACAGCTTAAACTCGACATCCAAGTCTCACCCTCACTACTGTCCTTACAATCAGTTGCCCTTATTCGAACTGGCAACATTCCAGCTGCATGGATTATTTCTTCAGGTACATGACAACAAACAGTACCCATTACTTTTTTGCCATCACCTTTATACGACTCGATGGAATTATTAGAAATACTTGTATCAAACAATTTTTCATAATTCATAATATCACTCCTTTTTTTCTATCTATTTTAATTGTTACTACAACAATCAAATACAAATCCACATTTAGCAGTTACAAAATCTTATACTAGTAACTTTTAAGTAAAAATCATGTTTGATATGCTACTTTCAGCGCTTTCTTCCCTACTAAGCTGTTCTCTCTTTTTTCAGCATACTCTTTTGCTATCAATGCTGCCCCTAAGGCTCCTGCAATCTGTGAATCCATTTTAGCTTCCCTTGATTTTACCCCTAGTATTTTTTCTATTCTTTGTGTAACACCAATATTTTTTCTAATACCACCTGTTATAGCAAAATCAAGCTCCAAACCATTTTTTTCTATAAGTTTAACTACTCTAATAGACATAGCATGACAATAAGCAGCCAGTACCTTTTCTTTACTCCAACCACTTCTCATAAGCTTTGTAGCTTCAGACTTTGCAAAAATAACACAGGTGCTTGAAACAGCTTCTGGTTCTTCATCAATATCAAAAGACATAGGTCCGATATCTTCAACATGAACAGCTAATAGATCAGCTATTACTTCCATACCTCTTCCCGTACCTGCTGCACATTTGTCATTCATAAGGAAAGAGAGCACTTTGCCATTTTCATCACAACTTATTACCTTGCAATCTTGTCCACCCATATCCAAAATAGTTCGAACTTCTTTTCCATAAATATAGTTAGCACCCTTTGAATGACATGTAATTTCAGTAATATTTCTATCTGCAAACTCTACATTAACCCGTCCATATCCTGTTCCTATGCAATAATCTATATCATCAATTACAAGTCCAGTACCTTCCATTGCCCATTTTATTGCCTTTGATGCTGATTCAGGGCTATTTGAACCAGTCCTTATATTAGAGTAAGCATATGGCTCCCCATCAATCAATATAACAGCCTGAGTACTAGTGGAACCAATATCTACACCTGCTGTTATTAAATGCCCCTCCCATCCATCAATATCTGGATTAATCCACTTGGATTCTTTCCATCTCCAATATTCAATTTTTTCCATATATCTCATTCCCCTCAAATATCAAATTCTTTTCAACTACTCATATAAAGCTGCACCTATGGCATTTACATAATCCATTTCTTCTGGTACGAAAATATCCCTTTTAAGAATAGTGGACATACATTCAGTAAGACCTTTATTATGTCCTGGTCCACCGATTAAAG
Source organism: Bacillota bacterium (assembly GCA_025210655.1). GTDB lineage: Bacteria > Bacillota > Clostridia > Peptostreptococcales > Acidaminobacteraceae > JAOARG01. The sequence goes on from JAOARG010000033.1 coordinate 53,638, forward strand.
CCACCTCATCTCTAATACCAACCCTTTTGATTAAAGAAGATATTCGATTGCAAATTCCTACATGAATACCATGGGCTATGTCCTCCCTACTTTCTTTACGATGTATTAAAGAAATTACTTCAGATTCAGCAAATACAACACACTGTGCATTAGTTGTTATCTCTTTTTTGTGTCGTAATGAATAATCTCCAATATCTTCAACACTAATTTGAAGTGCACGTGCCATAGCTTCTATAAACATCCCTGCACCAGATGCACATTTATCATTTGCCTGATATTTAATAATCTTTCCATCTTCAGACAAACTAATAACATGAGACCCTTCAGCTCCAATATCTATCAGCAACTGAATATTTGGGTTTATAAAATACATGCCTTTGGAAGCAGATATAACTTCGTTGACTACATCATCAGCAAAACTAATCATATTTCTACCAGACCCAGTTGCAATAATCTTATCTATTTTATTTTCAAATACTGCCATATCTCCTTTTAAGAGATTCTTGTAAACGTCTTGGCCAGCCTTATTTGCATCAAACTTAGTTGCAAGCATAAAACTACTTAGGACCTTGTCATCTTTCATCAGTACACCCTTGGTGTTTTGACTCCCACTGTCAATTCCAACAGTAACCATTATTCTCATCCTCCTTTCAATATATAAAGTAATTAATTAACTATGTATGACAATAATATAAGCAATTTGCATGCCATTTTTTCTCTTTAATATTTTTTTCATAATAAGTCTTAATAGTTTTTTAAAGCCGTTGATTTAACTCTTCTAGAACATAGTAACCAAAATATAATCAGTAGCTATTTCCTTAGCTAAAATAAATATGCTTTTATAGCTTGTGCAAAGATTGTACATAGCACCCAATCTTTGCACAAAATTTGCTTAATTCTTGACTATTGTCTTTTAACAAACTCCAATCTAATAAGTATTTTCATCAGTAGACCAATCCATAGTTATTGCTTCAAAGGGACATACAGAAAGACATGATCCACATCCTCTACATTTTTCATTAATAACCGCAAAATTTTCTATCATATCTATCCCGTCAAAAGGACATATATTTAAACATATATTGCACCCTGTACATTTTTCCTTATTTACAAATACAGTCATTTCTATCCTCCGTTTTGTATTACTCATATTTTTAAAATTTAATAAATGAAGATTTGTTTTAGCAATGTGAAGAAAATTATGGATACAATATCAGTGCCGAGTTTCAATAGCAGGCTCCTGATAACTAAAAAAAGCGAATCTAATCACATGTAGATTCGCTCACCAATTTTATGACATTCCATATAATTGTTGCAATACTCCTCGCTGTATTTTACCAGCACTATTTTTAGGTATATTGTCAACAAAATGATAATATTTTGGTATTTTGATGCTACTCATATTATTCTTTAAAAAAAATATTACTTCTTCTTCATCAAGATCCTCATTAGATTTTACAGCAACAATAGCTTTACCTACTTCTCCCCATTTCTCATCTGGAAAACCTATTACACATACCTCATCAACCAATGGATGTTTCTGTATTTCAGACTCTATTTCAGGTGGATAAATATTTTCACCACCACTTATAAACATATTTTTTTTCCTGCCTACAATGTAATAATATCCATCCTCATCTTTTCTCCCAATATCACCTGTATAAACCCATCCATCCTTCAATGTCTTATTACTTTCCTTTTCATTATTCCAGTATCCAGAATATATACCTGGTCCACTCCATATCAATTCCCCACATTGTCCCCTTTCAACTTCATTACCAATATCATCAACCACTTTTACTTGGGTAAAATACATGGGCTTTCCAACAGCTGTGTGTTTCTTTTTTATATCATCAAGGCTAATACAATCTGCCTGTGTTGTGCAGTTACATGGACCTGCTTCTGTCATTCCATAGGCCAAGGCAAATTTTACTCCCTTTTCCCAAAACTTCTCCATTGTAGATATTGGCGTAGGTGCAGCTGCACTAAGTATCCACCTTAAAGAAGAATAATCAGTACTATCAAATTCTTTTTCTTTAATCATCATTCCGAATAAAGTTGAAACACCTAATAATACCGTAGGCCTTTCATTATTAATAATCTTAAGGGTTAGTTTGGGTTCATTTTTTTTACTAATTATTATTCTTCCACCCATATGAAGTATTGGCAATGTGAGTACACTCCAAGCCGCAGTGTGAAACATAGGCGTCATAATATAGCTTGAATCAAATTGTGATAAGTTAAATGTCATTGCTGCACTTAAGGAGTTATAAAGTAAAGAACGATGTGATATTTTTGCACCTTTCGGAATCCCAGTTGTACCTCCAGTATGGATAATCATATGTATATCCTCTAAATCTAAATCTTTACACTCCCTATAATCACTATTTTTATAGTTCATAATATCTTTATATTTGTATTCACATCTTCCATTATTATTCCCATCAAGTTCTATAAACTTACTTATATTAGTTTTTTCTCTAATTCTAATAATCTTTTCTTCAATATTGCCTTCATAAAACAAAACTGAAGGTGTTTCATTGTTTATCATATTAATCAACTCATTTTCCGATAAAAGCTGATTGTATGTTACTAAAATTGCACCTATCTTTGCTGTTGCATAATAAGCATCAAATAACTCTATACAATTTCTTGTACAAAAAGCTATTCTGTCACCTTTATCAATCTCTAAGACTTCAACTAAATAATTCGCTAATAAATTGGCTCTATTTTCTAAATCTCCATATGTGTAACTTATTTTGTTTTCATAGTCATAAATTGCTTCTTTTGTTGGGGAAATCCTTGATCTAAAATAAGAATAGTTTCCTATCCAGCTATTATTCATAAAAGTTACCTCCATTTGTTATTAACTCATCAAATGTCTTTTTTCAAAATTTCTTTATATTTAAGGGAGAGGATTGATAATTTATAACTCTTTATTTCTTTTAAGAAGATCCCCCAAACAGAATAAACCTCTTCCCTTAAATATTTATAGTGCCTTATAAATACAACTAATAAATATTCTACATATCCATCAATTCTATTACGCCAGCTGCACCCATTCCGCCTCCTATACACATACTCACTACTCCATACTTGATTTTTTCACGCCTCATTTCAGAAAGAAGTTTTCCTGTTAGAAAAGCTCCTGTACATCCAAGAGGATGGCCTAGTGCAATAGCACCACCATTTGGATTCACTATTTCAGGTTTAAGGCCCAACTCATCGATACAAGCGATAGCTTGGGATGCAAATGCTTCATTAAGTTCAACTAAACCAATATCATCTTGCTTTAACCCAGCTAAATCTAAAGCTTTAGGAATTGCTCTTATTGGACCAATGCCCATTATCTCTGGTGCAACACCAGCAACCGCATATGATAAAAATTTAGCTATAGGTTTTATTCCTAATGAATTTGCTTTTTCTTTTGACATTAACAAAACCATTGAAGCACCTTCGCTCATTTGAGATGCATTACCAGCAGTGACTGTACCACCAACTTTAAATACAGTTCTTAGCTTTCCTAAACCTTTAATATCAGTATTTCCCCTAACCCCTTCATCTTTATCAAATATAAAAGTTTCATTAACTATAATCCCATCATCACCCATTACAGGTTTTATAGCTTCAACAGGAATAATCTCATCTTCAAATTTTCCTTGCAGAATTGCACTATGTGCTTTCCTATGACTCTCAACAGCAAATTCATCCTGCATTTCCCTTGTTATCTTATATCTATCAGCTACTTCTTCGGCAGTTAAACCCATCGACATATAAGATTCAGGCTTGTTCTCCATAAGATAAGGATTAGGAGTTATAATATTACCTGACATAGGAACCGTTCCCATAAATTCAACTCCACCAGCCAGTACGACATCTGCTTGACCAGCTATAATGCTATTTGCTCCATTTGCAATAGTTTGAATTCCCGATGCACAAAATCTATTTACAGTCTGACCTGGCACAGAATTTGGCAAACCTGATCTTAGTGCCACAATACGTCCTAAATTATAACCTTGTTCAGCTTCTGGAAATGCACATCCAATAATTAAATCATCAATCTCTTCACATCTTAACTGAGGTACTTTATCTAAAACACCCCTTACAACCTGCGATGCTATATCAGCAGGTCTTGTATACTTGAGTTTTCCCTTTGGGGCTTTACCTATAGCTGAGCGTCCATAAGCTACAATTACAGCTTCTCTCATATTAATTCCTCCATTAATTCCTTAATCTTTTCCCTGTTTTAAGCATGCTCTTCATTCTATCTATTGTCTTTTCTTCCTTACAAAGATCAATAAAAGCTTCCTTTTCAAGTTGTAATATTTGTTCTTCAGTAACATATACTCCATTTGATACATCACCGCCAGTTAATACATATGCAACTTTATTAGCAATAAATGCATCGTAATCACTGATAAAACCACCCCTTGATAAAAAATCTAAGTCAAACTGCAAAGCTGCTCTTCCAGTGGCTCCTAATACCGGAATCTTCTTCTTCTCTAATGGTCTAAAGCCACTATTATAAAGGAAAAGAGCTGTTTTCTTTGCTTCGTCAATTATATAATCCCTATTCATAACAATTTGATCATTTTTATTAATAAAACCTTTTTCTGCTGCATCATGCGCACTAGATGATACTTTACCCAAAACTATGTTTTTCCATGTTTCTCGTAATTCACCTAATACTTCACCAGTGGAAACATTCCCTAACTTGTCCATCATTCTAAGCAATAGTTCTTTTATTCCTCCACCAGCAGGAATAAGACCAACACCACTTTCTACTAGTCCCATATAAGTCTCAGCATGGGCTGCTGTCATATGGGTATGCATAACCAATTCTGCTCCACCGCCTAATGTCATACCGTAAGGTGCAGAAATTACAGGTTTCTTGCAATATTTTAGTGCCATGTTTGCCTTTTGCAAATTATCTATCATATCTTCAATAACCTTATATTCACCTTGAGATGCTAATTTAGATACAACAGAAATATTTGCCCCCACTGAGAAATTCTTATTTCTATTTCCAATAACTAATCCTTTGTAGTTTTCTTCAACCTCTCTTACTGAAGTCATAATCATCTCTACTACATCTTCTGTTATGGTATTTCTTTTTGACTTAAACTCTAGACAAAGAATTCCATCACCAATATCCAGTAGTCTAGCACCATCATTTTCACTAACAATATTATTTTTAGATTCTTTTAGGTCTATATAAGCTTCTTCAGTGTCAACTCCATCATAGAATTTCTTATTTCCAAATGCTAACCTATCATGAATCCAAGATGGTATTATTTCACCCTCATCTTTCATTTTCTCTACAGATTTTTCTAAACCAATCATGTCCCAAATTGCAAAAGGACCTAATTCCCAGTTATATCCCCACATCATGCCCTTATCTATATCTTTAAAATTATCAGTAATTGTAGGCATAATCTTAGCACTATAAAGAAGTGTGCTTTTGATGTTCTCCCAGACAAATTTACTCTCTTCACTGTCACCATAAACCAATGTACTAAGTGGATTTTCACTTTTCTTGGCTTCTTCTAAGATAGGATTTTTGACCCTAACAGCCTCTATATAAACTTGATTTTTATAATCCCACATATAGGTTTTCGATCCACTTTCAGACCTTACTTTTTTATAGAATCCACCTTTGCTTTTATCTCCTAACCTTCCATCACTAATTAGTTTTTCTACAAAATTAGGTATTGTCAAAGCTTCGATCTCATCCACATCATCAATTGCTTTTATTGTATTACTTGGTACTTTTTTAAAAACATCTAAGCCTACCATATCTAATGTTCTAAATGTAGCACTCTTAGGTCTTCCAATTACAGGACCTGTTAATTGATCAACAGTTCCAAAATCATAGCCATATTTTTCAGTTAGTTTTACGGCCGTAACTAGAGCATGTGAACCGATTCTATTAGCTATAAATCCAGGTGTATCCTTGGCAAGAATTATCCCTTTACCTAGTCTTTTGGTTCCAAATTCATACATAAAATCCACAACTTCAGGAAGTGTATCCTGACCTGCTATAACTTCAAACAATTTCATATAACGGGGAGGATTAAAAAAATGGGTACCTAAGAATTTTTGTCTAAATTCTAATGGTAAATCTTCAACAATCTTATTTATTGATACACCAGAAGTATTAGAACTCACAATACAATCATCTTTAGCATATTCACCAATTTTTTTAATAAATTCTTTTTTTATTTCAAGATTCTCTACAATAACCTCTATAATCCAGTCACAGTCACTGATTAAATCCATATCGTCTTCAAAATTACCAACCTTGATTCTACTTGCCATTTTTTTTGAATAGATTGCTTTATTCCTTGGATTAGTTACCCTATCCTTGTTTAATTGAGCCACACGATTTCTAACCCTAGAATCATTCATAGTAAGTCCCTTAGAAATCTCGTTTTCAGTCAACTCCTTAGGAAGCATATCTAATAAAACTACATCTAGACCTGCTCCCGCCAAGTGAGCTGCTATTCCAGATCCCATGACTCCTGAACCAAGTACAGCTACCTTATTAATATTCAAACTCATTCTTTTCCCTCTCTTTCGAATTTTCCTCTGCTTCTACTAAAAATTAACTAAGAAATAATTCCTGCCTCAATAGCTTGTTGTTTTAGCTCTTCTCTAAAATCAGGATGAGCTATTCCAATCAATAACTTTGCCCTTTCTGATAGGGTTTTATTTGACACATCTGCAGCTCCATATTCTGTAACAATGTACTGTGCGTCTGTTCTTGGAACTGTAACGGCTGTTCCCGGAGGTAAAGTCATCATAATTCTTGATTTTTTCCCTTTTTCTGAGTTGAAAGTTGATGGTAGACATATAAATGATTTTCCACCTTTAGAAAGTTGCGATCCCCTAACAAAATCTAGCTGACCACCAGTCGAACTAAACTGATTAAATCCAATTGCTTCAGATGCTACTTGTCCTGTAAAATCAACCATTAATGCATTATTTATAGAAATCAAATTATCATTCTTTGCAATCTCATTAGGATCATTTATCTCATTAAAAGGTCTAATCTCTATGGATTCGTTTTTATTCATAAAGTCATATAACTCTTGGCTTCCTAATCCAAAACTAATTACAGTTTTATTTGGCTTGTAATTTTTCTTAGAATTATTAATGACCCCCTTCTTGATTAAATGCACCATAGAGTTTGTCAACATTTCACTATGTACTCCAAGATCTTTTTTATTTTCCAAACCATATCCAACTGCATTAGCAGTACCACCTATACCTAACTGAATTGTTGCTCCATCTGGTATTTCAGGTATAATATAGTCTGCTATTTTTTCATCAATCTCTGATGCAGGTGCTTGAGGTAGTTCTAAAACTTGATGATGATCCTCACAAATATATGCGACCTCACTAACGTGTACCTTATTTCTCTCACCATGAATGTATGGACAATGTTTATTTACTTGCACAATAATTCGATCAGCACTTTTAGCTGCTTCATCACAGGTTACTACACCTGCTGGACCATAACACATATAACCATTTTCATCAGGTTCAGAAACTTCACAAAGTACTACTGTAGGTTCTTTTTCTTGGATATATTTATATAATTTAGAAAGATGTATTGATGCTACATTTATATTTCCTTCTTTTTTAAACTTTCTTGTAACACCAGACATATACCATGTATTAACATTGATATGTCCTTTTCCTTCTCCTTTGAAAAAATCGAAAAGGTTAAAAGCCAAACTGTCATACCATTCTACATCAACTAATTCACTTGATCTTTCTGCAATAGAATTCACAAGTTTTGCTGGTGCACTTGCAGCTGATGCAACCCATACTCTATCTCCTGACTTGATTTTCGATGCAGCTTCCTCTACAGTAACAAGTTTACTATCATATATTTTTTTCCACTCTTTCATTTCAATCCTCCTTAATTAAAAACTACTTTCCCTGAAAGTTTGCTTTTCTCTTTTCTGCAAAAGCATAAATACCTTCTTTGAAATCATTTGTATTTGCACATTGCATCTGGTACTCTGTTTCATTATCTAAATTATTTTCAAAGCCCTGGAATGCAGCCCTGTTTATCAAAGTTTTCATTTTACCCAGTGCAATACTTGGCAAATTAGATAGTTTATCAGCAAGCTCAACAGCAGTATCCTCCAACTCTTCAAGAGGAACCACCTCTGAAACTAAACCTAAAGAATAGGCGTCTTTCGCATTTATAGGCTTTCCTGTCATTATCAACTCCGTGGCTTTTGATACACCTAAAGTACGGGTAAGCAAGAAAGTTCCTCCCATATCAGGAACCAATCCAATATTAACGAAGGCCTGTATAAACTTAGTATTTTCTGCAGCTACACGAAAATCACAAAGCAATGCAAAGTTAAAACCTGCCCCAGCTACAGAACCATGTACAGATGCAATAACAGGTTTTCCTAAATTTCTAATTTTTAAAGCAAGTAAACCTGCCTTTCTTACTCCAGCACCAAGTCTTTGTTCACCACTTTTCAAACCTTCTAACATCATGCCAATATCACCACCGGCACTGAAACTTTTACCTTCACCAGAAATAATAACTACTTTTACAGTCTCATCATCAGCACATCTGTCTATTGCTAAGGAAAGTTCATCTACCATAGGTTCATCTAAGGCATTTAGATTTTTAGGACTATCCATTTTTATCTTGGCAACCCCCCTTTCTTGAAAATATTTAATTTTCCTGAATTCCATAAAACATCCTCCTATTCTCTTAAAATCAACTTGCAAATATTTCTTGCATTATTACAGAGCAATTATCATGCCAATTTAAATTACAGCAAAAACCCACATTTTCAACTTTACTTGTGCAATTTTTTCACCCTATGTGCAAGCTTAGTAAACTATTTGCACAAATTCATTAATAAAGCTTCTAATAGAATTTCTTAAAATGCATGGTCTTAAACATAAAAAAAGCCCGCTCTATTGAGCGAACTTTTCTTTATTCTCATGATAATTTACTTATTTATCAATCCAAATTTTTTCAACTTATACTGTAGGGTTCTTCTTGATATTCCTAGTTCATTTGCAGTTTTTTCTCTATGCCCATCATTCTTTAGTAAGGCTTTTTTTATTATATCAATTTCTTGCTCTGCAAATATACTCATGCTTTTGCTATTATAACTTGATTCCTTATTTTCTACATTTTGTACAATTCTTAATGGCAAATCTTTTTTTATTATTATTTCTCCATCTGCTAGAGCAACTGAACTTTCTATTGTGTTTTCCAACTCCCTCACATTACCAGGCCACTCATACTCTTTAAGTATATTTAATACCTCTTTTGATATTTCCATTCCTTTCTTGTCAAACTTTTTACTGGTCTTTTTTAAAAAGTTATCAGTCAGTATTTCTATATCTTCTTTTCGATGGCGTAATGGTATACATTCTATTGTAATTACATTTAAACGGTAATATAAATCTTCTCTAAAAACCTTACTCTTTACTGCTTCCTCTAAATTTTCATTTGTAGCTGCAATAATCCTTGCATTGACTTTTATAGGTCTGTTTCCACCTATCTTATCAATCTTTTTTTCCTGTAAAACCGTTAGTAGTTTAGCTTGGAGTTTCGGCGACAATGTTCCTATTTCATCTAAAAAGATTGTCCCTTTACCAGCTAATTCAAATTTTCCTTTTTTACTGTCACTGGCTCCGGTGAAGGAACCTTTTTCATGTCCAAATAATTCACTTTCTATCAAATTTTCTGGTAGTACAGCACAGTTAACATGAATGAAAGGCAATTTCCGTCTATTACTCTTACAATGTATTACCTTAGCTACTACACCTTTACCAGTCCCACTTTCTCCTGTTAATAATACAGTATTCCCCAAATCCTTTATCTTTTCAATCTTCACTTTAATCCGTTCAAGTTCAATACTTTCACCAAGGAGTTCGACATTAACATCTTCTATTTCCTCAGAGCCACTGTTTAACTTTTCTCTTATTTTAAGTGCCTGATGAATTTTTGTGGTTAGTTCACTGCTATCAAAAGGCTTTGTTAAATAATCATATGCCCCTACTTTCATTGCTTCAACAGCATTTTCGATACTTCCATAGGCCGTCATTATTATCACGATAATATCAGGATTATTTATCTTTATTTCTTTTAATACCTGAATACCACCTTTTTTTGGCATCCTGATATCAAGTATTACAACATCATATCTATTTCCTTTTATTTTCTCACTTGCCTCATTACCATCATATGCCACATCAACTATAAATCCCTCGCTTCTCAACTCTTCACGAATAACCTTAACTATATTAATCTCATCATCCACTACCAAAATATTTTTTTTATTCATATGACAGCTCCTTTCTAACAGGCAGGTAAACTTCAAATGTTGTTCCTATATTAACTTCAGAATTCACTTTAAGATATCCATCATGCTTATCTATAGCCCTTTTGGCAATTGATAGTCCATATCCTATCCCCTTAGGCTTTGTGGAATAAAATGATTTAAAGATTTTATCAATATTCTCAGGACTTATTCCAACTCCGTTGTCTATTACTTTAGTCAATATCTTACCCTCTTCTTTTAAAAAACTTGTCTCAATCCTTATACAACCTTCAGTTTCTATAGCCTGTATCGAATTTGTTAATAGATTAATAAAAGCCTGCTGTAACTGAACATTATTCCCCTTAATAAGAGGCAAATCATTTATCGTTTTCTTTTCTATATTTATATGTTTTGAATCTTTATTTATTTTAATAAAACTCAAACATTTATCTATCACTTCATTAAGATTTATCATTGTACTATTATTTTTCTTTGTCATAGTAGCATATAAAAGCATTTCCCTAACAACCTCATTAACCCTATCCACTTCATCTATAATCGGTTGAATAAAATCCATATATTCAGGATCTTTATAAAAAGCTTTTTTCAAAATATTTGCACATCCCTGAATTCCCATTAATGGATTTCTAATGTCATGGGCAATACCCATAGCTAACTCACCCATCAATGCAAACTGCCTCAATTGTTCTAATTCCAACTCTTTCATCTTCAACTTAGTGATATCAGATGTAATGAAAATTACACCAATCATTTCCTCGTCCATATTATATATAGGGGAAGTAACAACTTTTAAAACTTTATCCCCCTGCATTAATTCATTAAGATAAAAAGTACTATTATTCCTTATTACATACTCTACAGTACCTATCATTATTTTTCTATTCTCATCTAGCATTGAATCATAAATCAATTTCCTCTTGATCTGATCTGGTATCCAGCCTAAAACCCTAACAGTAGCTTGATTTGCCATAGTAACTATACCGTCTAGATCAGTACTAATTATAGATGATTCAATACTATTAAAAACATTATGTAAATAATTTTGCTCTTGAATTTTCTCATGATTCAGTAGAACATTTTCATATACTACTTTGGTAAGAAATTCTAGTATATATATATCCTTTTGATTGTATCCTTGAAAACTACTGTAACATACATAAAAGACTTTATAATTATCATAAACTCTAATAGGTGAGATTAAAAAGCTTTCATCCTCGGAAATTTTAAATATGTCTCCATCCTCCATACCTAGCATATCCAACTGTATCTCTTGTAAATAAGCTATAATACTTAATGATTTTGAATTCTCATATTTTTTTTCTCCATCAATTTTGATTTTCCCCTCTTGAGAAATTGTCACAAGGCCCATCCAATCTATAGGTAAAAGCTCCCTTATCTTTAACTCCTCAATCTTTTCCAATGTGTTTTCAACATTACAACTAACATCTGAATAATACATTATTCTAGCTCCTTCCCACACACACTATCCGAATATTCTGATATATCGCAATATTACTATAACCATAGAAATTAGAAACCCACACTACTATATTCAATTTTAAATTCCCTACTATTTTTAGTTTACAATAAGTTTTTTTTCATTTCAATCAATTCAATTTCATATCAATGAAATTTGATATCAATGAAATTTGATAAATTATTGTTCCAGCTTGTTTTTAATGTGCCTAAAAGTCCTGAGAAAAAATCAAAAAAAATCGCCGAAAACCGACCATAAAAAGTCAATTTTTAAGCGATTTTTACTATTTTTCAGTTTACAGGAGCTAAAAAGTCTACTTAAGTCTATGAACAAAAAGCCCACTTCTAAGTTTTGGCTCAAACCATGTTGACTTAGGTGGCATTACTTCACCAGCATCTGCTATATCTATTAGATCATCCATTGTTGTTGGATACATTGAAAAGGCAACTGCCATTCCATTTTCTACTCTTCTTTCAAGTTCCTCAAGACCTCTTATTCCACCGATAAAATCTATTCTTTTATCAGTTCTTGGGTCTTTAATATCAAGTATATTTGAAAGTAGATTATTCTGAAGTATTGATACATCCAGTCTATCAACTGGATCTTTAGGATCAAAGCTTCCTTTTTTGGCCTTTAAGCTGTACCAAGATCCTTCAAGATACATTCCAAAACTGTGCTTTTCAAGTGGTCTATAAGGAGAATCTCCATTTGATTTTTCTACCTCAAACTTTTCCTTCACCTTTGTCATAAACTCTTCCACATTATTTCCATTTAAATCTTTTACAACCCTGTTGTAATCCATAATAAAAAGATCTTCATCTGGGAAAATTACAGACATAAAGTAGTTAAATTCATCACTTTCCTTATAGTCTGGATTTTCCTCTCTTCTTTTTAAGCCTACTTTTACCGATGAAGCTGTTCTGTGATGACCATCAGCAATATATAAATAATCCACATTGAAGAAAAGACTTTGAAGTTCTTCAACTACACTTTCATTATCTATAGTCCATACAATATGGGTGATTTCATCTTCACTTTTAAAATCATAAACTGGTTTATTAAATTTAATCCAGTCATTAATCATTTTAGTAATCTTATCATTTTTCTTATAGGTCATAAATATTGGTGCCGTATTAGCATCACATCTATCGAAGTTGTTTATTCTATCCTCTTCCTTCTCAGGACGTGTAAATTCATGTTTTTTTATTGTCCCATTAATATACTCATCAATTGATGTACATGCAACAAGTCCTGTCTGAACCCTACCAAACATAATCTGTCTATAAATATAATAAATTGGCTTTCCATCTTGAAGCATTTTCTTTTTATCAATAAAATCATCAAGATTAATCCTAGCCTTATCATATACCTTCTCATCATATTGACTTACTTCATCAGAAAAATCAATATCACTTCTTACAACATGAAGAAAAGAATCATCATTTCCCTCAGCCATTTTTCTAGCTTCTTCTCTATTCATAACATCATACGGTAATGATGCAATCTTATCTACAAGATTTTTATCAGGTCTTATCCCCTTAAAAGGTCTAACAATTGCCATTATATTTCTCCCCTTTATTTTTTTGTGGTTAGCAGTTAGATGTTAGTTGTTAGATGTTAGAATGATGACTTTTAAAATTCATATATAAATTTTAAAAGTCATCCTAACTACTATCCACTATCTACTATCATTTATATTTCCAATACATCCTCTATATTCTTAAGAAGCACCTTAAGATCATCCAAAGTAGTATCAGCCATGTGTGCTATTCTAAAAGTTTTTTCCTTAAGGTCACCGTAACCGTTTGAAATCATGAAGCCCCGCTCTCCAAGTTTTTCATTCAGTTCTTTAACACTGATTCCCTTAGTATTTTTTACAGTAGTTAAAGTATTAGAAGCATACTTTTCCTCTGCAAACATTTCGAAATTCATTTTTGCCCATGTTCTAACATACTTGGCCATCTCACTATGTCTGTCAAATCTTTCTTCTATACCTTCTTCAATAATCTGATCCAGCTTATAGTCAAGGGCAAACATGTGAGAAAGTGAAGGTGTTGATGGATATTGATGATCTTTTTTCACTATTGTTTCATATAGTGATAATAGATCAAAATACATCCCTCTATTTTCAACTGTCTTTGCTTTTTCAATGGCCTTCTCAGACATTGAACATATAGCAAGTCCCGGAGGAAGTCCTAAACATTTCTGAGTTGATGTGATACAAATATCAACCCCAAGTTTATCTACCTCAACTTTCGCCCCACCTAATGAAGACACAGTATCTAAGCAAAAAATAACTTCAGGATATTTTTTAATAACCTCTGCAATCTCTTCGACTGGATTCATAATACCAGTAGATGTTTCATTATGAGTAATAGTAACTAAATCATACTCCCCTGATGAAAGAGCCTCTTCAACCATTTCGGCCGTAGTAGGTTTTCCTAACTCTGAAGAAAACTTATCTGCTTTCTTTCCATTTGAAACCGCCATTTTATGCCATCTATCACCAAATGCACCTATTGAAAATACTGCTATTTTCTTACTTGAACAAGATCTAACAGCACCTTCCATAAGCCCACTTCCTGATGAAGTAGAAAGAATAATTGGATTTTTTGTGTACATTAACTTCTGCATTTTTCCTGTGATTCGTTTCTGTAATTCAGATGCATCTTTTGTTCTATGGCCAATCATTTCTGTAGCCATTTTCTCTAAAACATCTTTTTTCACATCAACTGGCCCAGGAATAAAAAGTTTTTTATGCATTTCCTTAGCCTCCCCTTTTATTTAAACTCCACTATTTCTTTATAATCTCATATATATCATCCCTAAGATGATTGAGTAGTGGTAGTTCTTGCCTTATTCTGTGGATTTCTTTAAAATCTACTTCCCCGAAAATTATTTCTTCATCTATATCAGCTTCTGCAATAACTTCACCCCAAGGGTCTACAATCATTGTATGACCATAGGATTTGTATCCTTTTCCCTTGCTTCTTGCCGGCGAACATATACCGTAGTATACTTGATTATCTACAGCCCTTTGTCTAGTAGTGGTATGCCAATGAGCTGGACCAGTCGTTGTATTAAAGGCTGCGGGAACAATTATTACTTCCGCCCCCCTCATAGCCATAAGACGTGCCAATTCAGGAAATCTTATGTCATAACATATACATACACCAATTCGTCCAAATACAGTATCAATAACCGTAATATCGTCTCCCGGTGTAAATACATCAGATTCCTTAAAAGTAATCTTACCCTTTATATCTACATCAAATAAATGAACCTTTCTATGTTTTCCAAGAAGATTTCCATCAGGTCCAAAAATATAAGAAGTATTATACAGTTTGTCCCTATCCCTTTCAGTTATAGACCCACCTACTAATGTAATACCATTCTCCTTAGCTGCATTTGCAAGCATAGTAGTAGAAGGACCAGGATAGCCTTCAGAATAATCCTTAAAAAGCTTCATGTTATAAGGGCCGTTAAATATTTCAGGAAGAACAACAAGCTCAGCCCCCTGATTAGAAGCCCTATCAATCAACTTCCTCGCATTTTTTAGATTCTCATTCTTATCCTTTACAACATCCATTTGGATAAGAGCTATTTTTAGGTTTTTCATGGTAACACCTCTTTTTGAGACATTCAGTTGATGTCTCGTCTAGTGAAACGTTAATTTCATTACATTTCGTCTAGTAGTTTTATTTTATAAAACCGTCTAGTGTAAAAAATCCACTTTCTTTTCACGTCTAATGCTATTACTTGGTATTAGCGACCTAGGTACCCTTGCTAAGGCAAGCTTTTAATTCAATTTATTTTCCGCTGGAAAATTTCCTTGGTCATACTTCTTAAGAAGTATACTAGACGTAACACCTCTATTCTTATAGTTAGCTGTGTTTATACTGCCTAATGTTGCCTAAAGCATACTCTGATCGCGCCTAATTTTTGCTTTGCAATTAGCCTAATATTGTTATAATGTCCTCGTATTTCAAAGAAATACAAGAGCACCTAGAACAACCTTAGGCTAGTTGCAAAGCAAAAATTAGGCGCGATCGAAGCAGCTTTAGGCTATATTAGGCCTCTACAACTGAGCACAATCAAGTATTTCAGTTTCAAGAATAGCTACATTCCTAGTCAGTACTTCGATTTTTTCTCTATAATTAGCTACGAAAGTCTCATCCTTGATAGAATTAAGATTGATTTTTACATTTAAAATTGCACTTAGTACAGCTGTTCTTGATAGCATTGCTGCTACCATTCCGTCTGTTACTGCGTTTGTATTTCCGTGAAGAACTACTAGTTTGATTAGCTTCATCATGTCGAATGACATTTCTGCTACTTCGTATGGAACTATTGCTGCTTCTTTTAGGCTTTCTTGTATCTTTGCTTTTCTTAATTCCTTTTCTTCCTCTGTTTCCTTTGGAAGTTTGAATGCCTTCATAACACCGCTGAATGCGTCTGCATCTTTGTTGATGTAATCATAAAACTCATCACTAAGAGAAGACATTTTTTCTTTAATATCTTCCATCTCAGCTTCATGCTCTTTGTATTTTTCCTTACCGATAGTAAGGTTCGTTACCATTTCTGTAAGACTACATGAAAGTACACTACAAAGGGCAGCAACGCTTCCTCCCCCTGGTACCGGATCCTTTGATGCAGTTCTATCTATAAAATCTTTTAATGTAATGTCTTTAAACATAATTCACCTCTAAAATAATAATTAACAAATTTCCACTAGTAATTATTTCTTTTTCTTAATATTTTAAACTCTATTATACACTATTTCACCCTTTTTTATAACTTTTTCTACAGTATTTACTGATATATTGTATGAAATATGCTTATAGTTTGGACAATCGTGTATCAGAATATCCCCATTTTTCCCTTTTTCAATGCTTCCTGTAATTTTTTCAAGTCCCAGGGCAGCTGCTCCATTGATAGTAAGTGCATTAAGAACCTCTTCTATAGTAAGCCCCATATATATAGTCGACAATGCTATCATAAGAGGTATTGAATGGGAATGACAAGATCCAGGATTATAATCTGTAGCAATAGCAACAGCACCACCATTATCTATAATAAATCTTCCCCTAGCATATTCCTCTTTCAAAGAAAATGCTGTAATAGGTAATAGGGTTGCCACTACACCACTTTTAGCCATATCCTTAATTCCCTGATCTGAAGCTTTTAGAAGATGGTCTGCTGACTTCATCTCCAACTCCGCAGCAAGCTCGGCTCCACCCAATCTATAGATTTCATCAGCATGAATTTTAAGTCCCAATCCCATTTCCTTTGCCCTTAACATAAGTCTCCTTGATTGCTCTATAGAAAATACATTTTTCTCACAGAATATATCACAAAATGTTGCCAGCTCTTCACTTACTACATAGGGAAGTACTTTATCAATCATATAATCTATATACTGATCTTCCTTACCTTTATATTCATCAGGCACTGAATGGGCTCCCATATATGTTGAAACTACATCAACAATATGATTTTCATCTATTCTTTTGTTGACCTTCAATTGTTTTATTTCAGTATCAAAATCGAGACCATAGCCACTTTTTGATTCTACCGTTGTCACACCAAATCTCAAAAAAGAATCCAATCTTTTTAAGGCTTTTTCATATAAGAAGTCTTCACTTTCCTGTCTCGTAGCCCTAACAGTATTATTGATACCTCCACCCATTTCCATGATTTCCATATAAGAGGCACCTTTAAGCCTCATTGCATACTCATCTTCCCTATTTCCACCAAAAACCAAATGGGTATGGGAATCCACATAAGCAGGAGTAATTATCTTACCCTTACAATCAATAATATTATAATTTTTCATATCGAAAATACTTTCTAAATCATCAGTTTGACCTACCCAGACAATTTTCCCATCCTCAATAACCACAGATCCATTGTCTACAAGGCCTACATCTGACATCTCAGAGCCCTTTTTACTATGACTCCCTCTACATGTAACCACCTGGTTACTATTAAAGAATATTGTTTTCATATGACTACTCCATTATTCTTTTCTCAAGTACCTGTTCCACTGAGAAGTTTTCTATACCTAAATAATACTCCGCAGATCCAATTAAAGCATCCATAGGAACTAATCCAATTACTTCACTAGCAACAACATTTACTCCATATCTTCTAGCTTCGACTCTTATTAGTTCAAAGACCCTATAAAGAGGTGTTTTTGTATAGTCAGTCATATTCATAGATACTTGAACAAGGCCCCTGTCTTCCATCTCAATGCCAATTGCCTTAACATATCTTAGTCCACCATTTATATGCCTAACAGCTCTAGCAATTTTATTTGCAATTTCAATATTTTCAGTATCCAAAATAACATTATAAGCCACTAGGGGCATCCTTGCACCAATAGCAACAATTCCCGCTGTTGGATGAAGGTCTACACCATAGTCAGGAGCATAATCCTCTGACTCGATTTTGGAAGCCATATTTTCAAATTCACCCTTCCTAAGCTTTGCAAGATTTTCCCTATGTGGAGCACTTGCTGACTTCTCATATAAGAAAGATGGTAACTTATACTTATCATACACAAGCTGAGCAACTTCCTTAGAAAGATCAATTAGTTCTTCAATACCAATATTTCTAATTGGAATAAATGGTATAACATCAACAGCCCCCATTCTAGGGTGTTGACCCTTATGTTTAGTAAGGTCAATCAAAACAACCGCTGAACCAACAGCTTCTATAACTGCATCTTTCAAAGCTTCAGGTTCACCAATTACAGTAACAACAGTTCTATTGTGGTCCTCATCAGAACTATAATCAAGAAGCTTGACCCCATTTTTGCCCCTGAAAGCATTAACTATCTTTTCTATTTTATCCTTATCTCTACCTTCACTAAAGTTTGGAACACATTGAACTATTTTTTTCTTATTCATTATTTTGTCCTCCTAATTAGTATTTTTCTTCAACAAGTTTTTTGATATAGTCCTCATCGCAAACATACGGTATTGTAATATGATCAGATCCATTTCTAATTTGATTGTATTCAATTGAAGTCTCAATTGAATTTTCATTTCTAGCCCATGATCTCCTAGATACACCTACCATTACATCCCATGGCACTGAAAGTCTTATTATTTCATCAACTTCAGAAGAACCATCCAGTACTAGACCAAAACCTCCATTTATGGATTTACCAATACCTACTCCCCCACCATTGTGAAGTGCAACCATGGTCATACCCCTTGCGCAGTTTCCAGCAAAGCACTGTACTGCCATATCAGCCATAACATTAGAACCATCCTTAATATTAGAGGTTTCTCTAAAAGGAGAATCTGTTCCACCTGTATCATGGTGATCTCTTCCTAACATTACTGGACCAATTTCTCCATCCCTAACCATCTGATTAAACTTTAGGGCTATATTCATCCTACCTAGGGCATCTTGATAAAGTATCCTAGCCTTAGTTCCAACAACCAACTTATTTTCTTTAGCATCCCTTACCCAAACATAATTATCCCTATCCTGAGACCTTCTATCTGGATTAATCAAGTGCATTGCAGCTATATCCGTCTTATCTAAATCCTCATCTTTTCCACTTAAACAAACCCATCTAAAAGGTCCATAACCATAATCAAATAACATAGGGCCCATGATATCTTCAACATAAGAAGGCCAAATAAAGCCATCAGTTTCGTCCTTCTTATTTTTACATATCTCATCAACCCCAACGTCATAAATGGCTTTCATGAAACTATTGCCGTAATCAAAGAAGTAAGTACCCCTGTCAGCCAATGTCTTTATAGCCTTATAATGGGCTTTGAGGCTTTCGTCAACCATAGCTACAAATTTCTTTTTATCCTTTTCAAGAAGAACTGTTCTTTCTTCAAAACTAATACCTTGAGGACAATATCCTCCTTCATAAACTGCATGGCAAGAAGTCTGATCGGAAAGAAGAGGAATATCTATGTTATTTTCCGCTGCATATTCAAGAAGGTCAACAATATTTCCCTCAAAAGCTATGGAAGCAGCCTTCTTTTCATCCATATATTTTTTAGCTTCATCAAATACTTTCTTAGGATCTGATTCAGAGAAATCTACCCAACCTTGCTCTAGCCTAGTTTCAATTCTAGACTTATCTACTTCAGCAATAATACCTACACCACCAGCAATCTTAACCGCCTTTCCTTGAGCACCTGACATGCCGCCTAGTCCTGAGGAAACAAAAAGCACTCCCCCTAAATCATCCTTTTCACCTATTCCAAGTTTCATTCGACCTGCATTTACAATTGTATTAAAAGTACCATGTACAATCCCCTGAGGGCCTATATACATCCAGCCACCAGCAGTCATCTGTCCATAATTTGCAACTCCTAGGGCAGTAGCCTTATGCCAAGACTCACCGTTGTCATAAAGACCTACCATCATTGAGTTTGTAATAATAACCCTTGGACTTGATTTAGAAGACTTAAATAATCCAAGAGGGTGACCTGACATCATAACAAGAGTCTGATCATCTTCCATATTCTCTAAATACTTCATAATAAGTCTGTACTGCATCCAGTTTTGACAAACTTGCCCTGTTTCACCGTAGGTGACTAACTCATATGGATAAAGGGCAATATCAAAATCAAGATTGTTATCTATCATTACCTGTATGGCCCTAGCTTGGACCGATTTTCCCTTGTACTCATCAATAGACTTACCAAACAACCTTCCCTTAGGCCTATATCTATATCCGTAAATCCTTCCAGTTGTCAAAAGTTCCTCTAGAAATTCCCCTGCCATTTCCTTGTGATGCTTTTCTGGTACATATCTAAGTGCGTTTTTTACTGCTAATTCTGTCTGCTCCTTAGTTAGATTAAATTCCCTTTTAGGAGCCCGCCTTATCCCTTTTTCAAATTCAGGATATTCAGGTAAGTCTCCATCAAGTTTTATCACCATTGCTTCTCCAATAGAACGATTATCAATCATTTAGCACCCCTCCAACTGTAAAAGAAAATTTTACTTATTCAATAATTCTTACCCCATTTATTATCATTTGAAAATAGAATCATCTCCCTGTGAAAAATTTAAATATTTAGAATATTTCTTATACTTCAATTTTACTATATTGAAATTTCAAACTAAACATGTAAATACACTTGTTAAGATATATTAATATTTTTTACATAATCATAGTATATAGAATAATATTTTTATGTATATTTCCAACTTTTTTCAATTGAGTTTTTATGATAAAATTTATTCATATAGTTTAAATGGGATAATAGATGACGAAATAAGATTATAGCAGTAGGAGTAATAAAATGAATATTGAAGATATTTTAATCAGACTCTTCCTCAGTTGCATCCTTGGAGGTATCATCGGATATGAGAGGGAAAGTCTTAACAGGCCAGCCGGTTTTAGGACACATATACTTGTATGTATAGGTGCCACAGTAGTAATGATACTGAATATCTATCTAGTCAGAACATACAGTGAATACGTAAATCTGGACCCTGGAAGGTTCGGTGCCGCAGTTATTTCTGGTATTGGTTTTCTAGGTGCCGGTACAATCATCAGACAGGGGGCAAATGTAACTGGACTTACAACAGCTGCAAGTTTATGGGCATGCGCCTGCATAGGACTTGCAATTGGTGCTGGTGTTTTCGAACTTGGAATTATTGCAGCAATACTTGTAATAGTAATTCTAGCCGCATTTGCAAGATTTGAAGGCAAGTTTACACCTAAAAAATTTAAAGGTGACCTTATCTTAGAAATCAATAGTCGTCCCGGTCAAATTGGTTTAATCGGTAATATTTTAGGAAAACACAATGTCAAGATTATGAATATTGAAATCCAAAATATAGATGATTATAGGGCAGAAATAAACCTCCAACTTTTCTATCCTAAAAAGGTTGATTTCAGAAAATTGATTGAAGATTTTTATTCCCTTGAGGGTATAAATAAAGTTAGTAGTAATAGTAATGGTGGAGGAAAGTAAAATGTATGAATTTAACAAATTAGCTGATGATATCGGCATAGAAATAATGGACCTTAAGGGTCTTTACACTAGTTTTATTGAGGAAATGGATTCAGAAATCATGTCTCTTCAGTCTGATATAAAATCCGGAAATTTAAAAGGACTTCAAAGCACAGTTCATAATATAAAGGGTATTTCATCAAATCTCTTGATTAACGATATTTATGAACACTGCCAGATTTTTGACAAGGAACTAAAAGCAGAAAACTTTCAAAATGTAAGAATCCATATGAGTACTTTAGAATCAATGTATAAAAGTACCCGTGATTACATAAAAGTTTTTTTTAAGATTTAAGTAATTTGTAATATCATATTTGGAGGTTGACAATGGAAGACTTAAAAAGAATATTAATTGTTGATGATTCCCCTACGGTAATCGAACATGTTAAGCTTCTCTTGAAAGATTACAATGTTAAGCTAAACACAGCTGGTAGTAGTTTTGGGATGTATCAAAATATTGAAAGCTATGGAAATCTAACAGATTTAATTCTAATGGATTTAACCCTAAAAAAAGAACACGGACTCGATCTTATAGAAGATCTTAGAGCTAACGAAAAGTATAAAAACATTCCAATAATAATAGTAACAGAGTATGTTACCATGGATTTTATCATGAGAGCAAAAAAACTCTCTGTTAGTCACTACATTAAAAAACCAATAAAAAAAGACTTATTAATTAATAGAATACAAGAAATCATTAATATATATGACCTTAACGAAATGAATAAGGGAATAGAAACAGAAACAGTAGAGGAAGAATCTACTGAAAACATTAATAATGAAAATACAAGTACTGATGAAACTGTTGAGGAAACAAGGGCTAACAGTGAAATAAGCGAAAATACTGAAGAAGAAACTCTTGAAGAAAATTAGGAAATTTTTATAAAAAAGCCTTGTAGGCTTTTTTATTTTTGGAGATGATATAATGTATAAAGACATAATAAAAAAATTGATCAGATTATTTATAGGATTCATTGTTGTTGCATTTGGAATTGTATTCATGCTAAATTCTGGACTTGGACTTAGCCCTTGGGATACATTTCAAAAAGGTATTTCAGATATTACTTTCCTTACATTTGGTCAAGCTACACAGCTTGTTGGCTTTGTAATGATTTTTGCAGGATATATACTAAGGGTAAAACCGGGACTTGCAACCATATGCAATATGTACTTTGTTGGTTTATTCATAGATATAATAGTTGCTAAAAACATTATTCCTACAGACATAAACCAATTCACAAAATATATTTTTCTTTTTATAGGTCTAATCCTACTTAATTACGGTATATACTTATATATTAGTTCTGGCTTAGGAGCAGGTCCAAGGGACGGCTTTATGCTTGGTCTAATAAAAAGATTCAATGTGAAAACTATCGTGGCTAAAACTGCATTAGAAGTAACTGTTCTGATAATTGGAATATTAATGGGTGGACCATTTGGTGCTGGAACACTAATAATAACTGCCAGCAATGGATTTATCCTACAAAGAGTTTTTGATGTAATGAAATATGAACCAAATAATCAAAAACATCTGAGTTTTAATGACTTAATTCCTGCTACAAAGAAATAATGGAGGTAAAAATGTCTAAAATAAAAAAAGAATACAATTGCTCATTGATGCTTACCCACGATCTTATCGGAGGAAAGTGGAAAATGAGATAATTGTACCTAAACATTGATGACTGTTATTATCAGTCCATTTAATCTATCGCTGAAAAGAGGAACCGCACTAGACTAGTTTAGTGCTAGGAGAATCGTTTTGCATGCAAAACTAGGGGAATCAATATTGTGAACAATATTTAGGAAAATGGGAAAATCTTAAAGACCTAAATCCCTTCCCTTTTCCCCTAAGTTTGCCAAGCAAACTGCTTCCCCCAGCACAAAATTGTGCGATTCCCCTTTTCCCCCTAACCACTATCAACCGCCCCCATCCCAACTGCTTTTCTCCGCAAAGAAACAAAAGGATGCTTTTTGTTACACAAAACCATAATTTCAAACTGAATAGGAACATTTTCAATTAGAAATTATTAGCTCACAAAGTAGTTTGACCCCATAAGTGTCTTTTTTGCTAGGTCGCAGGTCGGGTAAGTTCATTAGAACATTTTATATACTGCTAAAGTAAATCAATGTGGGGTCAGTTCCCTACGGAAGGATTCACTTGATTTTAAGGTCCTAAATTCCTTCCCTTTCCCCCTCATGTTCTTCCAATCACCTCATGGCTAATGCATGAAAACCACCCAAACCAAAACACAATTTGAGTGGTAACATATACTCATATAAATAGATAATATTTCACATCTAACCTACTTAAAACTCATATCCCAAAATCCCATCTCATACCTACATGCTTCCACATAGATATCAAGTAATTCCTCTATCTCTTCTTCTGAACAGTCTTTTGATAGTCTATCAATAAGTTCACAACTTCTTACACTGAAATCTTCAAAGCTTTCTCCTGCGTAAGCCTCTATCCAGTTCTTAAAGTAATTATTCTCAATTGACTGCCCGCAGTTTTTTTGAAGTGTCTTTCCGATATACTCATATGTCAAAGTACATGGTAGTGCTGACATAAAAGTTTTTCTTATATCATCTTTGTAGGCAAATGAAAGCATATAATCAAGATATTCTCTATTTTCTTTTTCAACTGGTTCATTATCTACTTTAACTACATCAAGTCCGTAATCCATAAGATACTGGGTATGCATATTGGTTTCGTCTGATACTACAACACCAATACATGTATGTAGAAATTGAAGGTCCTCAATTCTATCAAGTTTCATAAATACACTTGCATAAACTTTTCCATAATCCTTAAGATATAGTGAATCCTGAATAAGATAATTTCTAAATTTATCCCTATCAAGATCTCCTTTTTCTAATCCCTTAATAAATGGGTGCTCCATATACTTATTGTAATAATCAATTACCCTAGGGTCCTGTGCTATTCTTTCTGATAATCTCATTTACTCCGCCTCCGGCATTAATTTTGTTCTAAATCTCATTCCAACAACAGATAATACAGCTATACTCATTGCTACTTCTACTCCATATCCCAAGAAATTATAACCTAGTGAATATACAAATGGATGCATTCCAGCTGGGGCAAATTGTCCAAAGAATATTGCTCCAGAAAGAACAGAAAAAATAGTTGATAAAAGACCAGCAAATACTGCACCTAATAATAATTTTTTCTTCGTTTCAGTTCCAAATACAGAAGTATATGCTACAGCAATCATACCTCCAAAATAATCAAGTGGTAACTGCATTAAAAAATAAGGTGGTGCAATAACTATTTTTAGCATTGCTACTACTACAGCACTTATTATTGCCTCTTTCCTACCATACATGATAGCCAAAATCATTATAGGAAGTATAGATAATAAGCTACATCCTCCCCCTTGTGGAAATGGAACTAATTTAACCATATAAAGACTAATTGTCGCTGCACTGACAAGGGCAATCCTTGCCATTGACCTTGTCGTAAATTTAAAATCCCTAAGTTGCCAAATACTTTCCCCAAATACTACTGCACATAAAAGTACAGCTACAATAACCATAGTGTTCATTATATTTCCTCCAATGAAATTTTTTATTTCAAATACAAGAGGATGAATTACTTCCAAAAAAAATAAAACGGGTTACAAAAGTAACCCGCTAAAATACATAAACGAAAATATCCATCTCCTTACGTTGGCATTACCCATGTCAAGTTAAAGGGTCTGGACCGCATTAGATCCACTCTCAGCCTGAAGACACAAGCTCCCCTGTATATGAAATTATGATTATTATACTATCTTTTGATAAGTATGTCTATACATTCAAAATCAATTACTCCATATCTTCCATTTCTACAGCTGGTACAAGCTTCTCTAAAGCTTCCCATTTCTTATCAGCATCATCATATTTCTCTTCTTTTTCAAGATTTTGAATCTCACTTAATAATTTTAATGCTTTCTCCTTACTTGTACTGTCTTTAGCATCTTTTTCAATAATAGTTTTTAATTCTTTATAAAAATCTTCATCAGAAATATCACTGAAATCTCCTTCTTCATCAAAGTCTCCATCTATATCTTCAAAATCCATTTGTGGAAGTAACTTATCTAATTTCTCCCATACCTTATCTGCTTCATCATACTTCTCAGCCTTTTCAAGCTTTTCCATCTCAGTAAGAATTTTTAAAGCCTCTACCTTGTTTTCAGCTTTCACTTCTTCATTAATATAATCCTTCATATCTTCATAATAGTCGCCACCATCAAAGTCTCCATCCATATCCTCATCAAAATCACCATCAACAGTACAAGTAGTAGCATATGAAGGTACAATCTTCACAAGCTTATCCCATACCTTATCTGCTTCATCAAACTTCTCAGCAGTTTCTAATTTCTCAAGTTCAGTAAGAAGATTAAGGGCTTCCTTCTTGTTCTCAGCTTTCACTTCTTTATTTATATGATCTTTCATTTCTTTATAAAAATCATAATCATCTACCATATCTGCTTCTGGAAGAAGTTTATCAAATTTCTCCCAAAGTTTTGAAGCATCATCAAACTTTTCAGCCTTCTCAAGTTTCTCTATTTCATTAAGTAATTTTATCGCCTCAGCCTTATTTTCAGCCTTTGCTTCCTTATTAACATACTCCTTCAAGTTTTCATAATAATCCTCTTCAATATCAAACTCAAGGGGTTCAGCAGCAGTTAATGCAGTAGCCTTGATAGTCTCACCTGCAAATACACTTCCTCCAGCAATACTTGATCCTAATAAAAATACACTTAGCATAGTTAACATTTGTTTTTTCATAGTCATTTTATTCACCTCATAATTTTTTTGTTTTTTCTCAATCCATTGATTTACACTTCGAAGTTGTTTTCCTATCTTGATTAATATATTATGGGGTAAATGTGTAAAAGTTATGTATGGTATTTTACAATTTAAAAAAATGCATCCAAAGATGCATTTTAAATTTACTATTCAATTGGAATCCATATCTCCATATAATAATCCTCACTATTAACATCGCCAGGAAAATATACTTCAAGTTCTGGCTCAGCTGCATGTTTATAGCCAGTTTGCGGGAACCACTCTGCAAAAATTCTTCTCCATGTGTCTTGTAGGACCTTCATCACAGGGCCATTTACTTGGAATACTGCCCATTTATGTTCTGGTACATTATAGTTGTCGTAATCCCCTATCTCTTTATCACAGAATCCTCCTATTACATAGTCAAATTCTGTATCTTTGTCTGGGTCCATTGGCATACATGCACCGATAGATTTTTCTGTACCTGTAGCTTCAATCATCTTCATAAAAGTACCGTCATTCATTGTTTCTTGCCAAAATAGTGGAATGTCCCTGAAATTAGCCTCATCAATCGTTGATACTGTTCTTGTCATGCCATAAAATGAAAAAGCCGGCTTTGTTTCAATACTATACTTCATAGGTAATTCTCCTTTCAATGTAACTTGAATAGTAAGCTTCATAAAGGCCTTGATTGCAGTATTTTCCTTTCTTAAAACAGATGGATTTACACCATGTGCTTTTTTAAAAGCTCTGGAAAAAGCTTCTGGTGAATCATATCCATACTTCATTGCCAAATCTATGATTTTAATATCAGTATTTTGAAGTTCCATTGCAGCCAATGTCAACCTTCTATTTCTTATATAAGAATGTACACTCATATTGGTAAGAACAGAAAACATTCTCTGATAATAAAAAGGTGAAATACAGGCAATCTTTGCAATATCTTTGATACTAATATCTTCAGTCAAATTATCTTCAATAAAATCAATAGATTTTGATACTGCTTTAATCCAGTCCATTTAATCATCTCCTACAATTATTATAAAAATTTTACTATGCATTTTCTTGACTATCCATGCTAAGTTTTGTCAGTTTTTTATCTATATTTAATTATACACATCAATTTATTCCAATACACTTTTTATATTACTTAGATGTTAATACTTTAAAACTTCAGACCACTGAAAAAGTCAAATTTGAAATTCTTATACCACAATATGTATCTTTCTTTCAACTATGGAACCCAACATATTCTAGATAAAAATCAACTGTAGCTACTTTTTCAGTAAAAAGCGAAAAAAGTTTTAGGTTATTCCTAGTCTATTTGATATAATATTCCAAGATGTGCAGATTTTAATTACATATAAAGAAGATGACATAACAGCCACATCAATTATATTTTAGGGGGAAAACATGAAAAAATTATTGTCACTAATTATGGTCTTGGTACTTACTCTAGCTGGGGTTTCTTTCGCTTCCGAAGCACTTACAGCTACTGCCGCTGACCAAGTCTTTGCGGGACCACAACCAAGAACTTTTGGAACTATGCTTTTTGAAATGGAGTTAATTTCAGAAGTAAAAGAGGAAATGAATGCAATTAGCAAGGAAGATTTTATTGATCTTATGATTAATATAAGTCAGCATAAAGCTCTATTCGCAAATTATAATCCACCAGCTACACCAAGTTTTATTGATGTACCAAAAGATAATCCACACTATAAGGCAATCGAATTTGCCAATGCATTAAAACTTGTATCTAAAGACCCAGAAGGAAAATTTGGTCTAGGTGGTCAAATAACTATGAATGAAGCCTTAAAAGCTGTAGCTACTAATTTAGGGGTTAAAGTAAATGAAATGCCAGCTACAGAGTCTATTACTTCATATATGTATAATAAATTCTATTATGACTTCACATATTTTAGAAATCTTGAAAAAGCAGTAACTAAAGGTGAAGCCTACGCAATGGCATATAAAAGTATCTCAATGTTTCCACAAGGAATAGATAAAGATCTTAAGACTATCATAGGTCTTGATACTATTAAAACTGAAAAAGACTTCAGAAGAGATGAATACCTTGGCTTTATTCCCCATATAGTAGACTTAGCTCACTACTCACCAGTAGTTAAAATGCAAATTCCTGCTGAGTGGACTACTAAAAGTGCTAAGGCAGAAGAAATCAACAAATTCAACACAGAATTTATGACACTAGTAGCTAAAGTAAAAGCAGCTAATCTAGTTCCTGTAGAACTATCGGAAATCAAGCCATATACAAACCAAAATTTTGTTTCATTCACATCTGAAGGACTATATAAATATGATGATGGAACTACAGTAAATGAATATGAAATCATCGATCAATGCACCTTTATGCTACCAGACACAAAGGATGCTCCAATGTTCTACGAAGTAATATCTTCAGAAGGTATGGGCGGTGGAGAGATATCTCTTATCGGAACATACAAGGCAACTATTGACGCAAAAGCACATTATGTGATATTATTTCAAGAATCTATATTTTCACCATACCAAAAAGCAATGGGATTAGTAGTAATTATCCCAGAAGCAAACGGCAAAGTTACAACTTACGGTGATCTTAGTTATGGTAAGGGAAAAGGAATAAAAGAGTAAAAATTAAAATAAAGCTGCCTATCATAAATTATTTATGATAGAGCAGCTTTTCTTTATGACAATATCTTACAAACTACCATCTACAAACAACAAATACTATCCTAATAAATCACTCCATATGAATGTCATAACTTTCCTGAAAGGAGCGACTTCGACTTACAGTCTTAAATTTTCCCGACCCAAAACCAAGTCTGGCCTGTCAGTAAAGGACCGCTAATATATGGCCTGATTTGTCCTATAAGGATGCTTTTAATAGCCACTCAAGCTCTTGAACTTCCGACCTACGAATCACGACCTACCATCTACGAATAATTTACTGAAAAATCACTCCATATATCTGTCACAACTCTACGGACAGGAGCGACTTCAACTTAGGTCTTTGAAATCCATCTCCACGGTTAAACTAATTTATAAGCTAGTATTTCAATTTGAAGTGTTTCTATTCAAATTGAAGATACGGTTTTGTATTGCAAAAAGCCTCCTTTAACGTCCCACTGAGAAAATCAGTTGACTCAGGGACTTGCCCTTCCGACCTACGAATCACGACCTACCATCTATGAATAATTTACTGATAAATCACTCCATATATCTGTCACAACTCTACGGACAGGAGCGACTTCAACTTAGGTCTTTGAAATCCATCTCCACGGTTAAACTAATTTATAAGCTAGTATTTCAATTTTAAGTGTTTCTATTCAAATTGAAGATACGGTTTTGTATTGCAAAAAGCCTCCTTTAACGTCCCACTGAGAAAATCAGTTGACTCAGGGACTTGAACTTCCGACCTACCACCCACGACCTTCCGACCTACGAATCCCCTCTTTCATTGCCCTCTTCTCAACATACATCCTTTTATCAGCAATGTTAATCATATCATCTAGAGTCTTTACTTCCTTTTCATCTATCGAAGCAACACCATGACTTAAGGATATTTCAAAAGGATATTCGCTTTTTTCATTATAGCTTTTAGCATCTTCTATTAAACATTTCCATCCAAAATCAATTTCTTCTTTAGACTTAAATACTCCAACTAAAAACTCGTCGCCACCCATTCTAACGATATTTTCTCTATAGTTCAGTCGACTTTTTATCATATTAACCGAATCCTTCAAATACAAGTCTCCCATTTCATGACCATACTTATCATTCACTTTTTTCAAGTCATTCAAATCAATAAAACAAACAGAATATTCCCTCTTATTTTTTACAGCAAACTCCATATCCATCTTTACTATTTCAAATCCCCTGGATCTACTATAGGCACCTGTCAACTTATCATATGTAGCCATATCAGAAATATTTTTGATATTTTTTCTGTAAAGAGTGTATGAAAGAATAATAAAATAACTTAATATTATACATGCAATAAAATACATTTTTTGATCTAGATACTCTAAAAGTATTATCTTAAATATACTATCCTTTGTGCATAACTTATCTTCTTCCTTTGTTATACCAGTCAATATGAACCATCTTTCATTCAAAATAATATTTGGTGACCTATTTACTTCTGTAAAGGTCATCAAACCATTTCTACCATATCTTTGAACTATACCGTCAGAAGGAGAAATAGCTATTATTTTTCCCCAAAGTGGAGCGTATATATTCTTTAAACTTTTCTCTGAATTCTTATGGTACATAAAATCAAATTTATCATCACTATCCCCAGCCAAAGAATATCCTCCAGTATTTAATAAGAATGATTTTCCAGCACTCCCCTTCGACATATCTTCAAAGGATTTAAGCATTACCTTAGCATTATAATTAATAATTACTATTCCCATCCTGTTTTCATTCTCATCATAAACCGTTTTAGCAAACCTGATCATAGGTTTTTCAGGATACTCAATTTCACCATTCTCAACATTCAAATCAAGAACAGATTGATACACCTGATTTTTTTCCAACTTAATCGAGTCCTTAAAGTAATATCTGTTTGATTTATCTTGAAGTCTACTTTCATCTACAATATCTATTTTATTACCATCAAAATTGACCCTTACCCTTTCCTTACCATCAATATCAATATATCTAATTTGATCATATTGGCTATGTACCTTGATAAATCTTTTTAATTCTTCTTGAAATTCATCCTTATAAATTTTATGCTCCAAATCATCCTTTGAATTTAATAATCTGCTAAAGGAACACATTGTAGCTACATACTCAAGGTCATTTACAACACCATCCATCTTACTTTCAATAAGTCCTTCTTGAAGCATTACAACAGACATTTCACTGGTTTGTATCTTCTCTCTATAAGCAACTACCTCAGCTTTTTTCTGAAAATAAAATATAGCAAATAAAATAGCGATTAATACTAACGACAAGCCTATCCATTCAATATTGAATCTTGATCTACTAATGTTCTCTTTTTTATACCTTCGAAAAAACTTTTTCATATAGCAGCTATCCTTTCAACCTTATATTCAACCATTCATACCCATACTATAATTTTATACCTACAAATAGAATCTTAACACTAATACCCAATTTTATTACCAATTTATCACATTTACCAACAAAAAAGAAGTATACAAATAAATGCATACTTCTTAAAAATCAATCTTCAAAAACCACTTCTTTTATTTCATCTATTCTTTCTATCCCTTCTAAATCACTGTCAGTAAAAATGCATACACCGCAACTTGAACTTAAGTGCCTTGGTACAGGTCTAAGAACAGACTCTATATTGTTTTTCTTCAGTATTTTATCAAATTTTAAGGCCCCGGTATGGGTATGAAAGAGAATAATAGTCTTCATATCCCCACCTATTTTTTAGCTAGTATAAACATATCCTCATCAACTGACCTGTATGATATGTTTTTATAACCATTGCTCTTCAAAAACCTTGTAACATTGTTTCTTGCAGTCATGTTGTCCACTGCAACTTCAAGTTCAGGACTTTTACCTTCTATACCTTTTTTTACAATTAAAACTGGTTGTGGACAAGATAATCCCCTGGCATCAAGCTTCAACATATTCATTCACATCCTTTCTACTTCCAATAAATTCAGCATTCTTTAATGAAACCACAAGCATTAAAGCTAATATAATCCCAACTGCAATCTTTGCATTTCCTGTTACACCCTTTGGGCTAGCTGCAAGGGCAAAATTATGAGCAATAGCTGCACCTACAATCATACCTACAACAGTAATAGCAGAATCACTATTTCCTTCACCAGATAAGATAAGTTGTCTAAGTGGGCAACCACCAAGAAGAACAGATCCCCATCCAACTACCAGCATACCCATAAAGTTCCAAAGGCCATCATTATGGGCAATAGGTTGAGCTTCAAAGCCAAGATTGAAGTTTCCAAAATATACATTCCCAATAGCTGAGAATATTAGTATCCCTACAAAACCGATTAATAAATAAGAATCTTTAAATAATACTAAATCCCTAATACCACCAACCATACAAAGTCTAGTTCTTTGAGAAACAATACCAGTAATAAGACCAGCCACTAGTGCTAATACAAGAGGAGCATGCATACTACCAGGTCCCTTCTCACTAAAGAAAATAAATGCTGGTGCCATAACTAATAAAATAAGTAATCCAATCATTACAATTGGCATTGCTAAACCTTCAGAAGAACTTTGCTTGTATGTTCTTTTTAAGTTAAATCCTTTATTTAAGAAGAATATACCAATAAGAATACCTAATCCAAAACCTAAAAGACCTACTACAGCATTTAAATCCCCTGCAGAAATCCTTAAAACCATCCTAAGTGGACAACCTAAAAATACAAGGGCACCAATCATAACCATAGCACCAAGCAAGATTCTTGTAATAGGTGAAGATCCGCCTTCAGCTCTTCTTTCCTTAAATATGAAGGATGAGATGAATGCACCAAGTACAATACCAATAACCTCTGGTCTTATGTACTGAACAACACCTGCCCTATGTAATCCAATTGCCCCGGAAATATCCCTTAAAAAACACGCTATACAAACACCCATGTTCATTGGATTTCCAAACTTAACTAGTAGAGCTGAAAAAATACCAATAAGCCCCCCAGCCATAAAAATACCTTTCTTGCTTCCCATAGCAAATAACCTCCTAAAAAATAAATGAATATAAATTACAAATGAATAATACCAATTAATTTGGCATATGCCAAATTAATTATTTTTATAGAATTCCATTCACTATAAAACTTACTTATAAATTTGATATAAAAGTATCTCCTTTTAAAAAAATCATAGAAGCATTTTATAAATCTCAAAGCTGTAGATAATCACTGCATATCAAACATTTAAGTAGACAGAACCTATCAAAAGATGGTAATATAGATAATATAATTACTAAAGGAGTGAAATTTTTTAATGAATAATTGGATGATCGCAGGAATAGTCGTAGTAATCGTAATAGGTGCCCTAGCTGCCTTATATTTCAATAGAAAAAGAGGTATGGAGCAATTATTTCAACATGTGTATGACAATGCGAGACAAGTACCAGGCAAAAAGAGAAAAAGCTTTTTATT
This sequence comes from Bacillota bacterium, assembly GCA_025210655.1. Taxonomy (GTDB): domain Bacteria; phylum Bacillota; class Clostridia; order Peptostreptococcales; family Acidaminobacteraceae; genus JAOARG01. The sequence continues at coordinate 87,359 of JAOARG010000033.1, forward strand.
ATTTATGTTTAGAGAGACAATAACAACACCAAGAAATAAGAAAAAAGCAGCTGCACACGCAAGCAAGCTTAACAATAGAGTATACGTAGAAACTCAAATGGTTAAAATGACTAACATATTAAAGGATACATCAAAAGTTACAGACAAAACTATTAAAAGAGCTCTTACAATGCTTCAACAGTACTATATCTGGGAAAAAGCAAAGAGAGAAGAAGAGAAGAAGTAATTACAAAAACTCATCAGGATATTCCTGATGAGTTTTTTTCGTCTAGTGCTTATTTGATACTCAAATATCGCGTCTAGTCTGAATGTTACATCCAGGTCTAGTGAAAAACTTTAACCCCATGTTTTTCGTCAAGTATACTTCCTTTGGTAGTACGACCATTGATATTTTTCGCTTTTAGCAAATAAATCTCCTTTCAAAAAATAAACTGTCCATATAAAAATCTATAGATTTTTATATGGACAGAAGATCTTATACTTCAATTATAATTTTACGAAAGTAAAATCTCCCCGGACAGAATTTCTAAGAAATTCGATTAGACGAAAAACGAATCTATGAGTTTTTTACTAGACCGGAATCTATAGATTTCGACTAGACGTAATGTTTTCAAAAGAAAACACACACTAGACTAACTAAAAACCTCACCCGAGTAATATCCCGAAACAAGTGTCTTCGCCCCACTATTACCCTTATACATAATCTTAAGTTTCCTAAGGCCCACAAGTCGATAAAGTGGTCCCTGTATCAAGGATATTTGGTCTATTTCACTATAATCAATTGTTTCCCTTATTATTCTAAAGACACCTTTTTGGATTACAATGCTCTCTTCCGTTACATGTAATCCTTCATTTAGGTATCCTAAAAAAGGATTTAATAAAGCTAGACAAGTTGAGATTATATAAATGTACATTCTCCAATCTTCAAAGAATCCACTTAACATATATCCAAGGGATATACATACAGTAAGACTTGGTATAAGGGATATGAAAAGTACCTTTACTGACTGTTTCATATAGCTATTTTCCAGTTGATATTCAGGAAGAATTTTCGATAAATAATCATCGAGCTCAGTATTTTTCATATATAAGCTCATCATTTGGTTTTCGGATTTATCATTACCAACACCTACAGCTGTAATTCTTAAGGCAGTGTATCCAAACATCCTTGAGAAAAGACTTTGTTTTGAGCCTATTCCTGTTATCTTATTTACCGGTATTGTGAATCTATCAGTATTCATCATCCCATACTGTATTTCTAAATGATCCCCTTCCCTTTTACAAGAGAAATTGATTTTTTCATTTAGACTTTTAGCTAGATCATATACACTTCTTAATATAATGAATAAAGCAACTATTCTACCCTTATCCTTCATTTCCGAAAACATCATAAATAAGGCAAATCCAAAGAATAGTATAGAAAAAATTGAGATATCGAATACAGAATGTCTTATACCTTCCCAAGGTGTAAAATTTCTTGTATGAGATTGACCGCTATAGCTTCCCTTTTTAGAAAGCCCACTTATTATTGATCTATCAAAAATATTTTTAAAATTGATTCTCTTAATATTTTCAACACATGCAGTAAAGTCTTTGTGTTCCTCACTTGCTATATTTGTCTCATCGGCTAAAACTTCTTCCACCACTTCATTACTAGTTTTCAAAGAAAGTATTTCCTTTATTCTTTCCGCCTCATTCATTGACAGAAGTATTTCAAAATCAGTCTCCTTAGCAGTATGGGAAGAACTAATATCAATTTTAACTTTTCCTATAGAAAATACTTTATCTAAAAGAGATCTCTCTAGATTGATATTACTTATCTGAGAAAGCCTTACCTCTTTATTTTTCTTTCTAAACAATCCCCTATATTTATAGTTGAGATATCCATTTGAAATAGTATATATAGTATTCTTCCACTTTATATAGGCATTCGTCGTTACAAGAATAAGTAAAAAAGAAACTACTGCAAGTATTATAAATACAGCACCACCCTCTTCAAAAATATTCACCTTATCAATCAACCTAGCTAAAAATATAGCAACAGCAATAAAAAGACCTATGATTTTCTTAAAAATAATCAGCACATGATTCCTAAACTCAACTCTTTCCATTTAAGCTATCCTCCTGGGCAAAACCATTGATATAAGACTTCAGCCTCTCCGAAATAACACGCCCTTCCTCAATAGACAAATACTCCACAGTCATTTCACCACCAGAAGTGATTACAAGTAGACTTGATAACTTAAACAGTCTGTTAAAAAAACTCTCCTCAAGCTCAATTTGCTGCATCCTATGTATAGGAACAATTTCATGACTCTTAGTAAAAATACCAGATATCTTTTCAACCGAATCCTCAGTCACCCTATATCTATATCTAGAATATCCAAGAGTAGGTTCAAGTAAAGTATCAAGAATCAAATATGTAAAAGCAATCTTAGAAAGAAGTATAGCCACATTCTTCACCGTATAAGGAAAAAAATCAACATTCTTTATAATCAGTAAAGCTATCACAATTCCTCCAGAAAAAATCAAGTTCCACATAAGACCACTTAAAAACATATTAAACCTAGCCCTAAAGGGCAGTTTTTTAAATTCATTCATATATTATCCTCCATATCATTACTTCAATTATACTATATTTTATTGGTATAAACAGCTGGAGCTGTTTAGCCTAGCATTAGCAATGCTAATAATCCAGCCGTATCTTGTATACGAGCCCAGCCATGTCTTTTAACATGAGCCCAGCGAATCTCATTGAGATTCTAGTGCAAGGTTATTTTTTGCTCTTCGATCAAATAAATTTACTTTCAAAAAAATCTTCCAACGAAAAATCAATAGATTTATCATTGGAAGAAGATCTTAAACTTCAATTGTAATTTTACGTAGGTAAAATGTCATAGGACGGACTTCATAGTGAAGTCTACTAGACATAAAACACGGTTACACGTTTCATACTAGACGACTTTGCTAAGCAAAGACACTAGACGAAATACTGAACAACGTAAAGTATTTCACTAGACTATACTCTATATAATTACACCCACTCAACAACTGAATGCATAGGCTGCCTCGCCTTAGGATAGTGACTATCTTCCTTCTTATATCCAAAGGCAGCCATTACAGAAACACCGAATTGATTTCTATCAATAAGGCCCTCAGCTTCAAGAAGTTTTTCCACATTTTCCTTTTCAAATCCTTCAATAGGACAAGAATCTATACCAATTTGAATAGCCGCATTCATCATATTTGCAAGGGCAATATATACCTGTCTACTGGACCAATCAAATACCTTTCTATCATCAGTTAGATCAAATTCATTTTCCATAAAGTTCTTATAATGATCAAACTTTGTCTGTTCAACCTTTGCAGGCAATCTGTATATATCCCTAGATATATACCTTAAAAAATTAGAATCAGGTGCCATATCCTGTGATTTCCTAGCCAGCAATATCATAAAATGACTAGCAGATTTAAGCTGCCTCTTAGCACCCCAGCTAAGATCATGAATCTTACTTCTCATTTCATCACTTTGAACAACTAAAAACTTCCAAGGTTCAAAACCAAAAGAACTAGGAGAAATCCTTGCAACCTCAAGAATAAACTCAAAATCCTCATCAGAAATCTTCTTATCTTCCTGAAAAATCTTAATAGCCCTTCTTGAATACAAAGCATCAATCAATTCTTTCCTCTTATCCATACAATTATGCGCATAGCTCCCCATGCTACTCCCTTCTTAAACGTGTTGGTTTTTATACCCCGAAGGGGTGCAATTTACTCTGTAAATTGTAAACAGCTTAGCTGTTTGGCCTAGCATTAGCCACTCTAATAGCCCAGCTATATCTTGGATACAAGCCCAGCCATGTTTTTTGACATGAGCCCAGCGAATCTCTTAGAGATTCTAGTACAAGGATATTATTTACTCTAAGCAAATAACTTTTATTTCAAAATAAACTTTCCATGCAAAAATCTATAGATTTTTGCATGGAAAGAAAGACCTTAAACTTCAATTGTAATTTTACCTAGGTAAAATATCATCGGTCGGACTTCATAATGAAGTCCACTAGTCATAAAACACGAACACAAGTTTTATACTAGACGACTTTGCATGGCAAAGGCACTAGACGAAATACTAAACAAGGTAAAGTATTTCACTAGACCACGACCTAAAAACTACACCCACTTCACAACCTTATCAATAGTTTGCCTAGTATTAGGATAAGGGCTATTCTCACTTCTATAACCAAAAGCAACCATAGCAGCTACACCAAAGTGGTCAGTATCTACAATACCCTCTTTCTTAAGAAGCTCTTCAGCCTTTAATCTGTCAAATCCTTCAATAGGACAAGAATCTATATTGATTTGAGCTGCTGCAGTCATCATATTTGCCATAGGTATATAAACCTGCTTACTAGCCCAGTCAAATAATTTTCTATCATCAGTTAGATCAAACTCATTTTCTTGGAAGTTTTTAAAGAAACCTATTTTCATTTCTTCAATCTCTGCTGGCAAATTATCCACTTCTTTTGAAATATAACTTAAATACTCTGATCCAGGTCTCATATCATCTGCTTTTCTAGCCAGCAAAACTACAAAGTGACTAGCAGATGCTAATTGCTTTTCAGCACCCCAGCTAAACTCTGACAACTTACCTCTTATATCCTGATTTTGAACAACAAGAAACTGCCAAGGCTCCCATCCAAATGAACTAGGAGAAAGTCTACCTACTTCAAGAATAAAGTCAAAATCCTCTTTAGAAATAATTTTATCCTTTTCAAACACCTTAATAGCTCTTCTATACTTAACCGCCTCTAGAATCTCATTTTTCTTACTCATATATTTTATGTGCATGACACTCCTTATCATGCTACTCCCTTCTTATTAGATAATAAATATTATTAAAACACCCTAATACAAATAACTCTCAATAGTTTTTTCTGTAAGCTTACTTATGGTACAATAGTAGCATCAAAAAGGTCTGACTGAAAAGTATGCACTTTAATGTTAGATACTAAACAAAAGGTGAGAATTATGAAAAATACAGGTGTTCAGGAAGAAAATAAATTGAGGGTAACATGCCCAATGGAATATGCAATGAACAAAATAGCTGGAAAATGGAAGCTAGTAATCCTATGGCATATATACGATCAAGAAGTAATAAGATACGGAGAACTACAAAGACTTCTAGACAAAATATCCCACAAAATGCTAAGTAATCAACTAAAAGAACTACTAGCCGACGGAATAATCCACAAAGAAGTATACAAAGAAATACCACCAAAAGTAGAATACTCCCTAACAGACTTTGGAAAAACACTAATCCCAATTATGGATTCCCTATTCGCTTGGGGACAGGAGAATAGACCGGATATGACGGAATTATAAACTACTTGGCTAGCATTAGCTCCTCTAAATAGCCCAGCTATATCTTGGATACAAGCCCAGCCATGTTTTTTGACATGAGCCCAGCTAATCTCATAGAGATTCTAGTACAAGGATATTATTTACTCTAAGCAAATAACTTTTATTTCAAAAATAAACTTTCCATGCAAAACTCTATAGACTTTTGCATGGAAAGAAAGACCTTAAACTTCAATTGTAATTTTACCTAGGTAAAATATCATCGGTCGGACTTCATAGTGAAGTCCACTAGTGTTTGCGAGGCATGTTGCCGAGCCGATGGGTTGTAAGAAGCCCTTTTACCCAGCCAATGGGGAAGAAAAGTTGTAAGCAAGGGCGTATCTGGTGACAGATGGGTCTGAAGGA
>JAOARG010000001.1 GCA_025210655.1 Bacillota bacterium
ATACTTACCTACATGATTTACATTTTGATGAATTACATTTTCATTTCCATCACTTATTAAAACAAAATCTTCATCCTCAAAAGAATCATCATTGTCACTGTCAAAGGCAAACCACCACTTCTTATTTTCAATAAAGTCACCATCAAGGCTATTAGAATCATCTGCTACTTGAAGCACTGCTACACCATCAGTATCAGGATTTCTATAAGTCAATTTCTTTACGTTGATATTAGCAATCGGCTTTTCATCAGGTTTTATCCAAATAAAGTTTTCCGTTTCAGCACTGTAACTATACTCTTCATCCTCATAAGTACAATTAGTATACAGTTTCATCCAAACCTTGTACTTACCAGTTTCCTTAAATAATGCGTCTATACTAGCACCCGATAAATCCCCATCAACCTTTATGGAATCCATTGACTGCCCCTCCATAGGAGTAATCTTCCACTCAGTCTTATCCCATTCTATAGGAAAGTATTTTGTTCCCCTACTCTTATAAGCATTGAGATTAAGCTTTCTATTAACCTTCCTAAATCCAGTTTGATTAATAAGAGGACTTATTGGATTAACAACATCATACTTAAGCTCCTCACTATCTGAAAGATCATCATTATCCTTTACCTTTAGTCTAAGTTCCGAATTATCAGTAACATAGAAAGGATAAAAATAGACCCTCTCTTGGTCGTCTGCTTCTGGAAAAACAGTATGAGGAGAATCCCAATCATAAGAAACAATCCTACCATCACTATCATAAGAATCACGACCATCAGCCCATACCTTTTCCCCTGCTTTTACTACTGTCTTTACTTTAGCAATAGCATGAGGTTTCTTATTTTTACTAACTGGTAGGGGTGGTTGAATTACAGTCTTTTCACCAATCTTAACATTCTTAATCATTTGGCCAATATTCCCTTGAGAATCCATGACTTCAAGTTTAAATTGAACTACTGTTTCAACTTTACCATCTTCCTTAAACGTATTAAAAGTATAATCAGATCCAAAAGTTAAGTCATAAGATATATTAGGAGTCAAAGTACTATTAAACTGCTCAAAGCTACCATCTTTATTCTTCACAAACCAATTCCAAGAAATAATCTTAGCATCAGGAATTTCATTTACAAGAGCCTGTGAAATAAGAGACTTATCCTCAAGGTCGATTTTCACAATATCATCAGGACTATCCCATGAGCCTTCATTTAAAACAATCGGATTAAGATAATCATCACATATCTTACTATCATGCTTACTTATGAAATCTACTGCTAAATCACCTTGCATTTTAACTTCTAGTTCAAAACTACATTTCTCATTACCATCATACTTATCACCGAAGATACTTTCAAAATAAAATCCTCCGTTTTCTTCAATATCATAAATGCCAAACTTATACTCGTCTCTTTTATAAGTTTTTGTAAATGTGAACGTCGGATTAGTAGAAGGAACATTCTCAGACATATTATCCATACCTATTTTTACAAACGATTTTATTAATCCACTTGTATCCATACCACTCACTTTATCATCATAATGAACTGTTACAGTGAATTTATTTGTCACTTCATCTTGGTCCGGAAACATTACGATTTTCTTTTTTTCAGGTACTACAGTTAAATGCTCATTTATATCTCCAAGTCTCTCCCATTCCATAGTGTCATATCTTTTACTTCCTGATGGATTATCATCAGTAACAGTATTATGGGTCATCTTGAAACTTCCCTTTGATACAAAGGTAGGAAGCATTTGTAATTGAACTACACTTTCTAACTTTTCTCTCAGTGTATCTTCATCACCACCAAGATACTTCTTTAGATCCCCCATTACTCCATACAGTATATAAGCAAGTGTATAATTATCAGATGCATCATCATTTATAGTGCCTGATAGAAGAAGGTGTTTATATAGTGCTGAAATATCTTGTCCGGATGCATCAGTATTAGAAACATCCGTCCAAGTTTTTTCATATTGATTAGTATAATGATTCCACTTCTTCTCATAAGGTTCTTTATCACCAGGTAAACTTGGTGATTTATCATTTGTTACCGGAATTCCTTTTTCATTAAATCCGAGAAATTTAGGTTCAGATCCTGGTAATGTTTTTCCTGGATATTTACTTTCTTTTTCAAAAGGTACTCCGTACACAATCAGTCTATACTTTCTATATGAATTTATATTTAAACTCACAGTAACATTATCTGTACTACCTCCATTTTTAAGTTTAGCCTCTACTGTCGGAGGATAATTGTCCGAAGATGTAATTGCATTATATATGTCAGTATCTGATAGTGCTTCTATTTCTGCTTCATCCATATTTACCAAATCAACTGGACTAAGGGAGCTTGCGAAAGCCAAGCTCCCTATTGGTATTGCTTGCATAAGTAATAGAAATGTTAAAACTATCGCTATTTTTCTCATGTATCTTATCACCTACTTTATTTTGCTATACACATATTGATTCAAATCATCTGCCCTGTAATATACATCAATCCCGTTAAACACTTTGTCTTGGTCGTTTTCTAATTCATAATTTGCTACTCGTCCAAGATAATCAAACATTTCATCACTATAGTATTCTTTATAAAGTTCTTTCATACAACCCTTAAGTATTTCCGGATAAATGCCTGTCCAAACACCACCACTATTAAAAACTTTATTTGCTGTATACATTCTATTAAATCTATAAGTTACCACAGTATTTTTATTTTTGAATTCCCAAGGTTGATTTTCTAATGTAATTCTGAAATTATCAGTCGTCTGAGCATCTAAATACTCTCCATTGAATCCAATCCATATAAATCCTCTTTTTTCATCACTGAAAAATGTTGCGGTACCACCATGTTTTACTGCATTAAAGGTAACTATTTTAAGCATTTGGAACACTCTTTCATTCACATCAGGGATGTTAGTGAAATGTTCGGATAACTTTACTTTATGTCCTTTCAACAACTTATCTACTAAAGTTATTTCCTTTCCATTTAGCTCAAAGGATTCCGTCCACAGATAAAGAGGAGCATCAGGATTATTGTTAACAAAATCAATAAATTCTTCGTCTGACCACATTTCTTTAGTTACAAATTCCTTATTCCATATGAAAGGTTTTATGCCTTTTGTTAACTCTTCTGCTTCTTCCCATGTAACCATATTCTTATCTTCAAATAATTCCTCATAACCTGTTATATCATATCCATTGAATAAGAATAGATATCTGAGTGCATTCCCTTTTGTGAAGAATAACAAGTCCTTTGGATTAGATTTTTCATTCATTATTTTGTCGTATCCTAAATACTTCGCTCTTTCTAAATGACTCTCTTCATATCCCGCCATTCTAAATGCCATTCTTGAGAAATCTGAATATCTAACATGATTAGATAACTCTTTTTCAAACGCTTTCCATGTTTCACTATTTTCAAAAGCAATTTCTTCATCCCATGTCATTTTACTTCTATCAATATCAACCTTGAATCTTTTCTCTAACTCCTCAAATGTTTCACCGTAACAAGCTTGTCCAAATATTGCTGTTAACATCGCTATTAATATTAAAACTCTTAATTTTTTCATCACTTATCCTCCCTAATTCATATTGATATTTAATTACAACTATATACTTCTTCTTATGTAATTTTTTAACTTTTATCATTTTACCATGTATTCGTTTTGATTGCAAATATTGGAAAACCACAAGGATAATCTATACACTTATGGGGTCAAGTCTCTCATTTTTGCTCTTTATATCATAAATGCAAGGATGAGAGACTTGACCCCATAAGATTCTCATCATCTTCAGGAAGCATGACAACAGTTTCTTTTTCAGGGATTATAGTCATACTATGATGAAGCTGACCTAACCTTTTCCACTCCATAGTATCGTACTGTTCCCACCCCTTTGTATTATGTCTCATAACAAAAATACCCTTAGATACAAAAGTAGGTAACATTTGGAGCTGTGCAACACTTTCTAACTTTTCCCTTAGTTCTATAGGGCTATCTAAGTATGCAGTCAAATTACCCATTCGTTTTTCAAGTATTTCTGACAGTGTATAAGAACCCACTGCATCAGTATTGATTGTATCTGTAGTAAGCATATGTCTATACAGTTCTGATATATCTTGGTCTTTTGCTACTTTTTCAGAAACTTGATCCCACGATCTTTCATATTCATTATCATCAAACAACCATTTCTTATCAGGTGGTTCTGTACCCCCACTATCCCCAGGGTATAAATCATTTGTAACAGGATCACCCTGATTGTTAAATCCCAAAAACTTAGCTTCAGATTTAAGTAATATCTTTCCTTCATAATTGTCTTGACTGTTAAAAGGATTTCCATAGACAATTTGTTTGTATTTTCTGAAAGTATCTATGTTGAGACTTACATCAATTGTCCTAATAGGAGTACCTTCTAATTTAAAATTATCGTATAATTTACCACTTCTTGAAAGTGGATAATCTTCATCTGAAGTAATACCAGTAATAATTTGTTGGTCTGTCAGACTAGCTATTTTTTCATCGGTTAAGTTAACAAGCTTCTCAGGTGTCAAATCTTCTGCAAAGTTGAAGGAGTTGATAGGTATAGCCTGAAAAAGTAACAACAGGACTAGAATCAATGATATTTTTTTCATATATTTCACCTACTTTATTTTTGTATAAACTACGTTAGAATCAATTGTTCTAATAAAGGTATCAATACCATTATAAGATTTATCCTCTGTCATACTATAACCTTTAGCTATTTTTTTAAAGTATGCAAATAGTTCTTCACTATAAGAGTCTTGATATAGTGCTTTCATTGTACTTTCTGCTATGGATGGGTAAATACTATTCCACAAACTAGCTTCAGTATAATATCTATTAAGTTTATACATTCTATTAAATCCTAAAGTAATCACTGTATTCTTATCTCTATAATTCCAAGGATGGTCTGATATTACAATCCTAAAATTCTCACTCCACGCATCTTTTACCGCCAAGTGTTCACCATTAAAACCTATCCATATATAGCCCTGTTGGTCTTCTCCATAAAGGGTTACTGTACCACCTTCTTTTACCGCATGGAAAGTTAGTATCTTTAACATTTCAAATACCCTATCATTGATATTAGGGATATTTGTAAATCTATCTATAAGGTGCATTTTCACGTTTCTATTATCACTGGCAATGATAGTTATATCCCTACCATCCAATATAAGATTCTTTGTCCAAAGATAGTTTGAAGAATCAGGATTATTATTCACATAATCAATAAATTCTTCATCTGACCACATTTCTTTTGTTTGAAATTCTTCATTCCATACAAAATGCTTAATAGACTTTGTCATTTCTTCTGCTTCTTCCCACGTTACTAAGTTTCTATCTTCAAATAAGTCTTCATATCCTTCAGTATCCTTACCATTGAATATAAATAGGTATTTTAATAAATAACCTCTTGTAATAGGAGATAGATCTTCTACTTTAACTCCCTCAAGAAACTTTTCATCAAAACCTAGATACTTTGACCTCTCTAGTAAAGATTCCTCATATCCAGCCATTCTAAAAGCCAATCTTGATAACGAATTGTAATC
>JAOARG010000034.1 GCA_025210655.1 Bacillota bacterium
CAACTATGGAATCCAACATATTGTAGATAAGAATCAACTGTAGGTACTTTTTCAGCGGCTTCCTAAATTACAGGCCACTGAAAAACTCCTATTTGAAATTCTTATACTACAATATGTATCTTTCTTTCAACTATGGAATCCAACATATTGTAGATAAGAATCAACTGTAGGTACTTTTTCATCGGCTTCCTAAATTACAGACCACTGAAAAAAGTCAATTTTAAAATTCTTATTCCACAATATATCTCTTTCTTTCAACTATAGAACCCAACATATTGTAGATAAAAATCAACTGTAGCTACTTTTTCACCGGCTTCCTAAATTGTTACCTTTTTAGATTAATTAAGTCCTGCAACAATTCATCTACAGTCGATATAATTGATGAACTTGCTTGAAAGCCCCTTTGGGCTACAATTAATTCACTATACTCCCTAGATAAATCTACATTTGACATTTCAAGAGTTCCAACACCTATTATTCCAGCACCGCCAACGCCTGGAGGATTACCTCCATCAAAACTTCCTGAGTTTTGAGTAGCTTGATAAATATTATGCCCAGATTTTTCAAGGCCTGATGGATTCGAAAAATTTGCTATACATAAAACTCCAATAGGCTTCTGCTGACCATTGGAATATACCCCCATTATCACCCCGTTAGAATCTACTGAAAAATCAGTAAGTTCCCCTGCTGTATTTCCATCTACATGTGTAGGTAAAACATTACTCTCAGAACCATACATAGTTAATGAAGAAAAATCCATATCTATCTCAAGTGGAGCCGCACCACCACCTGGAGATATTGGAATTGTCGTACTTGTTGGATAATCAGAATCTCCTTCTATTAGATTTCCTTCACTGTCAAATTTCACATATCCCTCACTTGCATCCCCTGTAACAGAATCTGTTATTGGATTTCCATCTTCCCCAACAGCACGCCAGTAATAAGAAGTTTCCGTTGTGCCTGAAGAGGTTTCCGAATAACACATATAATACTCAACATCGACCTCATGTACAGCCCCAAGACTATCCACTACAGTCATAGGCATAACATAATCCGGTGTTTCACCATCAGTAATGGCAGTTCCTATATCATTCATAGCATCACCTTTTTGAGTTGCACTTGAATTTAGATTGCCAGATATATTTGCCTCCGTAGTTGCATTAGGGGGGATTGTTCTATTAGATTCGCCACCTGATTCAAAAATATTTATAGGTTCGGGATCACCTGTAGTATCAAATACATATGTTCCATCAGCTTGATCTTCTACATCCTGCCATCCACATACTTGATATCCTTCAGCAGTAACTAAGTTTCCCGATGCATCAACACCAAAGTTTCCTGCCCTTGTAAAATTGTATTCTCCGCCAGGGCTATGAACTACAAAGTAACCATCTCCACTTATTGCTAAATCCGTAGGGTTTCCAGTATACTGCAAACTTCCCATAGTTGTTACAGTACTAACAGAAGCTACTCCTACACCAAGACCTACCTGCATGGGGTTAACTCCACCAATGTCATCCTGGGGAGCACTTGCTCCATGTATTTCTTGGTTTAGTACATCAGAAAAACTAACAGTCTGATACTTGTATCCAATAGTGTTTGCATTAGCTATATTATTTGATATTACATCAATCTTCATCTGATTACTGTTCATAGCTGTTACACCAGTGTAAAGGGAAGGCATCATTATGAAACAACCTCCTCTTCAACATTCTCACTATTATCTGTTTCATTATTATCTTCTTTAACTTGACTAGCACTCATGACAAGTTGTGAATTATATTGAACCCCACCAACTTCAACATAATTTACTCCATTCTTTACCGAAACAGTATCAACTACTCCTGTAGTAACCGTTCCATCTCCATTATTAATTGTTACTTCCTTTCCCATAAGACCAAATGCATACATGGAATTCATAGAACTATTCATACTTTGCATTTCTTCTAGGGCAGAAAACTCAGCCATTTGACTTATAAATTCAGTATTATCCATGGGATTCATTGGATCTTGATTTTGAATCTGGGTAATTAATAATTCCATGAAATCTTCTGATCCCAAAGAGTTTGGATCATCATCTGTCTGAACCTTACTTGGTTGAATAATATAATCATTTGACACCGACGTAATTGCACTCATAACAATTCCTCCTAGTATTTGTCTAAGGTCATTGAATCATTCACTAAAATTTCTTTTTCAAGGACCTAGCATTTTCTTATTTACTAGATTAAGTTCAAATAATGGTAAAAATACCGTACACTGCGGAGGAATTGTGAAAGATTGTGTAAAATTGTATAAAAAAAGACACTGGACAAACTGTCCAGTGCCTCAGACTGTATACAAACTACAGTCTGGTTGAGCATTATGATGAATCATAACGTTAAGCAGTCATTTCATTCCTGTGGAGCGATGAATTCATCAATTCATTGTTAAGCAGTAATTCTTCGAATTACATACAAGGTAATTTCCCTTAGGGAAAATACTTATATAAGAAAAGAACTTAAACTATTAAAAACGAACCAATTTAATGGCATGACCTTAAAAACCTTGCTACTTCAAGCTTTAAAATTTTCAGCTTGTGTAGCAAGGTTTCCTTGAACAGTGTTTAAAAAACACAGCTTAACGTCTATGATAATAGATGCTTAACGGTGCAAATGCACCTGCTTCACATATATTGAGGTTCTCAATATATTGCTTAACGAGAGTGTAGACTTTGTCAACACTCTGATAATTCCAAAGAAAAATAAAACTCTACTCCATTATCAATATTCCTAACTCCATAATCCGACCCATGGAGTTCAAGTATTGTTTTAACTATCGTTAGTCCTAATCCGCTACCTCCAAATTCTCTATTACGGGATTTTTCAGTTCTATAATACCTATCCCATATTTTATCTAAATCTTCATCATCTAGAACTACACCGTAGTTTCTCACATATATATATACTAAATTTTCATCAATCTTTGATAGGACTTCTATAGTTTCCCCTTCTGACGAATATCTTATTCCATTACTAACAAAATTGTTTAAGACCTGCTCATATTTCTTAATATCCCCTTTTACCTTTACTTGCTTCACATCTACTATTAACTTTTGATTTTTCCCTTCAATAGACATTTCAAATTTTTTTAGACTTCTATTGACGAATTCATCCAAATTAAAACTTGTCTCATTCATTTCATAGCTTCCGGTTTCCAGTTTTGATAACTGAATAGTTTCCAGTACAAGCTCATTCATTTTTTCTATTTCTTCAGAAATAACATCTAAATAATAATCTGGATCTTTTTCATAGGCCTTGTGTCTAACTACATCCAGAAAACCTGATATTATTCCCAGTGGGGTTTTAAACTCATGGGACATACTTGTAAGTAGATTTCTCATCCTTTCTTCATTCTTTGCTTTTCTTTCAGCTTCCTTTTCTAGTTCATTCATTGCATGGGATAGATTCGTAGAAATACTATTTAAACTATCTGATAATACGCTTAGTTCATCATCTGTATCTATATTAGTCCTCTTCGAAAAATCCAACTCAGAAATTGACTTTGCAGAATCTATGAGAGTTAGAAGAGGCTTGGTTACTTTCTTTGTAAAAAGGAATGCCAATACAATTATCAGAAGAAACTGAGCTAAAAAAATATAAGTATAATATCCATTGAGAATCACAAATGCATCATGTACATTTGCAAGGGTAAATAGAGCCATAGAATATATTTTTTTATTTCCTTCTACCTGCACTTCCCTTATAAATGTAATTATTTCAAGACCAGAATCTTCCTCTGTGAATCTGTTTGGCAATACCTCTTCAATACTTATAGATTTAGAAAAATCATCATTTATGAAATTCATTAACTCCCTAAATAATTTTTCGTGTTGATATGAAAATATCCCAGACTCCCTAACAAGAAAATTTTCTTCAATGATTTTTCCTTCAACACTTGCAAACTGCTTTTCTACTTCCTCATAAAATTCTAAAAGCATTTCTCCCTCTTCATTGATATAAGTATTCTTTGAAGACTTAATCTCAATGGGCATAATATAGCTCGTTCCCTTTATAAGGACCCCTGATACACTGACTTCCTCATTCAACCTCAATTTCCGACCAAAATTTCTATAAGATCCCCTTTCATCCACAAGAAAATCTACTATTATTTTATGCTCTATACCACTATCATCCTTTATTAAAATACTGTTGAATGAATCAAAAAAGTTTTCATTGAGAATTGTTCCAGTCTCATCAAAAAAAACAATTGCTGACTGATTGTCTTCAGTAAAATCAACTATTGACTGATTTATTTCCTCATTGGAAAAATCTTTGGATATAAAATCATCACTAAGTCCAATGAAGTCTCTTTCAACTTTAGACACCTTAGTATTCCAATATACATCTTCTAAGAAAACATTTTGAAATAGCATTTGAATAAGCATGATAAAAACAAATATACCTGTTATTGAGAAAAATATTTTCTCTACTATACTGGACTTCATTTAAACCACCTCAAATTTATATCCTACAGACATTACGGTTGCAATATATTTGGAATAATTTCCTAACTTACTCCTCAATTTTTTGATATGGTTGTCTACAACCCTTGTCTCACCAACAAAATCATATCCCCATACATTATCTAAAATTTTCTCCCTTGATAATGCAATGCTCTTATTCTTAATTAGATATTCAAGAAGTTCATACTCCTTAGGTGCTAATTTTAGTGTTTGACCATCTACTTCAACACTTCTTCCTTTAAAATCTATAATTAGTCCTCCGAATTCTTCCCTATTACCGCCACTCTCCATATCAATCTTTCCAATTATCCGCTTCACCTTAGCCATTAATATATTTATTTTAAAAGGCTTTGTAACATAATCATCTGCACCAATTTCATATCCTTTTACTTGTTGATTTTCCTCTTCAATTGCCGTAAGTATAATTATAGGAACTTGAGAAATCTTCCTAATCTCACTACATACCTGAAAACCATCAATTATGGGCATCATTATATCAAGTACTATAAGGTCAATATCCTCAGACTTAAATTTTTCAAGAGCTACCATACCATTCTCAGCCTCAATAACATTGTATCCCTCTCTTCTAAGAAATAGTGCAATAAACTCTCTCATTCTATTTTCATCTTCAACGACAAGAATATTTTTCATATTGACCTCCTAAATATAATTAAATTTATCTTTATTTTAATAATTTCATAATGATTTTAATGTATCATATAGACACTAAATTCTACAAGGGGGAGCATATAATGCTTAACATAAGTTTCAAAAAAACTGCACTATGTATTATTTCAAGTATATTAGTAGTGTCCGCTATAGGATGCACTGTAAATAAAAATGATGTCGTTTCTATACAAACTGATCATCCAGTAGAGGAACAAAACACAGATACTGAAAAAATAACTATTGTTGATAATAGTTACAATATATCAGTCGCTCTTAGATACAGTAGCACAGATGGAGAGTCCTTTACTGACTTTCAAAAAATAACAAGCGAAAGTGCCGAAAAAGATATTTCTCAATCATTTATAGGAATGAATTTTACTAAAACTTCTGAATCTTATGATGAAACTAGTCTTAACTACAGAATACTTCTCAACAACGGCGACAGTGATATTGGTGAAATACGATTTTATGACTTAGATAAAATAATATTTAAAAACGGTGATAAACTATATACATGCGATAAAACTACTGATGAACAATCACAACTAATTGAAAATATGGTGACCGCCTTCAAACCAATTATTTTTAACTAATCTTATAATAAATATATATCCAATATGTATCCTTTAAATAATAAAATCGAGACCAACTTAATGGTCTCGATTTATATTTTATTTAGGATTTTTCCTATACATGGTTCCTTGTTCATATCCATACGCAAAATTTAGAAGACTTAAATCCTTACATAATGGTCCAACAAAAGTCACCCCATAAGGTTCCCCATTATCTCTATAGCCAGAAGGCACTGTAACTGCAGGATATCCTGCTGGTGCATATACTCCAGATAAAGCATTACTCATACTTACTAGGTAATCAATCTTATTTTCTTCTAAAGTTTTGTCTATCCATTCAGATGATATTTCTCTATTTCTTTTGACAATACTCTCATATTCATCCTTACTAGTAGAATTTCCTTGTCCTAACTCTAAATAATACTGTCCATAAGGTGCCCTAGTATCATCTATATTGTTAAAAGCAATAATTGCTTCTAAATTTTTATGTGGACTTTTTACAGCTGGATTTTGTAAATAATTATTTAAATCATGTTTGATTCCGTAACTTAAAACTGTCATCATATCAATACTGTTTAGCTCATCAGACATTTGAATCTCTACCACTTCACAACCTAATCCTTTAAGATCACCTATTACTTTGTTTATTTCATCACTTCCATCATTAAGTATTCCAAGTCTTTTCCCTTGTATATAAGACTTATTAAGTTCAATATTCAACTCGTTTTCATCTAATAAATCGTAATTTTGAGATAAAGGATCATTTTCATCCTTCGATAAACTATATTTAAATACCTTATATACATCTTTAACATTTCGTCCTATATAACCTAAGGTATCCTGTGCTTCAGAAATAGGAATTACAAGATCTCTACTTACTAAACCTAATGATGGTTTAATTGCCACAACACTATTTTGACCAGCAGGATAAATTAAAGAACCCGAAGTTTCACTACCTATTGTAATTGTTGAAAACCCTAAAGATGCGGCAACTGAAGATCCACTACTTGACCCTCCAACATCATACTTGCCATAAGCATTCTTTGTTTGTCCACCAAGAGTTGAAAAACCATTTGATGAAGGCATACTCATAAAATTTGAAAACTCACTTAGGTTTACTTTTCCAAGTATTATAGCACCCTTTTCTTGCAAACTCTTAACAACAAAAGAACTTCTATCTGTTTTTAACTCCTTAAGAGCATAAGATCCAGCACTGGTATTCATACCTTTAACAGATACATTATCTTTGACAAGTATTATGACTCCCGTTAATTCTCTTAAAGCAGCTCCATTTTTTAAGTTCTCATCTTCTTTTCTCGCTTCACGGAGTGCATTTTCATTTAATCTTATTACACTATTATATTCTCTATCTAACTTAGAGATTCTTTTACCATAAAAAGACACTAGTTCTTCAATGGATATTTGATTCTTAGAAATCATATTTTGAATTTCCTCAATGTCTCCATATGGAATAATCTCACTAAGCGCATTATATCTTTTATTAGAAATAGCATTATCAAAATCACTAGTATCAAGATTCAATTTATAGGGTGTATCTGGAACCTCATCATACTGAAGTACTATCTGATCACCTACAGACGATTTCATAAAGGCGAACATAGTAGCAATTGCTATAGCAATAATGCCTAAAACTATGACTAGTATAATTATAAATTTCTTCATTTTCTTCATCCCCCAATAAATTAATATATCAATATAATATATCCTTAATCTAGTTTTTAAAATCCCTTTAATCTTATCTTTATAAAGAGTTAATCTTTTCATAATATAAAAAGAAAAAATCTAACTTAAAAAGCTAAAAAACTATTAAAACTTAAGTAAAGTTTTTACATATGTCATTATAAATAAAAATATGTCATCATATTTAAAACAAAATAATTATTTTAAAGTATTATGAGATTATAAAAAAACGAAATGAGGTAATTATGATAAATACTATTTTTTTCGACATTGATGGAACACTTCTTACTATAGATAAGCTGTCATTCCATAAAGAATATAGCAAAAGACTTTGTATGTATTTTTCAGATATGTGTTCAATAGACACTATGTCTGGGATATTAAAGATTGGGACTATGAATATGATAAAAAATGATGGTTCTAGATCAAATAAAGAGGCATTTACAGAACATTTACGAGATATTGTTGGAAATGATACAGATAAGTATCTTGAGCGCTTCGATACTTTTTATATGAATGAATTCAATAAACTTTCTATATTTGGAAAAGAAAAAGTTCATATGAAAGAAAGTATTGAAATTCTAAAGGAAAAAGGATATAAACTAGCAATAGCTTCTAATCCCATGTTACCACTTGAAGCGATGAAACACAGGGTAAGATGGTCAGGCATAGATCCAGCAAACTTTGATTTCATATCATCTTTTGAAGATAATAATTCTACAAAAGCAAGCCCACTATTTTATAAAGAAATGATTAGTTTTATGGGCAAAGCTTCTGCCGAATGTCTTATGGTAGGAGATGACATTAAGGAAGATATGATTGCTTCAAAAGTTGGAGTAAAGACGTTTTTGATAAATGAAAAAGATTTATCTAATTCTAAAACTGATGTAACAATCGACTATATTGGTTCCACTGATAAGTTTTTAGATTTTGTAAAAAATCTGCCATCAATAATATAATCTATGAAATTGAGATTTTAAAAGTAAAAGCAAGTGAGAATAATAATACACTCACTTGCTATTTTTATTTCTGTATTCACTTGGTGATATACCTGTATACTTCTTAAATAGAATACTATAATATCCTTGACTATTTATACCTATTCTACTGGATATCTCAACCATATTAAATTTGGTGTGTCTAAGTAGTACTTTTGAATGATCAATTTTCATTTCATTATAGATATCAGTATAAGATTTTCCAGTCTCTTTTTTTATTAGTCTAGCTAAATGTCTAACACTTAATTTTAGTTTGTTTGCCATCTCTTCTATTGATATATGATCCTCTATCTTCAATTGCATTATACGTATACATTCTCTCACATAATAGCTATATTCCTTTTTATGCCTCTCTTTTTTACCTAGCTTATGATATTCTTTCAGATTCTCCACTGCAAACTTCATAAGTTCATCCTCATTGTTAATATCATAGATGCTTTTAACAAACCTTTGAACAGTAACACTGGTAAAATTAAGATTGAATCCATTTTCTAATAGGGTCATTATCATAAAACCATAATACATAAGAATATAATACTTTATATATTCAAGATTAGTCATATCAGAACGTTTTATCAGCTTATAAAAAAACTCCATTGTAAGTGTATTAATTTTTTCTTTGTCATTGTATTTATAAGCACTTTGAAGTTCACTAATAATCTTGATAAATTCATAATTTTCATGGGCTGTAATTATTTCATATGGAATATCATATCCTACATTTTCAAATTCTAAATCATCAGTCTCAAGTTTTGATCCTGGTATAATTCTTGTCATAGAAAAAATAATCCTTTTAAGGTTTTCTATATAAAGTAGATTTTCTTCATTCTTCACTTTTCCAACAATAACCGAAGCTATTATTTTGCCATCAAGGTTTATTTTTGATCCAAAATACAAGCCATCATACTTTGATTTATAAGAAAAAAGTTTGTCCTCTTCAGATTTTATAATCATATCTAAAAAGAAGCTACACTCATCTATTTCTAAGTCTATATCAGTATAATCACCGTAATTTTTCCCAGATATATCCCTTGCAAATACATTTGTTCCACAAGCTTGACTTAAAGCATCTACAGTGGGACGTATTCTTTGAATAATTTTTATTTGATTAATTGTATTTTTATTAAGCATTATTGTAATCTCCTTACAACTCTAAAGGCTAATTATAAAACTAAATAATCTATTCATGTATTACAAGATTTCGTTTTGACCAGCTTTGCATAGCTTCTATTATTTCCATAAATTCTCTACCAATATCAGTTAAACTGTACTCAACCTTTGGTGGTACTTGATTATAAGATTTTCTGTTTAGTACACCTATACTTTCAAGTTCTTTCAGTTGAGTTGTAAGTGGTCCTTGTTTTATATTTGGTATTGCTTTTTTAAGCTCTGAAAATCTTAATGCTTCATCCCTTAAAAGCCAAATGATAACAAGCTTCCACTTTCCCCTAATCAGTTTTTGAGCTATACACAAGGAACACATTTCACTTTTTTCACAATTTGATAAGGTACATGCTTTACACTCTTCTTTATATGGTCCTTCTATTTTAATCATTATCTTCCTCCAGTCCATTAGTACTTTTTATAGTACTAAGTACTTTAAATTTAAGTACTTGTATATGTTTTTCCACAGTACTATTATAGTACTACAGAGATAAAAACATCAAGGATAATAAAAAGTTTGCAGATTTAGAAAGGATGATAATTATGAATATCGTATCAATCAATGGAAGCCCTAGAAAAAAAGGAAATACAGAGTCACTTATAAATAAACTACTGGAAGGTGCAAAGTCTAATGGTCATAATGTAACATCATTTAATCCAAATACTATGACAATAAAAGGATGCCAAGCCTGTATGGGATGTAAATCAGCATCAGGAAAATGCGTTCAGAAAGACGATATGAATTCTGTATATGATGCCGTAAATAATTCAGATGTAGTAGTGCTTGGAACTCCAATATACTTCGGAGGAATGACTGCCCAATTGAAAAACGTATTTGACCGATTCTTCCCATATATGCCAGGAAAATTAGAAGGAAATAAAAAGTGCGTTTTAATAGTTTCCCATGGAGCACCTGATAAGGCAAGTTACGAAAGCTTTACTAATACTATATCTTCAATGGCTAAAGCAATTGGTTTTTCTGATGTTGAAGTATTCATAGGAAATGATTCAGGAAATGAACATCCCGAATATTTAGAAAAGTGTTATGAGATCGGAAGTTCTTTATAAAAATCATAAGGTGTGCCTTTGGGCACACCTTAATAATTATATTTCATCCAACTCTTCAAACTCTTTTTTCTTGGCCTCATACCACTTTTCCATAGCTTCTTTATCAGTCATTAACTCTTTCATAGCCTCCATAGCTTTTAGATGATCTTCCTCTCCCAATCTGAACATTTCCATCCCGTGTTTCTTACTTTCCTCAGCTATTTCTTCAAAAGTATTTCCATGAAACTCTAAATCACATGCTCCACCAAGCTGTCTACATGTCATTTTTTTCATTTTACTTCCCCCTTGTTATTTTACTAAGAAGTTTATACCCAATAATTTATAGCATAATAAAAGTAGTCCGAGTAACCGGACTACTTTATTATTTACTTTATTATTTACTTTACTATTCTGTGTAGCATGTTTTTGTTATCTTCTTTTGTAATGAAAAGTTCATCTGTTACGTACTCAATATTATCGAATTCTGGCTTTATTAATTCTGTACCGTCTTGATTAAGTACCCCTAGAAGACCTATCATGTTTTTAACTATAAGTTTATCAGAACTCTTTAAGGTGTCAATACTAGTATAGATTGGATCATTTATTTCAACACTACCATCTTCCTTGACTTTAATTATTCCGTAGTAATCATCATTTGATTCATAGAAATACAAATCGTCATTCACCTTTCTAATACTATCAGCAGCAAATTTTGGATATCTTTTTTTATCCTTATTATCATCAATGATGTAGTCACCGTTCTCATACTTAATGCTTAAAACACTATCGATATCCTTTAGAGTTAAATCTTTAGAATAAGCTATAATATCCCTTTCAAACTCAACATCTTTTTTTTCCTTAAGGAAATAGATATGATCTTTTCCATTTTGTTCATAAGCTATAGCATTTTTATTGATTTCTTTAACATAATTATAATCGTAAAACTCATCTACCTTTAATATTGTCTCACCTAATTTATTGGATATGATAAGGAAATCACCTCCACAATTAGAATTTATTACATCATAATAAGTAAATATAAAATTACTACTTCCTTCTACTTCTTTCTTTGCATACTTTGATAAATTTTCAAAATTCTCTACTTCAAATTTCTCTTTTTCATAAGTTACATTACCATCTTTATCTTTCACTGGATTGAATCTACAGTGATCATAGTATACTACTCCATCTACAATTTTATTAATAATTGTATCAGGTTCATGCATATCAAGTTTAAATCTTGTATGTTCTCCATCAGTAAAAATATTAACTGTATAACTGTAATCAGATGAATAAGCATATCTATAATTACTAACATAGACTTCCTTATTGGTTTTTTCGTCTAATAGAACATTATAAAAATAATGTTCGTAATCAAGAACTTCAAGTATATTCTCAGATTCATCTAAAACAATTGTATTATCATTACCTTTTGTTTTTACTAATAGTTTTCCTTCATCAAAAGGTCTTATAAATCTGTATGTTCCTTTTAAATCAATAACTTTATCTGTTTCTGGTAAATAAAAAATATATTTACTAGCATAGTCTTCTATTTCTTTTCTATATACAATAGTAACATTATCTATATCATTTTCACCATATACACCGTAAGAACCACTTGGTCCATACAGAGAGTCAAACTCATAACCATCAAATTCCAAAAGTCTTGCTTCTCCATCAGGATTTATTATAACAGTTTTCTCATAACGTAAATTACGTCTATGATCCACACATAACAACAACATAATGTTTTTTTCTTTACTAAGCTTTTTAATAGATAGTTCATCCTTGTAAGATGCTGAAATCACTGTATTAATACTCTTCATTGTATCTATATTAAGTACTGTAACCTTAACGCTATACTCTTCACCATTTTTAAATGATTCACGCTTTTTAGACTCACCTTCTACAATGATTAGATATGATTCACCATCAACATTTTGATAGTTTGCATATGATTTCTCATCAAACTTGTAACTGTCTATGTTTAATACTTTTCTATTGATAGTATCATAAATACCATCTTTACCATCCTTATCAGTATACCTTACTAATCTTCCATCATCAGTTAGCCAATATGATTTAATATCCGAAACAATAATTTCAGCCTTACCATTGCAAATTTTTCCATACATAGGATCTACTTCATTAGGCATATATATATAATCAGAATCGACTTGTGAACCTAATAATTTAACTTTTCCTACACTAATTACTGCCCCATCACTATTTTTGTCATATATTTCTATACTACTACCAAGTATATTATCTTTTTCATACTTTTTTTCTAACTCCCTTTGCAATCCAAAGCGTCCATACTCAAGTTGATGCTTACCTTGTACAACTACTTTAGTATCAGCTTTGAATTCTTCTCCTTGGCTATAACTAGTAGCCCAAGATGAACCGGAAACCATTAGCGACATTCCTAAAAGAAGTGCAACTACCTTTTTATTCATAATTTACCCCCACTATTATTATTATTTCATATGGAGATATTATAACATTAAGCCTTCAAATAAATTATAAAAATATTACGATTTTGTATTAAAATCTTCTTATTTTTTATCATTATATATTTTTCTAAACTCAGAAGGTGAAACCCTATACTTTTCCCTGAATTTTTGGGTAAAATATGATACTGAAGTAAAGCCACATTGCGAAGCAATCTCAGATATTTTTGAATTATCAAGAAGAATTAAACGCCTTGATCTTTCTAGACGAATATCTCCAAGATACTCCATAGGTGACATACCCATTTCCTCTTTAAAAACTTTTGAATACTGTGAAACCGACATACCTACATCAGTACATAATTCTTCAAGTTTAATTTTTCCATGAAGATGGTAATACATATACTGTATAGACTGCTCTACTTCTTTTCTTACCTTAATGCCAATATCCTTTTTGCTTTTACCAATAAGACTTCTAAGAATCTTATTTATAATTATATTCTCTATAGAGAAACATACCTCTTCATAGCCTATTTCTTTTTGCTCGTACTCATATATATATGACTTTATCAAATCATATAAATCCTCAATATGCTCATAATATTCTCCACGATATTCTGGAATATCTTCACCAGTATGTTTTTTATATAAATCATCTAAATAGGTGTGATCTATATTTATACAAACATACCTAGACTGAAGATCAAGGGGTACCTCATAATGTTCTACACCTGGTGATACAGCAAGTAGTCCCCCTGGTCTTAGTGGAATTAATTTTTCATCAATACACACATAAGCTCTCTCATGAAACATAAAAGCAAACATGTAGCTAGGTAATGAATGGGGATCTAAAGCATACTCAAACAAACCACCATTTGGAATGAATATACCTATGTTTTCACCAATATAATAATCAACTAACTTTAAATCTTCCTCAGTTAAGGGTCCCGAAAATCTCTGAACTTTTTTAAAATCCATAATTGCCTCCAAAAAAATTTTATGTCTTATGTAAGTTATTAATTTTTCTCTATCACTTTTTTCTAAAAATATAATTCTGGGCCCTTTTTTTATATTTCGGTTCTTTCATATTGTTTTCAGCATAATCAAGTGTTGATATTTTTAATACTTAATAATTATATTATAAATATAATTTACTAGTCTAGAACAAAGTCAAATTCTTTTAAGAAAGAATTTGACGGTCCCGTGCAGCGAGATTGTTTAACCTGTCCGAAGGAAATTATAGATATAATTTCTTAGTCTAGAACAAAGTCAAATTCTTTTAAGAAAGAATTTGACGGTCCCGTGTATCGGGATTGTTTAACCTGTCCGAAGGAAATTATAGATATAATTTCTTAGTATATAAAAAAAAAGAAAGAACTGAATAAAATAACAGCCCTCTCTTGATATTCATTACTCTTCACTTTTTATAAATACAAATTTATCTTCACTTGATAAGTCTTCTCTAAAAATATATCCAAGTCCATCAAAATTTTTAATTTC
This sequence comes from Bacillota bacterium, assembly GCA_025210655.1. Classification (GTDB taxonomy): domain Bacteria; phylum Bacillota; class Clostridia; order Peptostreptococcales; family Acidaminobacteraceae; genus JAOARG01. The sequence goes on from JAOARG010000034.1 coordinate 14,606, forward strand.
TTCAATATCAGATACTTTATTTTTAGCCATAAATCTTACCATTTCTCCCCTGGCCATCTTTGCATAGGTACCTTTTTCGATTACCTTATTATCCTTAATTTCTCCAAAAACACAGCTAATAAATTTCGTATCTTTATCAAGATATTTTGACACACACTTGCTGTACTCCTTTGAAGCTAGATTGAGTATGCATTTGCTTTCAGATTGAATTTTATCTGCAATCCTATTATCCCAATAATCATATAAAGAATCTATATCATCACCTTTTAATTTAGACTGCATTTCAAGTCTATATGGTACTACCCCATCAAATGGCTTTAAGACACCATAAAATCCTGATAAAATTCTTAGATGCTCTTCATAATATTCAAGTTCACTTTCTTCTGCAACACCAGGAGCCATATACTGATACTGAATCCCTTCATAGGATAAAATTGCTGGTGTCAAATTATTAGAAAGATCCATATTTTTTATTCTATCATAATTTAATGTAGCTATTTTATCACTACACTTCCATATTGACTTCAGCTCTTCATATTCAAGCTCTTTTAAGTACTTAAGAATAGACTTGGCATCCTCAATAAATTCTGGCATTTGTCCAAAAATAATGGAATCATTGTCTACTAACATTTTTTTTGCAGGTGAAATAATTATTCTCACTTTTCTTCCTCCCATAATTTCACTACTTATCTATATTATAAACCAAAATATTATTTTATTCTCTTTAAAAATTAAAGCGACTTCAATAATCGAAGTCGCTTTAAAAATAACTTATAATTTAAACATCTTAGTTTTTTCATCTAGATTCTTTGAAATATCATTAAGCTTAGTAGATGCTTCTACAGTCACATTCATTGCATTTATAATCTCAGTAATTGTAGAAGATACCTCTTCTGAACTAGCTGCATTCTCCTCTGCTATTGCTGATAAGTTTTGCATTACATCTAAAAGATTATTTCTCTTCTCAACCATAGTAAGACTTGAATCTTCCATCTGGGAGAACTTGTCTTCCAATTCGCTCAGTACTCTATAGATATCCCTAAAAACTTCTTGATTTTTATTTACAACGGTCACTTGATCTTCCATAGTCTTACTTGACTGATCAGCCATTTTTTTAGCATTTTCAGCATTCATGGAAAGTTCTATAATAATTTTATTAATTTCTTCTGATGAATGCTTTGATTCCTCAGCTAATTTTCTTATTTCATCTGCAACAACTGCAAATCCTTTGCCCATTTCTCCTGCCCTTGCAGCCTCTATGGCAGCATTTAGAGCCAATAAATTAGTCTGGTCTGCAATAGATAAAATTAGTTTACTGGCCTCAGAAATCTTATCAGAACTTTCCTGAGTCATATCTATACTTTCAGAGATTTTTTCATTTACTCTAATACTTTCTTCTGTTTTTTTATTCAAATCTTCCATTGTTTCAAGACCCTCTTCAGATAACCTTGAGAAATCTTGAACAATAACTTTTGTACCATCTAGTATAGAACTATTATTATCAATAAGCTCACCTAGATCTGCAACACTCCTTGTGCCATCCTCTGTATTTTCAGCCTGACTCATGGCACCTTCAGCAATCTCATTAACATTATTTGCAACTTCAGAACTAGCCTCTGAGGTACTTGTTGCTACAGTATTTAAGGAATCCGATGATTCCAGAAGATTTGTAGATATATCTTGAATATCCCCAATAAGGCTGACAAGGCTTAGTCTCATCTGCTCAAATCCATTTGCAAGCTTTCCAATCTCAGTTTTACTTTTAAATAATCTATCACTTAGATGAACATTTAACTCACCTCTACCAAGCTTTTGAGATACTTCTGTTATCTCAACCAATGGTTTGGATATTTTTGAACCAATAACAACCGTTACTCCTATAGCAAGTACAAGGGTAAGGAAAATTATTATCCCGAAAGAGCTCACAAAAGCCTTTACAGAGCTTGAGATTATACTTGATACATTTTCTGTACTAACTCCTACAAACAGAATACCATCTGACTTTCCATTTATAACTATTGGGTCATAGACAGTAAGATAGTGTTTACCTAATATTTCCGCCTGACCGCTAAACCTTTTTTTAGAAATCATACTGGAATACGCCGCACTATCTTTTCCTAACATTGTCCCTACGGCACGATTTCCATCATCTTTCACTATATTAGTTGCAATTCTTTTAAAATCATCTCCAGATGCTTCAAAAATAGTAACTACAACCCCAAGTTCATCTCCAATTTTATCAACCAATTTAAAGTCATTTTCAATTTTGGAACCATCTGACTTTAATAGATTGCCCTCTTCATACTTTAATTCTCCATATTGTTCCTTAGCCATCATCCTTAAAGTATTAACATCACCATTTAGTTTACTATTAAGTGTTTCTGTAGCCAGATTATCCATATAATTATTAACTAGATAAATACTAAGCCCTGCAATAATTACAAGTATAACTATCAATAGCGATGTATAACTTGCCACCAACTGCGATTTGATTGATTTCATAATGTTCCCCTGTTATGTATTATTTTTTGTCATTAAAATCCCAATCACTACTATATTCATTGTCCCACTAATAAAATTATAGAGTCAAAAAGATATATACCCAAAATCTCCATAACAAAACTGTAAAGATTATATTTTTATATTTAATTATTTTTTATAAGAAAAACATATTTGAACAAAAAGATGGGACTAAAAATCAGGCTACTGAAAATAATCCCATCCTTTTTGGTAATTGATATAGAATCACATACCATTACCGCTAACCTACACCTATTCTTTTTAGATCTGTATATCTTTATATGCCAGAATATAATTTATTCCAGACACAATAATTCCGCCACCAATAAAATTACCAATACCAGCAACGACAAGATTATATGCTATACCTCCTAATGAAATATTAGCACCACCAAAATATGCTGTGAACAAATAATACATATTCGCAACAACGTGCTCTGTTCCACTTAAGACGAATACCGTTATCCCTAACCAAAGTACCACTACTTTTGATAATTCGTCTGAATAACTATATGCCAAACATACCGCTGTGCAAACTATAATATTGCATAAAACAGAACTGAAAAATAATTGAGCCAAAGGAAAATGTACTTTATGGATAGCTTTATGTATTACCATATCCATTACATTTCCAGAAAAAATTCCTGATGCATTAGTTATTAGTGCGATTGCTACTGCACCTATCATATTCGAGAAAAATATTATCAAAAGTATCTTGAATATTTTCCTAAATTTTATTTTTCCTGCATAGACAGATGTCATTACCATAGTATCACTGGTAAAAAGCTCTGCCTTCATTACTACTATTGCAATAATTCCTAAAGGAAATACTACGGCTCCCAGAAAATTACCTATACCTTTATCAGAAACACTTGCTGCGATTTTAAAATATCCAATTGCACCAAGTGAAATATATATCCCTGCCAATATCCCCTGAATAGCAAGTATATAGTTTAGTTTTTCTGATTTCCCCTTACTCTGTTTTAAAACGTAGTTCACCAAAGCTTTTGGTCCTTGATTGTTTAATCCCATTACTTCCTCCACACATTCATTGTATCTAAAGGTATGTAGACTCTTTATCAATTACCTATCCTATAGTATATTAACATATTAAATGATTTACAATATCTATTGTATAAATTAAGGCTATTGCACTAAATCTATAATCATCTAGCTATGTAATTGCAAAAAAAAAATAGGATGGGACTTAGAAAAGCCACATCCTATTTTAAGATATAGAACAAAGAATTACTTACTACTCTTAAAAATTTACACCATGAATGTAAACTGATTATAAACAAAAAGTGATGGTTTTGTGAGGAATACCTTTTTCTATAAAATCTCCTTAACTCTACCCACTATACCATCCTCAAGCATAACCTTTATCCCGTGGGGATGATTTGGTGATTTAGTAAGTAGTTTAGCTACAATACCCTCTGTAAGCTCTCCACTTCTTTGATGATGCTTTTGAACAACTTTAACTTTACTTCCAACCGTAATATTCTTTCTTATTGTGCCATCCATATTTTTTCCTCTTTCATGTTTAATAAATATATTCTAGCACAAATCTTACATAAAAAGTATTACTTCGAATATATAATGTAGGTTACATAAACGCTATAGAACTTTTTTATTTATATTTCCAGTCTATATATTTAGCGCTAACTCATATGCATTTTTTATACCATCAAGGGCCTTTCCAACCTGATTGGCATCTCCAATAACAGATATATCAAATTCATTATCTAGTTGATCAAATAGTTCATTATTAGACTTTGATCCAATTGCCATAACAACCAAGTCAGCAGCTAACTTTTTCTGTCCTTCTGCTGTCTCGATTATAACTGCATCATCAAGGATTTCCAAAACTTTAGAATCAGTATAAATACTGACTTCATTGTGTTTTAATGACTCCATAAGAAAATGTCTTGGAGCACTAACCATATCCGCTGCAATATCTGATTGCATTTCAACAATTGTAGCATTATGATTGTGGACTGCAATATGTTCAGCTGTTTCAGCACCAACAAGTCCACCTCCTATTACCACAGCATTCCCAGCTAAATCTACCTTACCATTCAATATATCATTGGCAGTATATACATGGGATTTATCCCAACCGGATATACTAGGAATTATTGGAGAAGCTCCAGATGCAATAATTAACTTGTCTGGATTCTCCTGTAATACTGTATTCTTATCCACTAAAGTATTTAATATTACTTTTACACCAGCTTTTTTAAGTTCATTTTTCTGCCAAACAGTTAAGGTATTTAACAATTCTTTTCCTGGAGGTATAGCTGCTAAAAGCCACTGTCCACCTAATTTGCTATTCTTTTCATAAAGGGAAACCTGATGACCTCTCTTAGCCGCAACTATTGCCGCTTCCATTCCAACAGGTCCTCCACCTATTACCATAACTTTCTTTTTATCTTTAGCTTCCTTTATTTCAAACTCATTTTCTCGACCAGTCTTTGGGTTTACAAGACATGATACTGCTTCTTGCTGAGCAATCTTACCTTGGCAACCTTGCCAGCAACCTATACAGTATAGTATTTCATCTAATCTATTTTCCCTTACCTTGTTTGGTAAATGAGGATCAGCTATTGAAGCTCTTCCCATAGCAATAAAATCTGCCTTGCCTTCTTTTAATATTGATGCAGCAACTTGTGGTTGAAGTATCTTATTCACAGCAAATACAGGAATATCTACTACTTTTCTTATTTCCTCAGCATAATGGGAAAATGGAGCAGTTCTTATTGATGTAGGGGCTGATACTATTGCTCCACTCTTATATACACCAGCTGATGCATGAATAGCCGCAACACCCTTTTCCTCTAAAATCTGAGCAATTACCTTTGTATCTACAGGAGTAAGTCCACCTTCAACCATTTCATCAACCGACATTCTAAAGATAATCGGATAGTCATCTCCAACCAATTCCTTTGCCCTTTCAATTATTTCCAATGGAAATCTTAATTTATTAGTAAAGTTCCCACCATAATCGTCTGTTCTCTTATTTGAAAATGGTGACATAAATTGATTAATCAAATAACCGTGGGCACCATGGAGCTCGATAGCATCATATCCAGCTTCTTTACACCTTCTTATGGCTTGGGCAAATTTCTCTACTAAATCCTTAACTTCCTCTGTAGTCAACTCTTCAGGGACTTCAGCTTGTGTTGGATCTTGAATAGCTGATGGAGCCACTGGTCTTTGTCCGTGAATAGAACTATTAGATTCACGACCTGCATGATATATTTGGACAGCAATTTTGGCCCCAGCCCTATGAACCCTATCTACAAGTTCATAATGCTCCTTCATTATTTCATCTGACCATAGACCTGCAAGATTTTTAAATCCTGCTCCCCTAGGATCTACGACATTATCCTCACATATTATGAGTCCCCAACCACCCTTGGCCTTTTCTTCATAATAACGGATATATCTTTCAGTCAATCTTCCATCTTCAGCTGCGTACTCTGTTGCCATAGGTGGTACGATTAAACGATTTTTTATTTCTAAGTTCCCTATTTTCCCGCTTTCAAATAATTTTTCTAACATAATCATTCTCCTTAATATCATTTATTACCTATAATCTATCAGCAGGTCAAACACCTTACAAGTACCCACTTTTTTGTAAGACTACTAACTAAAAAGTAAGATTTTATTGATTATAAGGGTTCTAATGAGTATCTTGAAATATACTTTTTTATATACTAAAATTAAGTATAATAAATAAAGGAGACTTATAATGTTAAAATATAAAAATAAAAAGTTTGTATGTCATATAGATTTAGGTATGGAAATAATTAAAGGCAAGTGGAAAGCTGTAATACTATGCCACTTAAGTGAAGGTCCAAAGAGATTTCTTGAACTTCAAAGAATAACTAAGGGTGTTAGTCAAAAGGTTCTTAACGAAAAGCTCAGTGAGCTGGAGGCCGATGGTATTATATCAAAAACTATTTTTCCGGAAGTTCCTCCTAGGGTTGAGTATCAACTTACTGACCTGGGAAGAGATTTATTCCCTGCACTTGAAATGTTGGAACAATGGGCCGTAAATAATTTTGGCCCTGAATATGAAGATAAAGATGAATAAAAAAGAAGGAGCACATCATAAATGATATGCTCCTTTACTTGTATCTATAAAAAGGTCACTGCAAGTGGTATTGTTATTATTGAAAGTATTGTTGTTATAAATACACATTTTGAAGCCAGTGAAGTATTTGCACCATACTTTTCCGCTAATACTGGTGCCAATGCACCAGCTGGCATTGCTTCAATAAGTACACTAACCTGAAGTAATATTGTATCTGCATTAAATAATCGAAGTACTATAAAGGTAATTATTGGAGCTATGATCAATCTAGTGAAGGATGCATAATATGCCACCTTATCACTAAATATTTCATTAATTTTTGATGAGGCAAGTGATGCTCCAATAAATATCATGGACATTGGAGTAGTCATTGAACCTACTGTAGTAAAAGTATTCATCAAAACATTTGGTAGTTTTATACCTAAGCTGTACATCCCGAATCCTATGAATGTTGCTAATATAGCCGGATGGCTAACAATATTTTTTAATGTCTTTGTGTCCCTCTTCCCTGTAAAAAATATTATTCCAGCTGTAAACATAAATATATTAATAGGAATATTAAAAATGGCTGCGTAGAAGATACCAATTTTTCCATAAAGACCTCCTATAACTGGATATGCCATAAAGGCTGCATTGGAGAATACGGTTACATACTTTACTACTTTTTTTGAGTCTTCATCAAACTTATATGCAAAAAAAGCACTAATGATAATTAACACTATATGTATAATTATCGAATATATAAATATCATTCTTGCATTATAAACCATGTCCTTTGAGTACTCATGATTGAATGATGATATTAATAAAGATGGCAATGCAATATTTACTAATATATGAGAGAAACTGTTTATAGTGCCCTTATCGATCCATCCTTTTTTCCTAGCTAACCATCCTATCCCCATTATTAGAAATAATACCGTTATTTGTGAAACTACATTACTGTTCAAAATACTACCTCCTTATATCGAAGCCCATAAAAACCTAAAAATTCATAATCACTAAATACTATAGTTAAATGATACATGCTATAGAGTAATGTTATATATTTCTACTTTTAATGGGGACTTCTTTTCTACGATATCTACCAACTTATATAGTCTACAACTATGTTACTGATGAAGTAAGTACTTACTTTTTAGTATGATATCTTACCTAAAGGTTTGATTTATTACTATACCCTCTCTTTGATATAACATTTCTTTGATAAATCAAGATTCCAAATATATAAGTGCCTCACTTTCACTTTCAAAATACTCTTCTGGAAAATAGTTTTTTATATCTTTCATAGTTCTTTTAACCTGCATATTACTTACATGATTTTTAGGATTAACTATTATAGCACTTTTTAGCACACCTTGTTTTACATGATTATCCCTGATTTTTTGAATCACATCCCATACATTTTGCGGCAATGTTTTTAGATTTCTAGTATCACTCAAAACTGTATATCCTGACCTTAATTTTTTGGATTCCATAACACACTGATTTAATAAATCGATACTCTCATCCAACTTCATAAATCCCTCAAAGTTTATATACATCCTATTTTTAGACTTATCAATTTTTACATTAGACATTTTATTTTCCTCCTTATTTATTCGATTTCTCATTCTGTATAGTAGTCTAATGGAATACATAAATTATTAACAGTAGGCACTTTTACGTATGATATCTTACTTAAAAGTTTGATTTATGAATTAAACAGACATTTATAGGATTGAATATTTTCATACTAGCAATAAGTCAAATCTTACGAAAAAGTAAGTACTTTTATCTACACTAGAAATAAACTATAATACTTGTATGTACAAACATATATAAGGAGGAGAAAACCATGAAATATACAGGAAATATCTATAGGCCGCCATTTGAAAGCAACTCACTACTCTTACAAGCTACAGTAGGGTGTAGTCATAACGATTGTTCTTTCTGCTCCATGTATCATGGAGTTCCTTTTGAAACAGAAGGTATTGAACAAATAGAGAAAGACCTATTAGAAGCTGCTTCTGTACCTTATAAATACGATAGAATATTTCTACTTAACGCTGATGCATTTATTTTAAGTGCAGATAAATTAAAGCAAATTGGTCAAAAAATAAAGGATATATATCCCTCTTGTGAAACAATTTCCATGTATGCTTCAATAAACAATATAAAAAACAAAACAGATAAAGAACTTAAAGAACTTCGTCAATTAAATTTCAATGACTTTAACATAGGGATAGAATCAGGATATGATGCTTTAATAAAAGAACTAAATAAAGGTCATACTTCACAAGAGGCAAAAAAACAACTATTGCGCCTCAAAAACGCTGGATTTAATTACAGTATCAACATAATAATAGGTGGAGCTGGCTGTGAAAATTCTGAAGATCATATAAAAAAATCAATTGATTTTATAAATCAAACTGAGCCTCGATTAGTTTTTCTAGCTAATCTTCACATAGATCCCGGAACACCTCTTTTCGCAAGTCGCTCAAAAGGAACTTTTAAAGAAAATACAGTTAGGATGAATATTCAAGAAACAATAGACTTAGTGGATGGAATTGAAATCGAAACAGAACTATTTGGACTACATCCTTCAAATATCATACCAATACATGGTATTTTGCCTAATGAAAAATACAAAATTTTGAATAAACTACTTAGATACGAAAAAGATTTCCCAAAACTTTTTCTCGACAGTGTCCCTGACAAAGTAGGAGAAGGAAGAGCAATAATAAAATAAAATGAACTATATTACTAAGATAGTTTCCCACAAATTGCCTATTAGGGTCAGGCCAGTATTTACCCGACACTTTTTCATTTATTTATGTTTTATACTTCCAATCAAAAAAACAAAAAAAATCATCCCAATATACCTTAACCTATTGGAATGACTCTATTACTTCTCAAATAAATAATTATTCAATTATATATTACTGCTAATTATATAAAGCAATTGATATAAATCCTGTCTCGAAAATGCTGGCCTGACCCCGATAGGAATTTTTTTACTTTTTTTAATATATACTAATTATGAAACTACAATTTTCATCACCACTTAGTATTGTCGAAGTCATTTCTACAGAGAATTTTTTATGCTTATCCAAAGAGTTCATTACATATAGTATACTTTGTCTAGAACATTCACAAAAGTCCTTCGATTTCACATAATATTCCTTTACAAGATTACAAGTACATTGTTCAAATGATAGACGATAAAGCTTATCTTTATTGATTACTTCACCTATTCCATAGCCCTTTTCATATAAACTAGTAAAAAATACATTCAGATTTCTATCACATTCTTTATAGAACTCTTTATACATTTGAAGAACACCTTTTTCAACACATTTTTTAGCATGGTAAGAAAGATACTCCCCTCTAGAAATATAATCTAATTCTGATATGTATTTTTGCATATCGCTGTAGTACTTTTGTTTTATATTATCCATAATATTTTCCCTCAATTAATCCGCTATATTTATAAACTAATGATATTAAATATATCTCCTAATATCTCAAAGTAATCCATCTATCTCTCCTTAAATCCTTTTACCCTCCTTACAATATAAACTATGAATAATACTAACTGTATAACTAACACACTGATCACTAATAACCACTTGTTGCTAGAAAATAATACCTATTAGGGTCAGGCCAGTATTTACCCGACACTTTTTCATTTATTTATGTTTTATACTTCCAATCAAAAAAACTAAAAAAATCTTCCCAATATACCTTAACCTATTGGAATGACTCTATTATTTTTCAAATAAATAGTTGTTTAATTATATATTACTGCTAATTATATAAAGCAATTGATATAAATCCTGTCTCGAAAATGCTGGCCTGACCCCGATAGGGATTTTTTTACTTTTCCATAATAGTTTTTCCCAACATTTGTAAAATAATGATATTAAATACTGCTACAATTAAAACAACTGTACCCATTAGTATCATAGTTCCACCCATGAGCCTTAATGTAACGATGTTCCACCCTTTTGGACTTTCTGTTTTAATTGTCTTGCCAAAAAGCTGTATATATTCTACCCTTCTGCCTTCTGTATTTTTTCTTGCAAAATTCATGAACTTTTCTTCAACTACATTGGTGTTTATAATTATATATATCCCCAAAGGAATCAAAAGTATAAATATAAAATAATAAAATATATCTCCTAATATCTCAAAGTAATCCATCTATCTCTCCTTAAACTCTTTTACCCTACTTACAATGTAAACTATGAATAATACTAACTGTATAATTAACACACTGATTACTAGTAACCACTTGATCCCAGAAAACAGTGGTGCAAGATTACTAGTTAGGTTTTCAAGTATACCTTTGAAATATAATGAGCATGTAATATTCTCCATCATATCAAATGCTACAGTTACAATTGGTAATAGGTATATTATATTTATAAATATATTTCTATTCATTGTTTTGGTCATTGATGCTATTGTACTTACCATAAAAAAGAAATATATACTTGGCCACAATAAATCATAGCTAAATCGTGTTGATACATAAGTACTTATTCCCTTACTTCCATATATATTTTTTATTTCAGATAACTTTTGACTTGAATACCACAAGTCACTATCGGGAGTTATGCTAGTTCCTGATGAAATTTCCATTACTTTAGACATTTGTGGTAATAAAAACATAATTGCACTTACAAATAATATGATGGATAGGATAGTTCTTATTTTATTTGAATTATATATTTTATAAATATGTTTCATTATATTCTCCTTATATTAATTTTATATTAACCTATCAAAATTTGATTAAATTGTCTGTTGGAAATACTAACTATAATCTGATAAAGTTCTTCTACTGATTCATTGCAACCCTTTTCTACCCACTCTTTTAAAATTCCTATTATTCCATATAAAAAATAATCGAAAGTATACTTAAACTCCTTTGGACTAAAATTCTTATCCTTCTCTGCTAAACTCCTTATCTCCGAATATAATTCTTCGACTACTTTTATTATAACTGGGGAATCTAAATGTTTACTAAAAAACTCCTTATAAAATCCTTGGTTTTCATAAATAATATAAAGTAATGATTGACCAAAAATTATTTCACTTTTATCAGGATATACCTCATCAATGATTTCTTTTTCAATTTGCTCGAATAAATCATATATGTCTTTATAGTGTCTATAAAATGTTGCCCTATTTATATCGGCTTCACTGCATATTTCCTTAATTGTTATTCCCTCTAGGGTATTCTCATTTAATAACTTTAACAGTGCCTCTTTTATTACCCCCTTGGTATATACTACTCTTCTATCCCGTCCCATACTTACCACTCCAAACATTTAATTAGTTTTGCAACACTATTTATTCATATGTCTCATAAGTAACTTAATATGTAATATTGTTGATTGATAGCTATCTTTTATCTAATTATAATAAACATATAAAGTATATGCAACACGTGTTGCATAATGAATAGTCAACTAAAGTTTAGGAGTGAAATTAATATGAAAGTTACCAAAAATATGATCCATGAAGACCTTCAGAAAAGTTCAAATCTATTGCAACTAGTGCCTGGATTCCTTACCAGAAAATGGTCTGTTAATTGTGCAAATTTCTTTATTGATAAAATCTATAAAGGAAAAAACATCGATAGCCTAGATTGTAGTGAAGTTTATATTAATAGCAAATCAGATAACTATAAAATTCGTGTAAAAGTATATAAGCCTAAAAAATATCCTGGAAAACTACCTATTCTACTATATATACATGGTGGCGGTTATATAATAGGGAACCCGGAACAATTTGGAAACATCATAGAAAAATATATAGAAACTAGACCTTGTATTGTTGTATCACCAGACTATAGACTTGCCCTGGAAAAACCATATCCAGCAGCATTAAATGACTGCTATGATACCCTATTATGGGCAAAAGAAAATGCAGATAAAATTGATGGGGATTCGGAAAAAATAATGGTAGCAGGCCACAGTGCAGGTGGTGGACTTACAGCAGCAGTTACTTTAAAGAATAGGGATACAAAGGCTGTAAAAATTGCTTTTCAAATGCCCATATATCCTATGATAGATGATACTCAGTATTCTGATTCGGACAGACATATAATAACACCAGCTTGGGATAGCAGATCAAATAAATTTGCATGGGAATCATATCTTTCCGATATCCATAAAAACGGAAGTGAAATACCTTCATATTCTGCGCCAGCAAGAAATAAGGATTATTCAGATTTTCCACCAACAATAACCTTTGTAGGTAACCTTGATCCTTTCTATAAAGAAACATTAGCCTATGTGGATGACTTGAAATCTACAAATATTGATGTAACTTTTAAAGAATATGATAGATGTTTCCACGGCTTTGATATGATGGCTGGAGAATCGGATATAAGTAATGACGCCCTTAATTTCACATTCGAAAATTTCGGAAAATACTATGATAAATATCTATAAGATTTTATAATAATTCTATGCTTTGTTCACCTTTGTTTTCTTTGGGTATAAATAAGATGGAGGGATAATATGAATATAAAAGAGCAAGTTAAACCTTATGCTAAGGCTAATAAGAAAAAATCTTTTATTCAAATATTAAATACAGTAGTTCCATATATTCTACTTATGTCATTTATGATTTTTCTAATTGATATAGGTTTACCATACTATATTACCATCTTATTTACTATTCCAGCAGGACTATTCATGGTCAGGGTTTTTATACTTTTCCATGACTGCACTCATCTTTCATTTTACTCAAAGAAGAAAAGCAATATCATTCTGGGTCATATACTAGGAGTGCTTGTTTTCACACCATATTTCATATGGCAATCAGATCACAATATACATCATGGTTCAGTAGGAAATCTTGATAAGAGAGGTACTGGTGACGTATGGACTATGACTGTTAAAGAATATATTGAAAGTTCTAAAATGAAAAAGTTTATATATCGTCTATATAGAAATCCTTTTTTCTTATTTTTTATTGCTCCATTTTTCCTTTTTGCAGTATTAAATAGATTACCATCTAGAAAATTCAAATCAAAAAAACATCAGTTATCAAATATAATTACTAGTCTGGGAATACTGTCAATATTTTTATTTGTAGGATTTACTTTCGGTTTCAAACACTATATATTGACACAAATTCCTGTACTTTATATTGCCAGTGTGTCTGGAGTATGGTTGTTTTTTATACAACACCAATTTGAAGAAGTATATTGGAAGCACCATGATGATTGGGATTTTGTTGAAGCGGCTATTAAAGGTAGTTCCTTTTACAAGCTACCATGGCTACTAGATTGGATTACAGGTCACATAGGCTTTCATCATATACATCATCTTAATCCAAGAATCCCAAACTATAACTTAAGACTTTGTTATAAATCAATTAAGGGTATCGATGAAGAAAATACAGTTACTCTTTTCAAAAGTTTTAAGTTATCACTTTTAAAATTATATGATGAAAATAAAGGACGATTAGTTACTTTCAAAGAACTTAAAAAGAATAAGGATTTACATCCTCAGTAAAGAAGATAAATCATAGCATTTACTACACTTAAAAACAACCCCTGTCACATTGACAAGGGTTGTTTTTAAACTTGCTATTTGTAAAAAGGACTAAGTATAAAAAATAAAATTACTATTAACGTATATACTATAGGAACTATTCCAAAACTCAGTGATTTACTTATTAATTTTTTATTAAAAGATTGACTCTTCTATGACATCTCCAATACCATTATGAAGACTAATACTTCCTTCATAAAAATAAAAAGCTTTAAAAATTTCACTTTCCGCTGAACCATATACACTACTAAGTGCTGGAACTTCCTCGAACATGCTTTCTTTCAGCTTACAATCATCGACAAATTTTATTTTACCAGATAATCTTAACCACTGCATATTCTCTCCAACAACTGCAAATGAAGCTGTTGGATCTTCATTTAACTGCCTATAGACATCTTTATTATTTCCAGTGCCAAAATAAAACTTACCCAACTTATAAAATATCATATTAAAGAGCCTCATTACAATATTTCCATTTTTAATAGTCGTAAATTGTCCTATTTTATTCTTGTTTAAAAATTCAATAATTCTCTCCATAAAAAGGCCTCCTATTTGTTCTTTATACATCTAACTCCATTAGGTCCATTACATTGAAAACACGTTGTGCACTTTGTATAATGTCCATTCTTAAACCTTTTTACAAGATCAGCATCTGCTATAAATGGTCTAGCAAATGATACCCCATCCACATTGGTATTACTAATTAATTCATTGGCCGCTTTTTCTGTTCTAATCCCACCATTTGCAATTACAGGCACTTTTACCTCACTTGCTAATTCAACAATTTTCTCTTTAAAAAATGGTTCTCCTCCATTATAATTTCCACTAACCATTGTCTCTCCCATAACACCTGCAATTGTTTCTATAGCATTATATCCACTATCTGATAAAATCTTAGCAAGTTCTTTACCATCACTAAACTCCAAACCTTTTACATCTTCTTTCATCAAGTCATCCATTGACATTTTGATAAATACTGGAAAATCATTACCACATTTATCTGCTATAGCTTTTCTTATTTCTACAGCTATCCTAGAACGTCTAGTGACATCACCACCATATTCATCCTGTCTCTGATTGTAGTAAGGTGAGAAGAACTTATTGATTAGAAAACCAGCAGAAGCCTGTACCTGTACCCCATCAAAACCAGCTTTCTTACTCCTATAGGCAGCATCTGCAAATCTTTTTATAATTTCTTTTATTTCTAACTGTGTCATCTCTTTGGGAACTATCTGAGTAAAGCGGTCCTTTACCGCAGATGGAGCTAAAGGAACATAATCTGCTTCAAGAAAAATAAAGGAACTACCATGAAATAATTGTGCCATAACTTTTCCACCCTCTGAGTGTATAATATCAACTAAATTTTTCATATCCTTTATACATTCATCATTATTCAACCTAAAGGAATTATCAAATACCTTATCTTCAGTCACCTCAATTCCACTGGTAATTATTAATCCCACATCTTCCCTCGCAAAATTTCTATATAGTGACAAAACATCTTCAGTTATTGATCCATCAGGTGATAAACCTTCATGAGTTCCTGAACGAACAAATCTATTTCTTAACTCTATTCCACCTAAGTTAATCTTTTCGTATAATGATTTCATAAAATCTCCTCCTAAATTCCTTATAAACAGGCCTGTTTAAATAAGACTTTTTCAAATTCTATTCTTAGAGAAATTCTACTTATATTCTTTTAAAAGTACAAGTACTATAATTTTTCGTAGATAGTACAATAAAAAAGAGTATTATTGCAATTACTAATTTATAAGAAATAAAAAAATTCAGCCAAATTTGACTGAATTTAATATTGCCCATTATTATTCATCTAAAATGTTTTATTATAATAAATCATTATTCCTCTTACACATTCCTTTATTTTCAATATAGATACGGAATAAAGTGCTACTTAATAATACATAAATGAAAAATCACTTATCAAATATTGTATAAATATATAAGCAAGAAATTTTCTAAGCTAATATTCTTTATATACACTACATGTATTTCTCCCTCTATCTTTAGCTTTATACATAGCTTTATCAGAACTATCAATAAGATTATTAATCGAAGCTTCATCCCTCGGAATTATAGAAGCAATACCAATACTAACTGTTAGATATCTTAATTGACCATCAACAGTATTCTCTATCTCTAATTCCTCAATATTATTCCTTATTATTTCAGCCACAACAAGGCCACCATCAGAATCGGTTTCTGGAAGAATCACGACAAATTCCTCTCCACCAAATCTTGATACACTATCCATCGGATGTCTCAAACATTGTTGTATAGAGTTCGCTACCATCTTTAAACATTTATCACCTTCAACATGACCAAAATTATCATTATAATGCTTAAAGAAATCTATATCGATCATTAGTATCGTAAGGTGCTTTTCTGATTCCATACATCGTTCCCATTCAAGCTCTATATTTTCATCAAACCATCTTTTATTCTTTACACCAGTAAGTTGGTCAATTCTAGTTAGTCCGTATAACTCTTTTTGACTTACTTTTAGCTCATTAAGAAGTTTCGTGTACCCTCCAGCCAACTCTTTAATTTCTACTACTGCACCTGTGTTAACCACAATATCCTGTCCGAAATCTTCTGGATTGAAATCTTTCATATGTTTTGTCAACTTAAGAAGAGGATTTGTAATTCTTTTAATTGCTATATACTGAATAAGCCCAATTAATATAGCAATTACAACTGATACGCTAATTACGATCAAAGAAATTTGCTGTACATTGTTTAACTTCATACTTCTTTCTATAAGTAAATCCTCTTCCACACGAATAAAATGATCCACTTCATCCCTTATTTGATCCATTATTCTTTTTCCCTTACCTTTAGATATCTCCTTAAATAAGTCTTCATCACTTTTGTATTCAAGAGCTTCATCTACAAGTCCAATCTGTTTTTCTGCAACACTTTTTATCCAATCATTTATTGCAATAGTAATTTCTAAACTTTCTAAATCCTTGAGATCTTTTTTTACTTTTTCTAAACCTTCATAATAGGGTTCAAGAAATTCCACATCTTTATTGATTATATAAGCCCTTACTCCTGTCTCCATATTTATCATAGATACTAAAATATTTAAATGCAAGTTCTCATTATCCATATTTGACAACAGTCTCCTGATTTCATCCATTTTTTCTTTATCCATACCAGAATTAGATAAGCCATATAGCTCTAGCATTTTTACATCTGAATCTATTATCTCCCTTTTAATAGCAAGATAATTATCAGCGGCTTCAACATGCCAAAGATTGGCTAAATGTGCTATTTTAGTTAATTGAGCCACTTGGGATGGATTGTCATCAACAGTTACTTTAAGTAATTTTATCTGTTTATCAAATTTTTTGAAAGCTTCATTATAAGGTTCGAGGTACTGTTCATTTCCAGTAGCAAGAAAGCCTCTCATACCGGTTTCTTGATCTATCATATTAGACATAAGATTCTCAGCCTGTATTATTACATTATGGGTATGAACAACCCATTCAATTTCTTCATTTGTATTTTTCACAGCAATAGACAATAACAAGAAAAGAACAAGCATTATTAGAACTGTAATTGTATTAAGTAAAGAAAAAATATTCTTGAGTTTCATAAAATTACCCCTTTTATTATTAGGAAAAAACCATGTTTTTTAAATCTATACCCACTTATTTCAAAGGTAATATAAGAAAAGCTCCCTATTGGATACTGGAATGGACAATTTGATAACTATCATTCAGCACCTCAATAGGGAGTATTAAACTAAATCAATCCAATACCTCTGTGTTATTCGAGTTTCTTCTGCAACTTCATTTTCAAGTTTGCCAGCATTTTTCAGAATGGTTTTAGCAGATCCAATATTATTTTGATTACATGTAATTAAGACTTTACTTATATTTAGTTTTTCACACTCTTTTAGGGCTAAAAAAAGCATCTCACTTGCATAACCTTTTAACCTTTGTGACTTCCTAACACTATATCCTATATGTCCTCCAAAATTCATTAGATAATCATTCAGTCTATGTCTTATATCAATCATACCAACTAACTCTTCCTTATCTATAGTAATAGCCATAAAGGTTGAAGAAGGTACAAGGGGTTCCCTAACCGTTTCCTCTTTCTGATTATCACAAAAGGCTTCATACCAATCCTCGAAACTCTTAGCATTCTGAAGTCCAGCGCTTCCATCTATATTGTCTCCGCTTTCAATAAATTCTCTTTTGTAATCTAAAATTTTATCCTTGTCTTTTTCACATGGTAATACTAACTTTAATCTTTTCATACACTTACTCCTTAATTTTCTACTTATTATTTTACTATTCGATTCCTTCCAGTATTCTTCGCTTTGTATAAATTATTATCAGCTCTATTGACTATATCAATAAGAGTTTCATTAATCATGTACTGGGCAACACCACCGCTTATTGTTATCTTAATCTTATTAGTCCCAAACTCTATTTCACTCAACTCTTTTCTAAATCTTTCGCTAGCTATATAAGCCTCATCTAGTGAAGTATTTGCCATTATTATCATAAACTCTTCACCACCGTATCTTCCTAAAACATCTACATCTCTAATTTTCGAAGATAAAAATTTTGATATTTCCATCAAAACTCTATCACCCTCTACATGTCCAAAGTTATCATTCACTGCCTTGAAATGATCGATATCGAGTATTGTTACTGAAAAAATTTCATTATATCTTTTAGATAATTCAATATTATAATTTAAACTCTCAACTAAAAATCTTTTATTATATATACTTGTTAAACTATCTGTAACACTCAAAAGCTCCAACTCTTTGGTTCTTTCTTTAACTATGTCTTCAAGGGAAGAATTGATTTTCTCCAACTCATCTTGTTTATTATCTAATTCTTTTAAATAATCCATGAGTTTTACGGACATCTTGTTAAATGATTTTGTTAGCTGTCCCAATTCATCATTTCGATCTGTATGAACTTGAACACCCCAATTCTCATTTGCCATCTCGTTTACTTTAGCATTTAATTTTATTATCGGTTTTAAGATCCATTTAGACATAATTATATATACAAACAGTACCATAAGAGTAATAATAATAAAGCCTACAGTAAATCTATAAAATAATACTTCAATATCTGAAATTATGTCTTGCTCAGGTATTGCTATCATTATATTCCAATTAACTTTATTATCATAAGAATAATTATAAAACTCACAGTGATAATTTCTACCATCAACACTGTATTTTGATTTAATTACCTCATCAGACTCTTTATAATAGACACCTTTTATTCCCGTATAACCTAACCTTATAACATCATTTTCACTTTTAATAGCTGGCAATCTGTATTGAGAATTATCAATTTCAATAAATGGATTTTCATCAGTTGATGATGCTACAACCATTCCTTGGGAATCAACAATACATATAATACCATTTTCTGTAGTATTTATTTTTTTTACAAACTCAGATAATTGATCCAACAATATATCTGTTCCAAAAACTCCAATTTTCTCTCCATTTTTTGATATTAAGGGATAGGACGTGCTCATCCCCAATACATCTTCCTGTGCACCAGTATAAACTTCAGTCCAATACGCCCCTTGATTTTCTCTAGCTTCTATATACCAAGATTTATCTCTTGGATCAAAGTTTCTGATTGATTTAACAAAATTCTTGTAATCTCCGTTTTTATCAACTTCATAGACTTTAAAATCACCCAATTTCAAATCATCTGTATAGGAAATTCTTTTTGTATTTTGATATAAGCCTGATGAAACTATACCTCCATATTTATTGGCATAGTATGAGTAATCAATAGAATCATTTGAAGTTACCTGATTTAAAAGAACTTTTCCTAATATATCTACATTCTCTAAGTTAAGCTGGTTGTTCAGAGCAAGATTTGCATTATAAATGTTTACAAGTTCTGGTATCTTGAAATAGTCATCTAAGTGATCATATATATGATTTTTTATTCTAACTTGACTGCTGGAAATAAGTTTCTCACTATACCTATCCGCAAATCTTTCAACTAACAAATAAGTCATAAAACTTCCTATTAATATTATTAATAAAATGGGAACCACTATTATCGTTCTAAGAGAAAATCTGTTGATTAGTTTTATTTTTACTTCTTTATGTCTCAAAATAAACACTCCTATTAATATAAGATAAGCTCATATCTATATAATTCATTTTCAACTTAATTTTATTATATAATAACTTATCATACATATAATATGACAAAACGGTATATTTTAAATTTATTTATAAACTTTATCATAGTAATAAAAAAAGCTATTCCTTTATTGTCTAATCTAGGAATAACTTTTATATACCCATAACATACTACTTTTCTTCTTTAATTATTTTAATCAAATATATTGATGCCAATAAAAAAACAAGTGTACAAACTATAGAACCTTCTACACCAAATATTCCACCGGATAAGATCTCATTGCCTTTAGGAACAAATTTCAGTAATGATCCTCCTACTGGATCTGTTCCACTTACAGATATACCAAGTATATTTCCTTGTATCCAGTTCCATGCAGAGTGCATACCGCATATACCCCAGATACTCTCTTCATTAACAACAAATAATGCTGCAAATATTCCAAACAATACTAGATTTAATATTGGCATCAATGTCATACCATTATTACCACTATGTAGTATCATAAAAAATATTGATGTCACTCCAATTGCAAATGGTACATTATATCTTCTACCTAAAAGCGGCAACATCCATCCCCTAGTCAAAACCTCTTCTGTACCACCTTGAATAATCCATCCAAAAAGTATTATCAAAACTGATGGCAATACTTTAATACCTGTATTTGGGGTATTTATAACTAACTCCATTCCACCAAATACGGTCATCAAAGAAATACATATAAGCATTAATAAAATACCTACGGCAAAACCTTTAAAATAATTTCCTACGAACTCCTTCTGAAAACCTATATCCCTAAATAATCTTTTTTCTCTAAATCTAACAATTAAGTATACTAAAAGTGAGATTGTACCAAAACCTAATACCAAATCAAAAAATGTAGTCCAGTACTCCGACACACCTGATATCCTTGCGATTTCTGTAGCAATACCTACTAATCCACCACCTGCAATCATTACCATATAGGCAAATATTGAAAACCATATAAAGTTTCTATTTACTTTAGAATCGGCTGCTAATCCGAATAATCCCCTATCAGCAGAAAAACCATTACTATAATCCTTCATAATAAAAATTATCTCCTTTCAAAAACCCGTTTATTATTAGAATTATTTTAACACGTCAATACTAAGATTAGAATTAAGGAAATATTATGGTATTCTTAAGTTTTCATAATATCATTCTTACTTTTCACTCACTAACCATCTTCACTCTTCATATTCACTATTTATTACATATATATTTAAAGAGCCTTCTTATAAATATTAGATTTTTTGACATCAAGTAACTAATAACTTATAATTAAGAGAACATCTCTCTTAAGGAGGGGATATTTGTGACTATTAAAGAGAAAATTATGCTTACAGCTGCTGAATTATTTGTAGAAAAAGGTATTCATGGTACATCTACTAAAACTATAATAACCGCTGCTGGTGTAAGTAATGGAGCTTTGTTTAATCATTTTGCAAATAAAGATGAATTAGTACTAGCTATATATATAATGTATAAGGACAATTTAAGAGATGCTCTTGAAGAAGCCCTTGATAATAATGATGGCATTAGAAAGTTTTTATATGACTATTGGAATGCTTCAATAAATTGGGCCCTTGAAAATCCTCATAAAAAGAAATATTTAATGACTTTCGCACTGCAACCTAATGTGAAATCATGTATGGAAAACTTTGATGCATCAAAATATGATTTTTTACTACCGAAAATATCAAAGGCTATTAAAGATGAGGAAATAATCTCTGAAAGTATAGACTATTTTACATTTGTTTTTAGTGGTATAACTGATGGTATAATAAATTATTTAAATTTCAATCCATCAGCAGACAAAGAAAAAATAATAGATAATGGTTTCAAACAATTTTGGAGATCAATAGTTAATTTCTAAAAATAAATACTGACAGATAATAGTTAGTAAAAGATAGATTAAAACTTTAAAAAGCCGTATTTTTCACAATGAAAAATACGGCTTTTTTACTGACTAATATTGACAAAAATATAGCTGCTTCTTTATTTAGTGTGGGTACCATAAGAAAAATGATCCAGTGCATCAAATATTCCCTCATCTAACTTCTCCATGGCTCGGCATACAGTAACCACATTATTAGCCATTTCTTTCGCTGATTCTTTTGCCTTTATCTTATCATCAATTGGAGAGTAAAGACTTAAGAAACCTACATTTGTTATTCCATGAACCCTATAGATTATATTTCACTTAGTTTTCTTACCGTATTAACATTTCTGATAATCATACTTTTATAGAATTTACTACTAGCTATCTTACTTAACTTACTCTTATTATAATCACTTCTTTTAACTCTCCAAATTATTGCTCCATCTATATATCTTATATCTATATATTCTCCAATTACAGGCAACTTATTTATAGTATCCTTTGAATCTATATCAGTAAAATATAATATCATCTTGAAAATAAATAATCCTTTATCAAAGCAAATACTTCCCTTATATTATTTTTTACAATAATACGCCTAATATTGGGAGCAGCTAGCCCCTCAGCATTTACACCAAGTCTTTTAGATAACATTTTAGCCCTATAAATATGGAAGTTGGTAGTTACAATTGCTGGATTGTTATACTCAATATTATTTTTATTTAGTACATCAAATGAAAACCTTAAATTCTCATAAGTTGAAGTAGACTTATCCTCTTCAATAATACGATTCTCATCAATACCTAAATTAACTAAATAATCCTTCATCGCTTTTGCTTCTGTAACCGACTCATCAGGACCTTGTCCTCCTGAGGTAACTGCTATAATATCAGGATTAGCTTTTAATAACTCATATGCAGTAATTAATCTTAACTCCAATTGTGGCGACACTTGATCCCCCCATAAACCAGCCCCTAAAACAATAACCGTGTCTATCTTTGAAATATCATCAATATTAGACCTCTTTCCCGATTGAATAAGAGCGAAAGAAGTCAATAATATCAAAAGTAAACATATCGACATCAGGATTACTAATTTTTTGATCTTATTTTTAAAACTAATACTTTTCATAGATTTCACAACCTTATTTTTATCTTATGAACATTATATCAGACTAAAACTCCGTAATAAAAAAATTGCTTTAGGGTCAGGGGTGGACAGTAGGACAATAACTAATCACCCCTTTAGTGTACTATAGTAAAACATTTGTTTTTCAACCTTTACAGCAATTCCAGAACAGCAGAAAGTCATTAGTGTCCCAGTGTCCACCCCTGACCCTAAAGGACTATTTCAAATCCTTTTAGATTCAAAATAGTCCTCTGCTTTTTATCGCCTAATAATTGTCTTAATCTAACTCTCTTTAGTCTTCATCATCTTCTAGTTCCTCTTCATCTTCTAATTCTTCTTCTTCTTCTAATTCTTCTTCTTCTTCTTCTAATTCCTCTTCTAGTTCTTCTAACTCTTGTCTAATTCTATCTAATTCATACATCGATATTTTATTTTCTAAGAAATCTCCTTCTATAATATCTTCAAACTCAATAATTGCTTCATCCAATTCTTTTAATTCCATATCATTGTATCTATATGTTTTGGAGACTCATCTGCAAGTTCTTCTAAAGTAAAACCAAATTTATTTATAGTTGTTTCCCATTCTTCAATTTCTAAAGAAATATCACTACTTAAATTTTCTTCTCTAAGTAAACTATTATCAGCTGATTTTTCTGAAATATAGTCCAATGATAAGGTATTATTTTTAGAACTTTCCTTCTTTATAAAATCTTTTACTCTGCTAGATATAACAAGTTTTCCAAAACTTAAAAATGATGCACCCTTCCTTGAATCATATTTTGTAATAGCTTCATTGAAAGCTAAAAGACCAATGCTTAACTCTTCACTGTTTTCAAGTTCCACATATTTTCCTGTAACCTGTGAAATTGAATAAACAATAAAAGAAAAATTTGATTCGATTAGAAAATCCCTACATTTTTTTTCTTCCGAAGGATTAGATCTAAGATATTCAATTATTTCTTCTTTTTCCATGGAGTTCAGCATTATTTTTTGCTTGTCTTTCTAGCTTCTCTTCAACTTCATTTTTTAAAGTATTTTCTGAAAACTTATATGTAATAGTACTTATTGTTGTAATTAGTGTAATTGATAAAATAATTATAGCCACAGTGATTTTAAAACTAATCGACTTCATAGTTCCCCCTTATGCTAATAAACATATTATAAATATATTTATTTTTTTACACTATGGCAATTGTCAGGTTTATCAAAGTATTAGAAAATATTTTTCTACTGTCTCCCTCCCTTAACCTTAAAGGTAAATTTTTTCAGCAAGATTTGACAACATTTTCACAATTATCTTCAATTATTAATTTGTATAATTTTCTTAAGAACTATAATAATCAATAAAGGAGATAATCAATGACAATGAAACTTTTTGAAAGATCTAGTATTGGTGACATGAAGCATACCACACTATTAGGGTTATGAAATAAAAAATATTAACCAAGCATCTAATAAGATGCTTGGTTATAATAACATACCACTTTCCTCATTTTTTATATCATACTATTAGCAATTCTAAAATTATCAATTATGTTGAAAAATATATTTTTTTACTTATTTATTTCATAGTCCTTATCAGTAGCACGAATAGTTTCTATATTCACCATAATATTTACACCATCTCTATTCTTAACTGTATCTTCTATTACCGCTATTCCATTGTTAATTTTTATATTGTACTCTGATAGCTTTCCACGCAATTGAAGCACATCTTCACCTTTACCACCATTGAATCTATTTGTTCCACTATTGCCCATTAATACATTGTCTAAGTCATTGGCAATTATATTATTATCATTCTTACCTGTTAATGATAGATTTTGAAGATACTGTGACTTAAATGTATAAGGTTTATTTACTTTTCTAATCATGTAAAAATCACCTTTAAAACTTGAGTCAACAAGCATCATCTCATTAATATACTTTGGTAAAATAGACTGAATTGCCTGATATCCACTAGGGTCCTTATCAGCAATTTCTGCTCTTGTTTTAGCTAGGTATATTCCCCACATACCACCATCTTCTTCTGTCCACGGTTCCCATAAACCATAATAACTGTCTATAACAGATGCTATATACTCCTGCTCAAGACTACCTTCTTCGGATAGTTCTTCCAGCCAATCTTTAGAAGAAAGTCCCCATAGACCTTTACGTCCCCATTTTCTTTTTTCTGTTGGTAATGCCTTTTTCATTGCTTTAGCAATAGTATTAGATATTTCTGGAGCAGCTCCTTCATTTTGAGTTGTTCCAATACCATAATCATGTACCATATGGAATATTTCCTCAAATGCTGCATCCCTGTGTTCATAATCATTTTCTATATACCAATCAGAAGCTATATTAGCGATTTCCATTTGATTAAGATTTTGTCCAAGCTCCATGGCTTCATCAGGTGTATTTCCATCCCTATCAGCGCCATTTGGCAATATTAAAATTGCTTCATTATCTGCCATTTGATTTGCAACACTTCCTTTACCAAGTGCTTCAATATTTTTAATATAAAAGCTTAATAAATTATATGCATATAGGATTTGATCATCTGTCACCTTATCCATTGCAACTATTCTTATAGGCTTTCCATTAGGAGCAGTATACTCAATATATTTAGAATAATACTTACTTTGTGCACCACCTAAAGATGAAGTATCCCTATTAATATCGTACTTATCTTTAAATAGCATATACTTATCATTAGTAATATTTTGACTACTTC
This sequence comes from Bacillota bacterium, assembly GCA_025210655.1. GTDB lineage: Bacteria > Bacillota > Clostridia > Peptostreptococcales > Acidaminobacteraceae > JAOARG01. The sequence continues at coordinate 40,695 of JAOARG010000034.1, forward strand.
GCCACTGAGGCACTTCTATATTTTTATCACTCATCTTATTGTTTTCAAGAGCCATAGATGCCCCTCCAAATAAAGATGCAGATAATAAAGCAGCCCCTAGTATACCTGATATAATTCTCTTCATAATCTCACTCCTCAAATAATATATTTCTTTAATTAATGTCATTATAGGATAAGGATGTATCTATTGTATATCCAAGAAGAAAATATATATAAATATTCTATCCTAATCAAACATCAATCATATTTACCTGAGCAACCCAAACAAATGGATAAAAATACCTTTCGGGGTCAGGCCAGCATTTTCGGGACAACAATGGAAAATATATGTTAATAATCTCAATATAAATTACTACTTCAAAAAAAGAAAAGTGATATCACTGCACCTTAATGCATTGATATCACTGACTTCTTTTTTGATAAGATATTTGGTGATTGCTTTTCACTTCAAATTACTTGTCCATTAAATACTGGCCTGACCCTAATAGGGATTTTATTCCAGTGTTATTTTGTTACTTGGTAATCTTTATCTATTCCTCTGATGATTTCTATGTTTGATATGATGCTTGTTCCATCTCTACCTTCTATAGTGTCTATTATTGTTGTTTCTCCACTCTTTGTATCAATTTTATATTCTGATAGTTTTCCTCTTAACTGGTATACGTCTTCACCTTTTCCACCGTCTATTTTATTTGTAGCACTATTGCCCATTAGGATATTGTCTAAGTCATTGGCTATTATATTACTGTCATTATTGCCTGTTAGAGATATATTTTGCAAGTATTGTGACTTATATGTGTATGGCTTACTTTCATTTTTATTCATATCAAAGTCGCCTTTGAAACTTGCATCTACACGCATCATTTGATTTATTGTTGCTGGTAAAATAGACTGGATTGCCTTGTATCCATTTGGGTCTTTATCGGCTATTTCTGCTCTTGTTTTAGCTGCATATATTCCCCACATTCCGCCTTTTCCTTCTGTCCATGGTTCCCATAATCCGTAGTAGCTATCTATAACTGATGCTATATATTCTTGCTCTAAACTACCTTCATTTGATAGCTCTTCTAACCAGGACTTTGATGAAAGTCCCCATAGACCTTGGCTGCCCCATTTGCTCTTTTCCTTTGGCAAAGCAGTTCCCATGGCCTTTGCAATAGTGCTCGCTATTTCAGGTGAAGCTTGCTTATTCTTACTAGTGCCAATACCATAGTCATGAACCATATGGAATATTTCCTCGAATGCTGCATCCCTATGCTCGTAATTATTTTCTGTGTACCAACTTGAACCGATATTTGCAATCTCAAGTTGATTTAAGTTTTGTCCAAGTGATAGGGCAGCAGCCGGTGTCTTACCATCCTTGTCTGCACCGTTTGGTAATATTAGTACTGAATTGTTGTCTGCCATCTTGTTGGCTACTTCACCTTGTCCAAGTGCCTCTACATTTTTTAAATAAAAACTTAATAGATTGTATGCATATAGCATCTGGTCATCTGTTACCTTGTCCATAGCAACTATTCTAATTGGCTTTCCATTTGGTGCTATATAATCTATATATTTTGAATAAAACTTACTCTGTGCTCCACCTAAGGATGATGTATCTTTTTTTATATCGTATTCATCCTTAAATGACATATACTTATCATTAGTAATCGTTTGACTTTGTCTCCATTCTGGAATAACTAGAGGCTTTTCAACCGTCTTCTTATATCCCACTCCCATTAACTTTGATCCAAATAAGGCTCCCGCTACCACTGCGACACCTACTATACCTAAGATGATTTTCTTCATATTCTCACTCCTCAAAATTTCTTAACTTAATCTAATAAAGTTATTATAATTTAAGGATGTGTCTATTGTGTATCCAAATTAATTCTTATAAATATTATATGGATTTTTCGATTTATCTAATTTTTAGAATGTGTTAAAATATTACTTAATATATTAATTCAAAAATTACTGGGGGGTTTTTATGAAAAAATTTAGCATCAAAATGGCAGTGATATTACTGATATCTATTTTTATGTTTGCCACATCTGCTTTTGCTAGTGGTGAGTATAAATCAAAAGATACTCTTATAGAGGATATTTTAGAGTACTCAAAAGATACATACTTAAATGCTCCAAAGCAAGAAGGAAAATTTGAAATAGGTTTTAACTCAAAAATGCAAACTGTTTACAGAGTGTATCCTAAAATCAGTGATACTGATAGGGATAAACTAATTGAGAAGACTTTAGTTAAAGTGGAAGCCATGCTAAATAAATTTAGCAACAAAGAGCTCTCACTGGGCTTTGATGAATACAAAATAGCTTTAAAAAATCAAGCTAGATTTATATGGCTACCAAAATATGCAGAACCAGAGTATCCTGATTTAGCTTATTATGAAGGTTCCTTGGATATTTGTTTTTCATCTGCAATTCAAAAACACGAGAGTAAAATTGCGAAACAAAAAAAAGAAAAGGAAATAGAAAAATACAATAATAACAGAGTTGATGGCATGCCTTCGACTTGGGCAAAAGATGATATAGCATCAGCAATAGAAAAAGGTTATGTTCCTAAAGCACTTCAGTCAAATTATCAAGACCCGATTACAAGAGAAGAATTCTCAGAGCTGTTCGTCACTGCCTTATTCAAAGATTTTAACAATTCCTACGAAAAGATTGGAAGCTCCTTAAAAATGTATTGGGAATTTGAAAAACTGACTCCAAAAATTTTCTTATCAAAAGTAAGTACTACTCAAATATTTAAGGATACTAATAATGATTATGTAAAAATAGCTAACATACTAGGTATTATAAATAGCAACACTGATAATAGATTCAATCCAAGTCTTGCAGTGACTAGAGAAGATGCAGCAGTTATGATTGCTAACTATTATCATACCTTGGGCAGTGGTCGTAGAGATATATCGTACCAAATAGAAGACCTAGATGATGTTTCAAGTTGGGCAAAGAAGGGTGTAATAGGTGCCTATAGCAGTAACTTTCTGAAAGCTGATATACCTTTCATTGAAGATTATAGCAATAATCAATATAAACTTGTACAAAGGGCTCAATTTAAGCCGCAAAAATCATTTAGTAGAGAAGATGCTATAATTGCAATATATAATATCCAAAAAAATCATCAGTCATATAATTCCTATATTATTTTAAGAGGCTTCATACCAGCAAGTATGGACAGCTTAATGTCAGGTTTTGATATTGATAGAGATATAGTAAAATATAAGAAAAGCGGATATGATAATAAATATAGTAGCATTAATTTAATAGGCAGTTACTTCTATAAAGTAAAAACAAGTTATCTAACTAAATATAAATCAGAAGAAATAGATGCAATATTTTTGACTCCCCTTTGTGTCCATGGATACGAAAGCCATTCTATGTACAATACTAATAATATCGACAAAGTCTTAAGTGGAGAGAAAACATACTATGACTATAAGGTATTTACAATAGAGCACAATAAAGACGGCTATCTTGCTATAGCTACAAAGACTAGTGACGATTATATGCTAGGTGGCTATTATAAAGACAATGGACAATATGTAAAAATAAAAATAATCAACGATACAATCTCTCCTTATAAGAATATATACGATAAGAGTATAGATAAGGCTGCTAAAGAAGTTGCACAGAATTTAATTGATAAGATAATCACTGATGGAATGACTGAAACTGAAAAAGTTGAAGCAATAACAAAAGCACTGAAAACACATGGAGAATATTATTTTGCCACACTATCTTCCAGTGCTATGACAGGATATAACAGTTATCACCATGCATATAATGCTTTAGTCGAAAAGTTGGCAAACTATTCTGGTTGGTATGATGCTTATGAATTAATGTTTGATCTAGCTGGACTAGATCACAACCCCGAGTATGGGACTTATGAATATGAACAAAGCTTCGCAGACAACAAAAAAGTTTTAACTAATAAAATAGCTGTAAAAGCTGATGGCAAATGGATACTTGTAGACTTCTTACCTAAAATCTACTCAGTACCAAAAAGTCAAAAATATATTAAAGAAGAAGCAGAAAAAAAGTCTGAAAATAATATACAGAGGCTACTAGATAATAACAAGATTTATGTTAAGGGATACATGGATGCAGCAAAAACTAACCCACAAGAAAGAGTCGTACTAAAAAAACAAATTCAGAATGAAAAAGACAAGTTTAAATATTTTGAAGTTAAATATCCAACTACAAAAGCCGAAAAAGATGAATGGAGAGAAAGAGGTTATATTTTCGTTGATAAAAATGCTAAAGTAGATTCAGATGGAACCGTATTATTTAAAGATATATATGAGTCAAAATAAAGAGATTAAAAGCCACAACAGTGATGTTGTGGCTTTGTATTATCAATCAATACCTATTTTTGTGCCTTTCTTAAAACTTTACTATAGGGATGACTTTCATCCTTTATATCGACTACAATTATTTCACCTGATTTTATCATTTTTTCAATTCGAAGTGCATACCAAGAATCTCCTATTCCCAATCTATAATGGCCTAATAAAGTTCCTATAAATCTAGCCATCCTAAAATCACCTTCTGGGATATTATTAATAATAATAAAATCATAAAAGTCTTCTGGTACAGAAATAAGTTTTCCGTTAACAATAGCCCTAAGGGGAGCATTTTCATCCACAAGTTCATTCCATAAGGAACTGTACATTTTCTTTTCTACTTGAGATAGGGACTTTTCATAAGGTAAAAACTCATAGAACTTGCCCGGTCTTATTTCTCCCCAATCAATATAATTAACTAGCTTATTGTCAGATTCATTAATCACAGATGGTAGACAAACACTCTTTATTTCACAATCAATATTTCTTAGTAAGTGACATACATAATAAAAACCAGCTAAAGAGTATGGAGCATTGTTATACCAGATTCGAATGGACTTACCCTCTTCTGCATAAGAAATAAGCTTATCTATATCCTTCTTAAGTCTATTAAAATAATCTAAGCATTCCCCTTCATCTACACCATACATTCCAAAAAGTTTCTTATAGACACCATGTCTCTCAACTCCACATGGCTCACCGGATATATCTCCAATATCTAGAGCAAAGCCTATACAAACCGCGTCTTGTGAACTACCACCTAGAGCCTTTCCTTCATACATTTTTTCTAACTGAGCCCTTGTAGGTTTCTCACCAATATATGCTGGTGTACCTGTACGCATTTTCTTACTATCATAATTTTTTGCAACTTTTATCGAACCTTTGACGCTGTCACTGAATACTACTTCTAGCATGATTTCATCTCCAATAATTTAGTTTTGAATTTCCTGTTTTTCCATATAATGATTGGCTGTCCACATAATCGGGGCCTGACCCCAATAGGGATTTATATCCAGTTTGTTATTTTCTAGAATGCATTTATTTTTTTCTTAATCCCTCAATCGTAGCTCTAATATTTTTAGCATCTTTTTTATAGGCTTTCTTTTTCCATTCATCTAAAAATGCAATAGTATCTACTCTGTTATCTTCATTTATTTTATCAAGTATCATATTGATTATTTCTCTATTTACTTTTACAAACCACTCGCTTAGTTCTTCTAAATTTTCATCCGTAACATTCACCATTTTTTCAATCAGTTCATTTACCAAAATAGGCTTATATCTTTCCCATCCTTTTTCTGTGAAAGCAATCATAGGAAGCTTTCCGCTATAGACTATACGTAAGTACTTATTCCATATCATCCAATCTACAATAACTTCTATATCGGCCATCTTCAAATTATTATAATAACCATAAGAAGGACAATTATCTAATCCATGTTCTAATAGTTTTTTATCCTTGGAACCCTTTAGTATTTTAACAAGCATATTTCTACCAGCTGTATCGATTATTTCATCAGCTGCTCTTAAAATATTAGAAATATCTTCTTCACTTGGTTTGTTTATATTTCTAGTTTCATTGAGGTGTACTTTTACCCTTGGTTTTCTTGGCATTTGGCACTTCCTTTCTGAAATATATCAATTGATTATATAATAGTAGCTCACCTTGGTACGCATCTTTGATAGGCGTGGTGAGCTTTGTTGGTTAAATTTTAGCATATTTTATACAACGCTTCAACTGTACATCTTGTTAAATCAGTTTCTAGCTGAATTCAACTCATCTCGTTGGTCCTTTCAAAGGTATTGTAACATATTATTTACTAAAATTTATCTTGTTACAAGTAAGAAAATCACCTTATTTACGTTCTTCTTAGTACTAAATTATTTTTATAAATTAATAATATTCATTTTTTTTAAATATAGAAAAATATAATTTTCTTATAGTATAATTATATAAAACTAAAAAAGGTGGCGGATGCAATGAGTATAGCAAATCTATACGAAGACAATTTCAGAAAAAAATCAAATAGTAAAGAAAATTTTTACCAAGTACTAAGTTATTTATATGAAACTGGCTCGATAATCAGTCAACGAGATTTATTATATTACTCAACCGAAAAAATGCCACTCACTTTAAATTCCAAAATTGTATACGGCTCCACTAGACCAAAAACTATTAGGACCACAGAGAAAATAATAATACAAGCAATTAACCAAATATGTAGTTTAGATCAACAACTATTTACTAGACAAGATAAGAAGATGTTCTTTAACCGCCTTAAAAGTCCTATATATATGGAATTAGCATCAATGATAGCAGATAATCCATCAAAAATACTAATCGCTTTATATTCAAGTTTAGAATATTGTTGTTATGCATCAACATTCATGGTTAATTGGTTTAACTGCTACATAAATAAGGAAGATGTCTCTGATAATATATTACCTCAAGATGATTTACTTACAGCAATAATTACATCTCTTAATGGTCCAATGATAAATAAAACTAATTATGTAAAAAAAGTCTACAGTAATCTTGAAACTTATTTTGCATCTACAAAATACTCTTTACAATATGGAATAAGTTATATAAATAGTTGTTATAATCTTGAGTTACATAAAACTTATATCACTGATAAAAACGAGCAAGTGAAATTAGTTAACGTACTACCTGATCTAATTGCATTACTTAGGGCTTTATATATAATTGAAGATTATAGGTTGGAATATTTAGAAGGTCTTTATAAAAATTCAATTTTGAAGATAAGCTTAAAAGATGGAATCCAATCTCAAAGTCATGATAGTTTAGTTAATCCCTTTAATAGACATATAAGCAGTGCTACCAACTATGTCCACAATGACATAGATCTTATTCTCGAGAAAATTGAACCCATTCTAAAAGAAGTCTACGGTCTAACTTACAAAGAACTTGGGATCCTCCAAAATAAATTTGAGTCTTTGGAATATAACATTCCAGATGATGGACTACTTATTGGAACTAGAGACGAATGGCTTAATATGTTTCAAAAAGAAATAAGCTTATCAAGAAGTGAAGCAGATACTCTTATGGATTTACTTATTCAGGAAAAAAATATTGATGATCCGCTTTCAATGAAAAGCAAAACACAGTTACAAGCTCTACGAGCACCAATACTAGAACTAGACATGTATTTCTTTTCAAGTATTGGATCTTTAAAATATTCTATAAGAGGATTGCGCTCAGATATACGCGAAGGAATATATAGAGAAAAAGACTGGAAAAATTTCGAAAGTTTCTATAATAAAGTCAACTCAAATTTTGAACTTATAGTGGCTCATTCATTAATTGACAACTTTAAGAATGGAATAATCAAAATAAATACAAATGAAAAGGATATTATAAATAAAAATGGACAAATAATACAATTACCCGGAGAAATTGATATACTGTTTTATCATAAGAATACATTATTTGTTATTGAATGTAAAAATATTGGAATGAAAACAAACACAAAAGCTAAAGTAAATAAAGTTAAAGATTTATCCGTTTTCAAAAACAAATCTTTTCAACATAAATTAGATAAGAAAGTTACACAAATAGCCAACAATATTAAATATGTATTAGAGTACATGCGTATATCTAACGAAAGTATTGATAATACTAGAACTTTTGGATTACTTGTTACCAGAAGTTATATTCAAACCCATTCCCCAAATGAGAATAATGACATGAAATATGATGTTATTGAATTAAATGAGTTATGTAATTATATTGAGCATAAAATAAAGAATTAACACAATTTCAGTATAAAAATAACAAGTAATTCCAATAAAATTCGAATATTTGGGATTACTTGTTTAAAGATTATTTAACCATTTTTTCTTATTACATAATAATTACTTATGATATAAATATATTTTCCTTATGCTTAAAATAATATCAGTATTCATTTCACTCGTCATATTCATGCATATAATCGCTTATATCAATTCCTAATTCTTTATAATATTTAACATCTTCGTTTTCTATCCCCCAACTATTATTCCAAATACTAAAATACTTTTCTAAATTACTAGTAATCATCAAATCTCTAAGTAGACCAATTGAAGTTACCGAATCATTATTATTTATAATTTTTGTAACCATTTCTCCTCCTATATCAATAATTATTTTTTTCAAATCATTCAGTGTAAACACTCCAAAAGCTTTCAACTCATTCATAATTTCATCATCGATATTCATTTCTATTAATATGCCATCAAACTCATTCATTAACAGTGCTCCTATTGACAAAGCATTCAGTTCCAAATCCAAGCGCCCTTCACCAACACTAATATTAGCAGAATCTGAATAATTAGATATATCGTTTGTCAAATCTTCAAATTCTCTATCCACCATTTCAAGTACCCCAGCAATCATATAAAATCTTCGCTTCAACTCTTTAGGAAGAGCCCCTTTAAATTTATAATTCCTATCGTGTTCGATCTCTGACCAAGCATGTTGTAATAGAGTTCTTATTTGAATTTCAAACTTATAATTCTTAAATTTTTTATATCTATTAATTTTATAATAATTACTCGGTAAACTTGCTACATAGTGTACTGAAAGATAACCAAACTGATCTACACCAATACTCTCCAATTTATTTACACTATTTTCATAATCTATATCAAATATTTCCTCTATTATTTCACATATCATTTCAACATCAGAATTAGTATATGCAATTATTCTCAAACCAGAAAAATCAAATATTTCTTTTTGTGGATTTTTATACTTATCTTTAGAACACTTTTCTTTAAAACTATTTATTTCTTTTGTACGATAATCAATACTATTATAAAATGCATTTCTATCTATTAAATCTATTTCAATTATTTCTTTTACTTCTTTACATAAACTCTGGTAAATCGCCCTATTACTTTGATACCATTCAAGTACTTTACTTAATTCCTCATCATTTTTCATAATAATCCCCCTTGGTTTTTCCCATCTATACCCATATTTAGAATTATATCATATAGTTAATATTTTTACATTAAATTAGTAGGTTTGTGGATTATGGTTAGAAATAGTAGTAAGCAAGATGAAGTCACTAAATACAAATACAATTTTTTTGATGCTTTAAATACTTATCTATGTGGTTAAACTACTTTGATTGATGGTCATATATTTGCGGAGAAAAGCAGTTGGTTTATAGCCTTATTTGAGCTTTTATATATTGAAAGACTTATTATCTTAAGAGCTAAATCACTTCTGTATGAATGTCATTCTCCTAGGACAGAAGCCGATTTTTGTTTGGGTCTTCCTTTTCCCCTCCTCTTCTTAATAATTAAAACTTTGATATTCGTCTTTTCAACAAAAAATAGAAAGAACCCAAATCAACTTCGGGTCCTTTCAATAAAACTATAAACATTTCTAATTATTTAATTGACTCACTTACTATTACTTATTCGGAGAATAACTTGGATTTTCTAACATCAATTTAGCGATTTCTATTAAATCGTCCTCATCTATCTTATTATTTATATCTATATCTGTATTGTACTCTGAAAGCTCTGATGCATCTGGGTCTTTGTCTAAATGTCTAGCGTCTATCCCTAGGTCTAGTAAAGTAAATTCACCACTGTTGTTTACATCATTTACGCCTTCGATTGTTATAATGCATCCATGACATTCTTCTTCTGTTAAGTCTTTTTCCATATCAATACCATCTGTTACTCTAGCTTTAACTATATCTATAGTTGCTTCTCCTTCTTCTATACCTCTAAACTCAAGCTTTAAAAGGATTTCTTCAGAATCAATTATGTTACTTTCACCTTCACTGGCTATGATTACTCTCAGCTCTCCATCATCAGTTTCTTCAATAGATTTTACTAGTTTCATTCCATCTACTTCTTCAAAACCTAAGAATTCAAGTTTATTTTCATCATACTCTATCTTTATATCTTCTGCTGCTATTTCACTGATATTATCTATTACTAAATCAGCACTTACTTTTTCTTTGATTTTTATTTTGTTTTCTTCTGGTTCTATGCTTAGTATATGTTTGTTATTTTTTGAAGAACCATCGTATGGAGTAAATCCTTCTGGTACATCATATATAAATGGTGTAGCTCCAAAATTAGCTGTAGATGTTCCTACAACAGTACTTCCCCCATTTGCCAAAACAGGAAAAACTTCACCCATAGATTTTACATCTTTAAACGCAACTCCTTGTGATTTCCCATTTTTAAAAAATTCTATAGTTCCATTATCCATATCTAAGGCTACTCCAATAACAGGTTCATTATCTCCTGTTTCTTTATATTCATCTCCATATAAATCTTTCCCAGGATATTTGTAACCGTTATTTTGGTAGTAAAATCTTGCATCATAATCTTCTCTAAGTAATATTCCTTCTAAATTCAAATTTTCATTTCCAATACCAGTCATTGTAGCTGTTCCAGATTCAATTGTTACTTCCCAGTACCATTTTCCAGAGGTTTTAGAATTTGTTGCCCTTACAACATTTCCTAACCCAGCTATTTTTGCTGTTAAATTTCCATTTGATAAAGTAACACTAGAACTCATATCACTTGGATTGAATGTTGTTTTACTATCTGCAAATACTATATTCCCCATATTTACTGAAAAAAAAGTTGTCAACGCAATTACTAACATTAGTTTCATGCATAATTTATTCATATTCATTTCTTACTCCTTATTTTTATTTATTTGGGGCATAACTTGAATTTTCCAACATCAATTTAGCGATTTCTATTAAATCGTCCTCATCTATCTTGTTATTTATATCTATATCAGTATTGTACTCTGAAAGCTCTGATGCATCTGGGTCTTTGTCTAAATGTCTAGCGTCTATTCCTAGATCTAGTAAAGTAAATTCACCACTGTTGTTTACATCATTTACGCCTTCGATTGTTATAATGCATCCATGACATTCTTCTTCTGTTAAGTCTTTTTCCATTTCAATACCATCTGTTACTCTGGCTTTAACTATATCTATAGATGCTTCTCCTTCTCCTATTCCTCTAAACTCAAGCTTTAAAAGAATTTCTTCAGAATCAATTATATTACTTTCACCTTCACTTGCTATGATTACTCTCAACTCTCCATCATCTGTTTCTTCAATAGACTTTACTAATTTCATTCCATCTACTTCTTCAAAACCTAAAAATTCAAGTTTATTTTCATCATACTCTATTTTTATATCTTCTGCTGCTATTTCACTAATATTATTAATTACTAAGTCTACACTTACTTTTTCTTTGATTTTTATTTTGTCTTCTTCTGGTTTTACGCTTAGTATATGTATCTCTGATTGTTGACTATCATCATATGAACTGAAACCTTCAGGAATAGCATATTTAAAAGGTTTCGCTCCAAAGTTAAATGTTGTTGTTGTCGTTCTACTCCCAGTTGATACTATAGGGAAAACCTCACCCATAGATTTTATATCTGAAAATGCAACTCCTTGAGCTTTTCCATTCTTGAAAAATTCAATTGTTCCATTATCCATATCTAAGGCTACTCCAATAACAGGTACTGTATCCCCAGATATTTTATATTCATCACCATACACAGCTCTTTCAGGATAAGTATTACCATTAAGCTGATAATACGCTCTTAAATTATGTGATTCCCTATGTACCACTCCATCCAATTTTAAATTAGCATTCCCAATACCTATCATTGTTCCAAAACCTGAGTCAACTTTTACTTCCCAATACCATTTACCTGAATTTTTAGAATCTGTTGCCCTCACTACACTTCCTAATAATGCAACTTCTGCCGTTAAATCTCCATTAGATAGAGAAACATTTGAACTTTTATCATCTGGATTTAGTGTTACTATACTATCTGCAAACGCTACTGTTCCTACATTTACTGAAAAAATTGTTACCATCACTAGTATTAACATCACTCTAATACTTAATTTTTTAATACTCATTTTTTTCCTCCTTTGGTTGTTTATGTACATACCAATATAGTATATTACAAAATACCATAAAAATACAGTATTTTTATTTTTTGTTTTGGATAATTTGCTAAAATATAGCATTGCTTTTTTTAGTCTCTGTTCTATTATCAAATACTATTTTCGTATTATTTAGAAGTATATATATCAATTATTGAACTTAAGGGCTAAATCACTTCTATATGAATGTACTTCTCCTACGATAGAAGCCGATTTTTGTTTGGGTCTTCCTTTTCCCCTCTTCCCCTTCAAAGTTACAACTTTGATATTCCCCTCTTCCGCAAAAAAATAAAAAGAACCCAAATTCAACTTCAGGTTCTCCAATAATTCATTAACTTATACTACTTCTCAAAAAACTCCTTAGCATACTCAACCGTTCCTTCGATATCTTTTAATCCACCTTCTATAAGCTCGACTACCATAAAATTTTCATCTGGCACTTCAAATGGTGCTTTGATTTTATAATCACTAGCTTTTTTGTATCCGAATCTTGGATAGTAGTTTTCGTGACCTAGTAATACTACTGCTTTGTATCCTAACTCCTTAGCTATTTCATGGCCTCTTATTATTAATTTTGATCCTATTCCGAGACCTTGATGATCTGGGGATACTGATACTGGAGCTAGGGCCAAGGCTGTATGGCTTCCTATTTTTATTTTTGTGAACATTATGTGGCCTACTATTTTACCTTCAATTTCTGCTACTAGGGATAATTCTTCTATGAAAGCCTGTGACTTTCTTAGTCTTTCAACTAGATTGTGTTCGTCTTTGTCTGAGTATTCTTCTTTTTCGAAGGCTTCTTTTACTACTTGGTAGACTGATTTGTAGTCTTTTTTCCCTTCTTGTCTTATTATTATTTTTTTCATATGCACCTCATGGTTTAATTTTATTTATATTGTATATCTTATCATTTTTATATTATTTCAAGATAGTAACTTATAATTATTATTTAAATAAGTGTCTTATGAAATCTTCTGGTTTATCCAAAAACTGCTTTGTTAAAATATAGTTATCAGATTCTTTATATTCTACCTGTTCAATTCCCTCTTCTGATATTTGATATATTATAGCATTAGGATATGCTAGTAGGATTGGTGAATGGGTTGCTATTATAAGTTGAGAGTTTTTCTTTACTAATCTATTTATCTCTGCAAGTAAAGTTAATTGTCTTAATGGGGATAAAGCTGATTCCGGTTCGTCTAATAGATATAAACCATTTCCACGAAATCGATTTGAAATAAGGGAAAGAAAACTCTCACCATGGGATTGCTCATGCAAAGATTTTCCACCATATCCATCTAAATTTAGTCCTAAATCATCTACTTGTGAGGCAACATTATAAAAGCTTTCAGCCCTTAAAAAAAATCCATCTTTTTCATGACTAGACCTTGCAAGGGTAATATAGCTTTCTAAATTTGATATTGTTTCTTTGGTCGAAAAATTGAAATTTTTAGAACCGCCTTCCCCATTATATCCCGCTTTTACTGCAATTGCTTCAAGCAAAGTCGACTTACCTGATCCATTCTCGCCAACTATAAATGTTACTTGATTTTCAAAGCTCAGTTCCTCAATAGAATTTAAATGTTTGACAACTGGAAGTCTTGAGATATATGTACTATCTTTACAACTATCCATTCTAATATGTTTAATATAATACTTATCCATAAGCTACCTCCACTCATTAGTAATTATTCTATCTTTTATGATACTAACTTGAACAGGAAATTCAAGTACTATCCGTGAATAAAATGAGCACTATTCATTGTACTTGGTCTTCCCTTTCTCCTCTTCCCCTTCAAAGATTAACTTTGAAATTCCCCTTTTCCCCAAAAAATAAAAAAGAACTTCATCTCAATTAAGAAATAAAGCTCTTACATATTCAATATTAATTTCTCACATTGAGAAATATCCACGGATGGACTGCTAAGCAGTCTCCCTAGATTAGAAGTATATAAACTTCTCACCTAGACTCAAGCACTGCTTGTAGCTAGATGGGCAAAACCTCCCTAGACTTACTTTTTCTCCAAAAGTACTACCGTCTCCACATGTGTAGGGACATGGTCGCAGACAATCTATATTTCAATAAAAAATTGAATTCTACAACATTATAAATTGTAAACTCAAGTGACAATTTCAAGATGTATGGGAGATAGCATACTACTATCCTGTGCATCAACTTCATTTTATTATATTACTATAACTTTCATATCAGTAGACTTTACTCAGATGTAACATTAAATGTAGTCATGATGAAACTAACTATATCTTTTATCTACTCTGTTCTTCCTCAAGTCTATAGATCCATTCAGTTATCAACTGCTTATATATATCCACTTGTTGAAACTGAGCAGCATGTCCGCATTTATCCAAGGTAATATATGTAGCCCTAGGATACTTATCCAATATACTAAAAGCATCCTTATATCCTACAGTCTCATCTTGTCTCCCAGTGATTATCAGTGTAGGCTTGTTGAAAACTCCATTAAATTTATCCAATTCAACTTTTGTATTTAGATTCTTTTCATATAATCCCATCATAAAGTCCATATTAGTTTTCTGCATTGCTCCAACTAAATCTTCTTGGATTCTTCTATCTATCTCTCCTTGAATTGTAGAATCAACATACTTTATAGTCTGTACATTTCGATCGACATCAATGTTCATCATGTCATTTTTAATTAGTGGTGTTAGTAATAAAACTCCATCTACTTGATCAAACCTTTTTCCTATAATGTATCTTGAAAGGAAACCACCAAAGGAATAACCTCCAAGTACAAAGTTTTCAGTACCAACTATTTCATCAACAAATGCTAACATAGTATTCAAAACATCTTCTACGGAATCAACATCATTTCCAATTTCAGTATCTCCAACACCAATATGATCTACATAGATTCGTTTCCAATTCTGTTTTGATTCAAATATAGGTTCTAAAGATTTAATCATTGCAGTCATGTCGTTTTCAAATCCACTAAAGAAAATCGCAGTTCTACCTTCGCCTTTTACTTCATAATTTATGTTTGAATTACCTATTTTAACCTTCATTATTTCCTCCTTAAATGCTACATACTTTTCTTAGTCTTATCTCTTGCTTTTATTTTCTTTTTCATCCTGATTTCATTTAACGTTTCCGCGGTTCGCGATCGTTCCCTATTCATTCTCATACTATATTACTTAACCACGTACTATAAAACTCCGAAATACAGTCAATCAGTAACATGGGAATGTCGCTAACCGTCGTGTTATGAGATGTTTTTTACGCTTCTTCAGCAAAACCTTCTAATCTAGTTCTAAACACATCTGCCAGCTCATGATAGTCTGTGAGAATGCCTTCTTCTTTTACAAAGTGTCCATAACCACCTACTTCACCTATCAATCTTGGTAATAGTTGAAAATGTAAATGATTTCTCTTTCCGTCACAAATAGTGCAAAGATAAACTTTTTCAGCACCAAGTAATTCTTTATGTAATGCAATTAAACGATTCGTCATCTTTAAAATGTACGTTCCTAACTCAAGTGGCATTTCAGATATATCTTCATAATGTTCTTTAGATACTATTATCGTCTGCCCTGTCGCTCGCGGATACTTTTCAAACTGACATCTAATCAGATCATCTTCATATATAATTAAGCCTTCATCTGGAAATATATTGCCTTTTTCAAAGTTATAACATCCGAAACAAATACCTTTATCCTGTAACTCAATAATTTTTTCAGTTCTCGCTTTTAAATCTAATTTGTCTTTATCTGTTAATTTTCTTAGATACAATTAGTTACACTCCTTTTGCTCTCCATTCTCACAACACTCTTAGTAAAAAATTTCTCATAACTAGTATATCTACGAACTTGTCTGCATGAATATCTCTTATTAATTATAATATATAATGCCACCTATTCACATTAACAGAATATTAAATCATCCATACCTATCAGAATATGTGAGGTAGTATCATACGAAAATCTGTATAAAAAAGTGACTAGAATATCAATTCTAATCACAAATCGTTCGCACTAGTTTCCACCTATCAAATAGGCAATAGGTTCAATTTAAGTTATTTCAATAGTTTAAGCTTACAAACTGTCTCCACATGATAACTATGACAAAACATATCTACTGGCTGTACTTTTTCTATTTTATATCCCCTAGATACCAAATACTCCAGATCTCTTCCTAGTGATTCAGGAAGGCATGATACATATACTATTCTTTCTACTTCTATATCAGCTATGGTCTTAAGTACTGACTCTTCACAACCTTTTCTCGGTGGGTCTACTACTACAATATCTGGTCTTTCTTTTTCTGAAGCTAGACTTTCTATTAGCTCTTCTGCTTTCCCTGCAAAGAATTCTGTGTTTTCTATATTGCTTAGTTCCATATTTTTTCTAGCATTTTCTACTGCTACTTGAACTACTTCTATTCCATATACTTTTTTTGCATTTTTTGCTAAGAAGCCTGTTATTGATCCTATACCGCAGTATAAATCATATACTGTTTCATTGCCTTTAAGATCAGCGTATTCAAGTACCTTGCTGTATAATGTATCTGTTTGAACGGGATTTATCTGAAAGAAACTATTTGGTGATATTTCAAAGTTCATATCTAAAATCCTATCTACTAATACCTCTTGACCGTAGATCACTTTGTTTTCATATCCCATGATTCTATTTGTTTTTTCTTTATTTATGTTTAAGATAAGTGATGCAAATCCATCTATATTCTTCAACTCTTCTATTAACAACTCAATAGAGTCCACTTGATCCCCATTTACTACTACTATAACCATAAACTTATCTTCAATCCTTGATGTTCTTATCATCAATTGCTTGATTAGTCCTGTATGACTCTTTTCATCATATACTGGTATATTTTTTTCTTTTATAAAGCTTTTAAATATATTAAGTACTGTATTCATTTTTGGATTTTGGATTATACAATTGTCTATGTCTACTATGTCGTGGGAATTTTTCTTGTAAAAGCCCATTATAGGTCCTGATTTTGTCATAGAAACAGGTACTGATGATTTATTTCTGTAGTCATATGGATTGTCCATACCAAGGGTATCTTCTACTTTTACTGACAGCCCATGGATATCATTTAGAATGTAATCTACTCTGTTTTTCTTTTCTTCTAGCTGTCTCTGATAATCCATCATTTGTATTTGACAGCCTCCACAGAGTTTATAGTATAGACATTTAGGCTCAACATGATCCTTGGACTTTTTGATTGATTTGATGGGTTTACCTACCATATAATTTTTAGAAACTTTTATGATTTTAACCTTTAATTCGTCTCCTGGTATACAGTTGTTTACAAAGACTTTTTTCCCTTCAATATAGCCTATGCCTTCCCCATTTTTACCTAATTCTATGATTTTTAGGTCATAGTTCTCATTTTTTTTAATTGATTTCATTTTTACCTCACAAGTAGCTATTTTTTATTGTATAATGATAATGAATGTACCTTTCTGTGTACATTCACTTAATATTATATTAAGGAGGGATTTTGTGTCAAGGGGATTAGTAAATATACTAATAGTAATAATCATAGGATTCTTGGCTACACCAATACCAATAAACAGTGAGGGCATAGATTTGGGACTATCTTTAGATAATGTATCCAATGTTGCCATTGAAGAAAATTCTTCTACTACTGTTGTGGACAATAGTACTGATAATTATGTTTTTAACGGTATTCTTAACAGCAATCTAAATCCAAAGACACTAAAACTAGTTATACAATCCATAGACACAGAACTTCAGACAGCTGATACACCAGAGTTCTTTTTAGAGCTGGTAAGCAGTAGTGGACAATCTAAAGAGTTTAGCCCACTTACTTATGAATATGAAGGTTTTGATGATAATACTAAAACCTATACATATAATATTGATATATCTAAAGAGACTTTAAATGTTGATTCAGGTTTTTATAAAATCTATCTGAAGTCAAATTCTAGTGAACTTTCAGAAACATTAAATATTGAGGAACATGTTCAGTACCTTACTGATGTTCAATATATAGGCAGTGAAGACAAGGTATCAAAGAGTAAAATGTACCTTAAACTTTATCTTCCAACTAAGGATTTAAAATATACGGTTCCTGTTTCTAGGATCAATCCTTATAGCAATGTGATCATTCGAAGAACAATGAATGCTATCACTGAAGGAGCCAAGGAAAACTCTGGTCTATATCAGGGTGATTATCTTCCATATGCTTCATCACTTAAGTTTAGAAAAGATAATATTACTGTAAACTTCTATTCAAGAAATCTAGAAATGTATAAGGATAATAGCATTCTTTCTAATATTGCTGTAAAATCTCTTGCTGATACCCTTACTAACATTACATGGCTTCCTGAAGTTGAAAGAATAAATGTAACAGTTGATAAAAAGCCATCTAAGGATTATTTCAATGGATATGACCTTACTGGTCCAATAGAGAAAAATAATAAGGTACAGCTTTACTTACCTTATGAAACTGATAGTTATCTGTATCTTTTACCACAAGATGCTAATATCTCCAATGATGAGATTAATGATTTGTTTGATAATTTAAAAATGTCAAGACCAGACTTCATGTCACTTATTCCTGAGGATGTTAATCTTATAAGTTACTTCTTTGAAGAAAATACACTTATCCTTAATCTAAGTGCAGATCCTACTGAGTCTTATGCAAATAGACCTGATATTGCAAATATGATTGTTGAATCAATTCTATTTACTTATACTGAACTTGATAATATTGAGTCTGTAAAGATAAATGTATCAAATTCTAATGTAGTTACTATGGGAACATATAATATACAGGAAGCTCTAAAGGCTCCAAACTTTATCAATGTAGAAAAATAAAAGAAAAAGGTGAAAAAAATGAACTGCGCTAATTGTGAAACTCTTAATTGTATTAAGAAGGGGCAAAACTGTTCAAAATACGGCTTTGAAGTTATTGAAAATCTTAGTCATGAAGACAAGGCTTTTCTAACTACTGCTCCTACTATATCTGGACAGAAGGCTGTTAAAGACAATAGGATAAATGAACTTATTGACTTTGCAAAAGCCATGGATTATAAAAAACTTGGAATAGCTTTTTGTGTATCAACTAAAAAAGAAGCTTCGATTCTATCAACAATATTGGAAAAACATTTTGAAGTTACTTCTGTATGTTGCAAGGTTGGTGGAATAGATAAATGTGAGCTTGATATTCCAAAGAAAAATCCTGATAGAAACGATCCAATATGCAATTCTGTAACACAAGCTAAAATACTTAATGATGATAAGACTGACCTGAACATATTAATGGGCTTATGTATCGGTCATGATATCCTTATTCAAAAACATACTGAGGCTCCATGTACAACATTTATGGTAAGAGACTTCCAAACATTCCACAATCCTGTTGGACTTCTTCACTCAAGTCAGTATTTTAGAAAAGAAAAAAAGAAAAGTAAATAAGTAGTAAAAGGCAGGCTTTCATTTGAAAACCTGCCTTTATTATTTGATTTTTCATCGTAGATCGTTGGTGGCGGGTAGTAGTTTGGAAGAGCTTCCTTTAAATTCTTAGATCAAAATCACTTCTGTATGAATGTCATAGCTTTTCTGTCAGAAGCCGATTTTTGGTCTGGGTGATAGATTGGTAGGGATTCCTTTAAAGGCGAAGTCACTCCATATCTTTATCGTTGGTCGTTGGTCGGGTGGCGGGAGACCACTTTGGTCTTATATCAAAAGTAATAGCTTCTCTAACAGGGCGACTTTGACTTGGGTCTTTTAAGTTCTATCTTTGGGGAGAAACTAAT
The DNA here is from genome assembly GCA_025210655.1 of Bacillota bacterium. Taxonomy (GTDB): domain Bacteria; phylum Bacillota; class Clostridia; order Peptostreptococcales; family Acidaminobacteraceae; genus JAOARG01. The sequence goes on from JAOARG010000034.1 coordinate 60,785, forward strand.
TTGCTGGTGGGTCGTCTCTTTTCGGAGAAAATCAGTTGAGTTGAGGTCTTTTAGTTCTAACGACCCAAGTTGAAGTCTGGCCTATCAGGAAATCTCATCTTTTATATGGCCTGATTTGTCCTATAAGGATCATTTCCCGACCTACGACCCACGAAACACGACCTACGGATAAAAAAATTCCTTTGGCTCGTAGCCAAAGGAATTTTTTTATCTAAACTTCAAACTCTTCTAAATTTTTAATCAATCCTTCTGATACTCCTGCTAGCATATCTGCTGAACCTGTTATTTCTTCCATTACTGATGATTGTTCTTCTGTTACTGCGTTTATTTGTTGCATTGCTGTAACAGACTTTTCTATATTCTGCTGTATTCCATCCATATCTCCTATAAATGAACTTGAGATATTGGATACATTTTCTGATGAATTTGTTACTGCTTCCAGCTGCTTTACTGTTCCTTCTACTGATTTAAGGATGTTTGCAAATGTTTCTCCTGTATTTTCTATAATTTGGATTCCTTCTTCAACTTCTTGTCCACTTCTTTCTATGGATACTATGGACTGTGAGATTTCGTTTTGTACTTGTGTAATAAGCTCTGTTATCTCTCCAGCTGACTGTTGACTGTTTTCTGCAAGGGTTCTTACTTCATCAGCAACTACTGCAAATCCTTTACCGTGCTCTCCTGCTCTGGCAGCTTCGATTGCTGCATTAAGTGCAAGAAGATTTGTCTGATCGGATATTCCTGAGATTACATCTGTAATTTCTCCAATCTTTCTCGAAAGATCATTAAGTTCCATTATTACTTTTTCTGTATCTTTTGTTGACTTACTTATTCTTTCCATCTGACTAACTGCTTCGTTTATTATTTTATTTCCAACTCTTGCTTCTTTAAGAACTTCTTTTGATGACTCATCTGCCATGTGGCAGTTCTCTCTAGATTTTTCAATATGGTCTACTAAATCATGAACTTTTTCGTTGGCATTAATTATCAAGCTAAGCTGTTGCTCAGCACCAACATTAACATCTTCAACAGACATTGACACTTCATTCATTGAAGCAGAACTTTCTTCTGTAGCTGCTAAAAGCTGCTGACTTGATCCAGATACTTTCACTGCTGTATCGTTTATCTGATCAATAAGGCTATGAAGTTTCTTTTGCATCTCATTTAAAGCGTCTGATAGCATTCCTGTTTCATCTTTTGCGTCTATTGAAACTGAATCTTTAAGATTTCCTGAAGCGATTGAACCTGCAAACTGAACCATCTTGTTTATTGGCTTGGTAATCATACTTGCTATTATATAAGAAACTACTATTGATGCAATAACTACAGATATTATTACTATCATTATTGTAAAAAGCGTTTTCTTAATTCCTTCAGTAATTATTGATTGTAATTCCTCATTTAACCCTTCAACAATTGGTTCTAATTCATGTATAGCATTTCTATATTCTCCTGTTAGTCCACTGGAACTATCAAGACCTATGACTTTATCACTTTCCACAACTGATAAAAATTTACTCTCATAATCATCAACAAGTGGCAATAAGCCAACTGTATCATCTCTTCTTCTAAGCTCATTTCTTAGAGCTTCACTACTATTTTTATGTTTTTCAACATAAGACAAATCTTTTCTAAGTAAATAGTCCTTCTCATTTCTTCTTGCATATAGTATTGCAACCATTATTTTATCATTGTTTCCAAGACTTTTGATTGCCTCCTCTAATTCATTTACTGAAGATCTTAGTTCACCAATGTGACCTTGATCCTTATATCCCCTTGCTTTATATGCATCTACAACTTTTCCAAAACCATCTTTATAGCTTGCAACTGCTTTTTCAAGATTATTTATACTAGACATTATACTTGGATTTCCCTTAGCAATAGAATCCCCTTTTAGCTCACTTATTATATCAAGTGACTTACTGTAATTATTCTCAAACTTATCTAAATTTGAGCTCTTCCCACTGCTAAAAAACTCTTCATTTTTAACATCTCTTAAAAGAAAATCTTTTTCATTTTTCCTCATTTCCAGTGACAACTCAACAAGTTTTTCATTACTCAAAGCTAATGGAAACTTATGCTCAGACATATCTGTTACTGAATAATATGAATAGCCCCCAAGTAATATAGTGAAAATAATTAGCAATGAAAATCCTAAAAAGATTTTTCCTCTTATCTTCATATCCTTAAATCTCACACAACCCATCCCCTTTTGTGTATAATTTCACAATGATACAAATATTTTATTTCAATACAATTTCACAAACAATAGGTAATAAAGACCAATTTCATTCTTAGCCATGGTCAATTCTCTATTACCCGTTGCCCATACTAGATTTCTTAATTCTAAACCATTATAATTTTTTATTTTTATACTACCAAGTTAATTTTTGGTAAAGTACTGTGTTACACCTAAAAAAGTGATACACTTTTTACATTTACAGGGATTGATTTTGGTGGTTTGATACATATGACTTATTAGCAATATACGTATTAAACCCAAATTTGAGTAAAATCTGCATAAAAAAAGGATTATTTGATAATTACTTACCAAAAATCCTTTTTTATTAATTAAATACTCTGACTATTTTTCAAAACTCTTTTGAACACTTTTCATCATCTCTATTATAGGTAAATCATACGGACACCTCGGCTCACACTTACCACAGGCAATACAGTCATGGGCAGATATTTTTTGTCCATTATACCTAGTTTTAGCCCATTCCTCAAGATTGTATCTTTTTAAGTATCCCTCAAGTAAGAACTGTGCTGGTATATCTATGCCTTTAACACAAGGCATGCAGTAACCACATCTTCTACAGAATTGATTTCCCATCTCATCTTTTAGTTTATTTATTTCTGCTGTTTCTTCCTGAGTAAGTGGCTCTATCTTTGAACCCACAGCACTGTTTCCCGCTACTTGTTCAAGACTATCCATACCAGGTATTGCACTTGTTATATTTTCATTGTTTATAATATATTTAAGGGATAGTTCTCCATTTTCTATTGCTCCACCTGCCATAGGTTTCATAATAATAATACCTAAATCTAGTTTATTTGCCTTTTCAAATAATTTCAATCCTTGAACCTCTACTGGATTAAATGGAAACTGTATGGTTCCAAATTTATCATGGTCCCTATCTACTATCTTTTCTAAAAGTTCTGCGTTATGGCTTGTAATTCCTATATGGCCTATTTTGCCAGCTTCAACTGCCTCTTGTAAGGCTTTATAACATCCCTTTTCTCCCATAATAACTTCATACTCTTCCCAACTCTTTACAAAGTGTATCTGATAAAGATCTATGTAATCAGTTTTAAGATTTTTAAGACTTACATCAATATCAGCCTTCATTGATTCATAGTCCCTAAGGGCTGATTTCGTTGCAATAATCCATTTGTCCCTATCCTTTTCAATAGCTGGTCCTATAAATTCTTCTGATACAGTATATGCTCTAGCTGTATCTATAAAGTTTATTCCGCACTCTAATGATTTATCAATAATCTTTAAAGCTTCTTCCGGTGATATTCTTTGTAGTGGAATTCCACCAAGTCCAATTACTGATACCTCAAGACCAGTCTTTCCAAGTCTTCTTTTTATCATAATATATCACTCCTTATTCAATTGATTCCTTATATGAAGATTCCATTGCATCCCATAAATCTTTATAATCTCTCCTTAATCTAACAGGCTTAAGATTTTTGTCCACAAATCCATGCTCAGTGAACCCAGTAGCAAGACATACATCATCTGAAACTCTGTATACCTCATAATCAAATCTTGCCTTTGTTCCCTTAAGCATTCCAAATTTAGTTACAAGTCTAACATCCTCATCATATTTTGCAGCTATTTTATATTTGCAGTTACCTTCCGTCAGGGGAAATAATATTCCCATATCTTCTATGCTCTTATATGCAAAACCAATCTTAGCCAGTAAATCTGTTCTTCCCATTTCAAACCATGGAAAGTAATTTGCATGATAGATTATTCCCATCTGATCAGTCTCAGAATATCTAGGAGTAATCACAATTTCACTTTTCATAATTAACAACTCCTCATACGATGTCATTTATTCAAATATAATATTACATTTTTCGAAATATCCCATATTATTTTATCATAAAAAATCATTGATGATTCTTTGTATATAGAAATGGTTAAAAAATTGTAACCTTTTTTAATCTTTATGTAAACTATTTTTGGGGTATATAATTTATAATCAATAATAAGAACACAATTAATTGAGTAATATCCCCTTCCTTTTATTTATATATTAATTAAACAACCAAAATGGTTGTTTTTTTTTGTATCTTTTAAAAAAAGAAAAGTTGACTGGCTTTTCTTCAGTCAACTTTTTCATAACTTAAAATATTTTATAATCCTCTTCAATTGCATCTAATAATTCAAATACATCGGGAAGCTTACCCATGGATATTATTACTCCATCTAGTGCTATTATTGGATTATACATATGTTTTACATATTCTATAGTATCATCATCTATATAAGCTTCTACTCCCATATTTTTAAATATCTTGTTTAAATTTTTATAGTATGAAATTTTGTCAATATTGTGATCGTATATCTCTGCGTCGATATCGTCCATATTATCAAATGAATCAAAAATATTTTCTATAGTAATTTCAGATGGGGGAACAGAGTTTCCACATCCTTCACCAAACATTTTTTGATCTTCAGACAGCACTCTGAATAGATCTTTGCCCAACTTATCTTCATTATATTTATCATATGTCATTTCTTCTGATGTGAAAAACTGAATTTTTCTTCTACTCATGTTTCCCCCTCCTTTATAACCAATATATTGTTAAAGACTTTTATATTCATAACAAATGCTATCCCTCTTAGACAAATATTGAAGTCTAAGTAAGGACAATACAGAACTCAATTTGGGAAGAATACTCTGGCTAAGAGGAGCTTCTGTAACTATTGCATGAATACTAAATCTTTTTTCACTGTTTTCTTCTACTTTTTCTTTTTCACTACAATCTTCTTTAATATTCTTTATTTCACATATATCATTCAAAGAAAAATTTAATATAGAATTTGGGACTATTATACTTCTATAACCATGTCTATCTAAATATGTTACTAATTCAAGTGGTTTAACCATTTTTTCAAAATGAACTATGAATTTTGATACACCGCTTTCGAATTCTTTAACATCCCTTTCTTCTCCGAAAAATATAACTGATTTATAGTTTTTTAATATTTTTTCAGGATAATTTTTCTTTTTAAGTTCTGAATTAGTATTTCCAAACATTCCCCTAGATACTATTCCAAATATACTAAAGTTAGCCAATAAATTATGAGTATTTGACGTAGCATCCTTGACATCAAATTTTTTCATCTAACTCATTCCTCTCTACTTAGTGAATGTAAAAGCTTCACCTTATAGCAGTTACTACAATTCAAGTAAAGTAATCTTATTTGAGGTCACATAATGTGACATTACTTTATATGTCTTTTTATACTTCTGTATATATGGTCATATGGTATAGATAACTGATATCTCACATTGCTATCAATAGTTGTTAAGGGAAGGGAATATCCACTTGCCAGTGCGTTGATTATATTATCATAAGATTCAAGGGCTATTTCATCCACATCCATAAATCTCAACTCAACAAGATCCTTTATATCACTATTTTCAACTAGATCAGAAAACTCTAAATACATTTCCCACATAGTAAGTTGTGATCCGCAACCACACCCAGAAGATACTGGATATTTGTTTTTTGATCCAAATACATCAATCAAAATTTTATTACTCATTTAGTCTCACTCCTTAAATTTTGTCATTAAATGTTTTACATGGTCATTATATTTTCAAATAGGTTAAATTTGAAGTATGCACTTTTTTGTAATTACTTACTCATCAGTAACTAAAGTTAAGGCTTAAACATTGATACAATTTAAGCTGAACTAAATAAATTTCAACTCATTCTTTAATATTTCATATGAATCTTCAACAATGTCACTGCAACTTTTCCCAGAATATTTTAGCTCATGGCAAGATAAATCATTATATTTTTTCTTAAAATTACTTATGAAAGAAAGTAACTTTGGCTTAGATGAACTTCTTTCATATAGTGATTTTCTACCATAGACTTCACCTAGTACTACAGCTGCTCCTAATATCCCTCCACATAGACTTCCTATTCCTAAACCCCCTGCAAAAACACCTCCATGGGATATTGGAATATTAAGATTATATTCTTCATTTGTAGCCATAATAATCGCTTCTCCGCAATTATATCCATTCTCAAAATAATATCTAGCCTTATTCATAATACTCTCCTTATCTAAGATAAAATATTGGAAACTGAGGATTCAATTTCTTCCATTGACATTCCTACTTCTTCATAAAATTTAAGTTGTTCATCCATTGATATATTGATTTCTTTTAACATTTCATCACCCTTAAGGGTGTGTGAAGACACTTTTTCTAGATTATCTAGTACTTCTGTAAACAAATCATTTTGAATATTAGAAAATTTACTTATGTTGGCCATTTCTTCATTTATTCCATCAGACATAGTTGAAATGTTGTCTAACCTTATTTCCATATCATTAGCTGTCTTAATACTATCTTTTACATGTTGAATATTATCCTTCATTGCTGATACAGCCCTATCAGCATTTTCTTGAATTGATTTCGCAAATCCACTTATTCTTGTGGCGGTCTCCTTACTATCCTCTGCCATCTTTCTAATTTCTTCAGTAAGTACTGCAAATCCACGACCATATTCTCCTGCCCTTGAAGATTCAATCGCTGCATTTAGGGCTAGTAAATTGGTTTGATCTGATATTTTAGTTATAAACTCTACCATTACATGGATGCTTTCTGAAGACTCTCTTAATTTACTAATGGCTTCATAGGCTTCATTCGTACTTCTATCATTTTCTGATGTACTGGTAACAATATTTTGCAAGTCACTTTTGCTCATGACTATTTGATTATTTATTTTCTCACTCATACCATATATACACTTAGAATCCTTGGATATTTTTTCAACATTTGATACCATATCCTTTAAGTCAGATATTGTATTACTAATTGCTATTGTATTATCATGAACATAATCAGATACGTCATTAATCTTATCACTCATTATTGCTACAGTTTCAATTGCCTTTGCCCCTTCTCCAGATAGATTTGTAATTGATAGGGATATATCATTCAAACACTCATTAACACCAGTTTTATTACCGCTCATACATCCAACATCTTCAGTTTTTACTTCTTCTTCACATATATTATTGATTTTTTTTACTAGTATTACATTCGCAATAAGGAAAACTATCCCCATAACTATACTAAAAGAATACTTCCACCATACTACCTTTCCTAACAAAGACAATACAAACAATATTGCTACTGCAAACCATCCAATTGACATGTTTTTCATTAGATTTTGATCTTTCATATTTTGTCCTCCTTACTCCTTAAAACGAAAGCAACCTTCTTACTATTGGACATTATATTACAATATAATCATATTGGAAGTACTCACTTTACAGTAACTAGTTACTAGAAAGTAAGTACTATAAGAAAAATATAATTGATGTTAGTATTTAAAAATAGTTACACATAACTCACGAAAGGACTGACATTATGAACAATAAATATTTAGTTGAGGTTATTGGAGAATATGACTATATGGCTCCATGGACAAATGACAAGGAACCAAAATCAATGGGTGAGGAATTTGAAGAGTTAAAGTCTTATTTAAAAAAATCCAATGTAGGTCACCTAATAGAAGTATCTTTCATAGATATAAAAAAGGATGGACTAGACCAAACCGGTCATAGTGACGTATGGACACTTATGGCTAAAGGAAAACTACCTCCAATAGTCAAAGTAAACAACATGCCTGTGACATACAATAAATTTCAAAAAGACATTGTTCTTGAAATGGTTAATTTTCTTATTGAAGAAGATAATAAATAAAAAAAATAGCTATATCATTTTTAATCAAAATGATATAGCTATTTTTTATTTATCTCTCTCATATCCCCAAGCACACATTAGATCAAGAATTGGTATTAATGTTTTACCTTCTCTTGTCAATGAGTACTCAACTTTTGGAGGTATTGTTTTATAATCTTTTCTCTTTATTAATTTATCACTGGCAAGCTCTTTCAACTGTTGACTAAGCATTTTGTTTGTAACATCTGGTATGAATCTTCTAATCTCTCCATATCTCTTTGTTCCATTCTTAGCTAGAAACCAAAGTATCATTGGTTTCCATTTTCCACCCATTTTTTTTAGTGTAAACTCTATTCCGCATTCTTTTCCGTCCAGAGTTTCAAGAGCATCTATTTTAGTCTCTGAAATTTTAATATCCACAATCATCCTCCTTTTATACTTACTAATCCAACATGCCCTTTGGTTATTTATCCTATCATATTTCTATTATCAATAAAACAATATTTTTTTCATTTTCATCATATTACATTATACTTTATACCCTTTTTCAAAAAAGTTAATATTTTTTTCTGATTCTAGATATCGCTTATTAGAATGCTTCCATGCTATTACTGGTTACTTGTAAGAAACTAGTTACAAAAAAGTACATACTTTTTTTTAGTACCATTCACGATATATAATCACTACATAAGGAAGACACAATACCTGACACTGATAGTTCAGGCAAATCAAGGAGGAAATTTATGTTTAATGTAAACAACATGGCTGTAGCCTGGGACTTTTTCAAGTTAATTTTTACAGAACTTATTGTCCTATTTATCGTTATTAGTTTTATCGTAGCACTGTTACAAAGGTACATTTCTAAGGATACTATAAAGAATATACTTTCAAAGCCACACAAAAGACTTCAAAATATTATAGGAGCGGCTCTTGGTGCACTTACCCCTTTCTGCTCTTGCTCCACTATTCCAATCTTAGTTGGTCTATTTAAAAGTGGGGCACCATTTGGAGGTACAATTTCATTCTTAATAGCTTCACCGGTTCTTAATCCAATGATCCTTATACTATTTGTAAAATTCTTTGGACTAAAAACCACTGCAATATACTTTGTATTTACTTTTATATTTGCAACTCTCATTGGAACAATACTTGAGAAAATGGGAATGGAATCTGAGATTAAGAATGTTTCACTTCAAGGCGAAGCCCATGATGAGCTTACTTTTGATAAGCTTACCGGTTCTAAAGGTGAAAGACACAAGCAAGTATTCAGATTTGCAGCAAAGGATACACTTGGTTTATTTGTAAAAGTAATTCCTTTCCTACTATTCGGAGCAGGTGTAGGTGCGTTTATTTATGGTTTTGTGCCTCAGGAATTTATCACTCAGTATGCCGGTCCAGCAAACTTCTTTGCAGTTCCAACAGCTGCAGTTATAGGTGTACCTATGTACGTAAGAACCGAAACTATGATTCCTATTGCTAAGGCACTTAATGCATCTGGTATGAGTATAGGAGCAATCATGGCACTTGTAATTGGTGGTGCTGGAGCAAGTATTCCAGAAATCACATTATTAAATACGATATTCAAGAAGAGAATGGTATTTGCATTTATCATCTCTGTATTTTCAATAGCAACAATCACTGGTTTAGTATTTAACCTAATAGCATAAAGGAGGTGAGAAGATGTCAGAAAAGAAGCAAAGTGTATTTAGCAAATTATTTCAAAATAAGGGCGGTTGCGGCTGTGGTGTTTCCATTGTAGAAGAAACAAAAGCACCGGAAAAGAAAAGTACTGAAAATAGCAAGAAAAGTAAATAGAACTGTCTCCAATACTAATGCTTTCATTAGTATTACCCCATAAAGGACAAAGCTCAACCCCTAATTGAGCTTTGTCCTTCCCAATATACAAATATTATAGGAGAGATAAACATGGAAAACACTTTAAAATCTCCAAAACTCAATAATACAAGCAAATTAGTTTCCGTCTCAATTGGTCATTTTTTCAATGACTTTTACATGACACTAATACCACCAATACTCTTCATATTTGCAGCAAAATTATCACTAAGTATGATGCAGCAAGCAAGTATAGCTGCTGTAATATCCTTTAGTGGTTCCTTTGGTCAACCCCTTGTAGGATTACTTATAGATAAAAAAGGGAAACCTTTCTTACTAATACTTTCTGTACTGTGGATCTCTATTTTTATGAGTATAGCTTGCCTTGTATCATCCTACAGCACACTTCTTATCATAGTTGCTCTAGGATCAATTGCTTCAGCCATATATCATCCCCTAGGATCAGCTATGGCCTTAAGCTTAAGTGATGGTTCCCGTGGTAAAAACCTTTCAATATTCATGACAATCGGAGGATTTGCAGCATCACTATCCCCCATCATTGCTATACCGATTGCACAAAAGTATGGTCTTGATAAATTATCACTTCTTATGATTCCTGGAATAATAACTGCTATCATTATGTATTTTACAAAAGTTCATAAGACAGAACTGCTTAAGGAAAATAGGAAAAATAATATTTCATCCAAAAGTAATAAAAATAAACCCTTATGGCTTGCTGCTCTAGTTTCAATATCAACAACTAGGAATATAATCAGCAAGGTACTAATAAGTTTTGGTATTCAAATATTATTATTAAAAAGACTCTCATTAAATACCGCCAGTACAGTTTTATTCGTATACTTGCTTTCTATCTCAATAGGTACTATTTTGGGTGGTTATCTTAGTGAAAAATTTTCTTGTAAAAGGGTATTTCTTATTTCCAATATTATTTTGCTCCTATCCTTAACATCAATTATTTTTCTAAATGAAAACTTCACAATTATAGCTTTCATATTTGCAGCCCTAAGTTTCAGTGCTTCACATACTCCAAATGTAATTATTGCCCAAGAAATTATCCCTTGCAAAAGTAATTTTGCAACAGGCCTCATACTTGGACTATCAGGAGGACTTGCAGGTATATTTCTAATTCTATTTGGAAAAATAGCTGATGGTAATGGTCTTATCAATGCATTGATGTATTTGATTATTCCTTTGATTATAATTAATATATTTACTATAATACTACCGGATATGAGGAGGAAGTGTTGATTTTTTCATAGGTGGTAGTTCGTAAGTAAGTTCAAGACCCTAGTTGAAGTCGCTCTTATCAGTATAGTTGTGACATGCATATAGAGTGATTTTTCAGTAAGAGTATATCCCTTACAGGATAAATCAGGCCATATATCAGTAGTTCTCTTCTGACAGGCCAGACTTAAACTTGGGGTCTTATAAGTTATATCTTAGGGGTTAAACTAATTTGTTGGTTGGTCATCTCTTTTCGGAGAAAATCAGTTGAGTTGGTGGTCTTTTAGTTCTTATGCCCCAGGTTAAAGTCTGGCCTATCAGTGAAACTACTCTAATATATGGCCTGATTTGTCCTTAGAGGGACGATTCTATTACTTCAATATCACCATCTATTTATTGTAGATCTTTGAAAAACACTAAATTCTTAAGAGCAAAATCACTTCTGTATGAATGTCAGAGCTTTGATATCAGAAGCCGATTTTTGGTATGGGTCATTCATGGTTCGGAGAGGATTCTTCATTCTTTCTAATGTTGTTTTACCTTAGTAAAACATATCCTTGGATGCTGATGGAAAATCAGTCCCTTGTCTGAAGAATGGTTCACCGTTTTCACCTTAAATAAGAATCACGTGAAGATTAGTCAAAAATTTAAAATACCTTGGAAACTAAGTTTCCAAGGTATCTATGTTTTTCCTAACGGCTAACCACCTTACCACCATTTTCCCTTTTGGGAAAATACACTAGCTGCAAAGTGATTAACTTTGCTTATAGTTCCCTAGTCTTTCCTGAGAATGCTAATCCTCTTGATGAATCTATTGTAAGGATTTGACCATCTCTGATCTTATCTTTTACGTCTTCGATTCCTACTAATACAGCTTTTCCTAAGTTAAGTCCAACTATAGCTCCGTGTGAAGTATAGCCTCCTTCTTCTGTGATTAGTCCAGCTGATCTTTCGATATATGGTACTAGGTCCTTATCTGAAGAGTGGCATACAATGATGTCTCCGTCTTCAAATTTTTCTCTAGCTTCATTTGCGTCTTTTACTATACAAGCTCTACCTGAAGATTTGATTTTACCAATACCTGTTCCTTTGATAATCATTTCTCCAACAAGATGAACTTTCATAAGGTTTGTAGCTCCTGCTACTCCTACTGGAACACCAGCAGTGATTACTACTAGGTCTCCCTCATTTACATAACCAAACTTTTGTCCTTCTTCAATACAAAGGTCGAAGATTTCATCAGTTGATTCAACTTCCTTTGCAACGATTGGGAATACTCCCCAAACAAGGATAAGCTGTCTGCTTACTCTTTCTGTAGTAGTTACAGCAACAATATTAGACTTTGGTCTAAACTGTGATATCTTTCTAGCTGTAAATCCTGAAGATGTAGCAGTCATAATTGCTGTAGCACTAAGTGCTGAAGCCGTTTCACATGTTGCATGACTAACTGCATAAGTTACACCAGGCTCTTTAGTCAATGATTTTTCTCTAAGGATCTTAGCATAATCTAATGAATTTTCTGTAGCCTTAGCAATAACAGCCATTGTCTTAACAGCTTCAAGTGGATATTTACCAGCTGCAGTTTCACCTGAAAGCATGATAGCATCTGTTCCATCATATATTGCATTTGCAACGTCAGTAGTCTCTGCTCTAGTTGGTCTTGGGTTTCTAATCATAGAATCAAGCATCTGTGTAGCAGTGATTACTGGCTTACAAGCTATGTTACATTTTCTAATCATATCTTTTTGAACTAGAGGAATCTCTTCTGTTGGAATTTCAACTCCAAGGTCTCCCCTTGCTACCATAAGTCCATCAGAGATTTCAATAATCTCATCAAGATTGTCAACACCCTCTTGATTCTCTATTTTAGAGATAATCTGGATATGACCAGCATCATTATCTTCAAGAATCTTTCTGATTTCTAATACGTCTTCTTTCTTTCTAATGAAAGAAGCAGCAATAAAATCAATTCCATTCCTAATACCAAACTTGATATCTGATGCATCTTTCTCAGTGATTGCTGGAAGGTTAATAATAACTCCAGGTACATTGATACCCTTGTTGTTTTTAACTGTTCCACCATTTAATACTTTAGTAAGAATTTCTCTATCTTTAATTTCTAATACTTCAAGACCTATAAGACCATCATCAATTAAGATACTGTCCCCTGGCCCAACATCATTAGTTAGTTCAGTATAAGAAATTGAACATCCCTTATCTGTTCCCATCATTTCATCCATATATAGTGTAAATTCTTGACCTTCTACTAAATCTACTGAAGGAAGTTCGAACTTTCCAGTTCTGATTTCCGGTCCCTTTGTATCTAAAAGGATTGCAACCGGTGTTTTTAATTCTTCCCTTACTTCCTTTATCATTTTAATTCTTTGTAAATGCTCTTCATGTGAACCATGAGAGAAATTTAGTCTAGCAACATTAAGTCCGTTAATAACCAATTCCTTAAATACTTCTTTACTCTCACTTGCTGGACCAATCGTACAAACAATTTTAGTTTTTTTCATATATTTACACTCCTTAAAAACCCATAATAAATAGCCAATCTATATAGCCAACATCCCAGTTAAATCATAAAGGTCTTTATTTATCTCTTTCTCCATAGCCAGTGCTTCGTAAATATCAACATCAATTATTTCATTTCCTTTAATACCTACAGTTCTACCTTCTTTACCTTCAATAAGAAGTTCTACGGCTTTTGCACCAAACCTACTTGCCAACATTCTATCAAGGGCAGTCGGAATACCTCCCCTTTGTAAATGACCAAGTATACTTACCCTAGATTCGATATCAATCTTACTAAGGATATGATTTTGTAGTCCGTATGCATCTCCAGCACCTTCTGCCAGGATAATGATACTATGAAGTTTTCCTCTGTTTTTACCTGATATTAGTTTTCTGCATATTTCATCATATGAAGACTCTATCTCAGGTACGATGATACTTTCTGCTCCCCCTGCAAGTCCTGCATAAAGGGCAATATCACCACAGTCTCTACCCATAACCTCTACAATATTTACTCTTCCATGTGAGGAAGATGTGTCTCTTAAATTACTAATAGCATTTACAACAGTATTTACTGCTGTATCAAAACCTATAGAATAATCCGTATAGGCTAAATCATTATCGATAGTTCCAGGTATTCCTATTGTAGGAAATCCCTTCTCCGCAAGCCTTTTAGCTCCTGTAAGAGAACCGTTACCTCCGATAACAACCAGGCCATCAATCCCGAACAATCTTAATATTTCGATAGCCTTATCAATTCCTTCATCCGTTTTGAACTCTTCACATCTAGCAGTTCCTAATTTTGTTCCACCACGGTGAATGATATCTCCAACTGAAGATATATCCATGTCAACGATATCTCCCTTTAACAGCCCTTCGTATCCTCTTTTTATACCTGATACTTTGAGTCCGTTATATATAGATACCCTAACTACAGCTCTGATTGCAGCATTCATACCTGGTGAGTCTCCACCACTTGTCAATACTCCAATTCTTTTCATAAATTTTTCACTCCTTCAGAAATTAGAGATAATCTGAACAACATCACACTCTCATATTCTATAGTATTTTGTATATTATTGCAATATTGCATAGATTATTTTACAGTTTTTTTGTGTACTTTTAACAAGGAATTTACATAACATATTATGGCTTTATTTTCATATTTTCTCATATATCTATCTTACTACTATATTGTCCTTGCCAAATCCTTCGTACAATTGCTTTAACAAAACATCACTTACACTAACCCAAAGGTTTTTACTTGCAAGCAATTTCTTCCTATCTTTGACAGAGTAAATATACACTTTAGTATTACCCTTATTTTTTAAAAGTATTCCCTTTATTTTAGACATTATATTATTATCAAACTCTGGAATTCTTATAAATAATTCCTTATACTTTTTTTCAGTATTATTAAAATCATTAGCAGTATCATTTACCTCTGATTTCATTTGCTTATCTAAAATTTCAAACTTATCTGCAATGATTTTAGGTTCTTCATCCTCCTTAAAGTTAATCTTTCCCTTAACAATAACTACATTATCTTCAACTAAAATTTCCCTATATCTATCATAAATTCTTGGAAAGGCTATAACATCAATGCTATTTACATAGTCTTCAACAGTTACAAAGGCCATTTGATTATTATTTTTAGTTGTCTTCATGGACTTTTTTACTATCTGCCCTGCTATTGTTACTTCTTGATTGTCCTTAAGAACTGTGAAATCCATTGACTGAGAAACCTCATAAATAGTACCTAGATTAACAGTATCCAGGCTATCTATTATTTCTTTATAGCCTTCCATAGGATGGCCACTTAAATATATTCCAGTCATTTCTTTTTCAAACTTCAGTTTATATTCCATATCAAATTCAGGTATATTTGGTAGGTTTCTATATTCTGATCCCTGCTTCATACCGTCTCCTGTATCAAATAAAGACATTTGACCTTCAACATTGCTTCTTTTTTCTCTTTGAACCGACTCTATAATTTTCTCATGAACTGCAAGAAGTTGAGATCTGGTATTTCCTAAGCTATCCATTGCTCCTGCTTTTATGAGACTCTCAACAGCTCTTTTATTTAGCTCCTTTAACGATATCCTATCAACAAAATCATTAAAATCAGTGTACTTGCCAGCTCGACGCTTCAATATAATTTCATCAATAATGCCATGTCCAACATTCTTTATAGCAAGAAGTCCAAATCCTATAGCCCCATCCTTTACTGAAAATTCTTTTCTCCCCTCCTGTATATCTGGTGGAAGAAGTTTTATATCTTGTCTCTTACAATCTTCAATATATTGGGCTATCTTGTTTTGTGAACCCATTACAGAAGTCATAAGAGCCGCCATAAACTCCACGGGATAATGGGCCTTAAGATATGCGGTTTGGTATGCTATTATACCGTATCCAGCCGCATGGGATTTATTAAAGGCATACTTTGCAAAGTCTATCATATCATCAAAGATTTTATTTCCTACATGCTCAGGAACTCCCTTTGACAGACATCCTTCTATTTCAGTATTTCCATTGTCATCTTTCTTTCCGTAAATAAAATACTGTCTTTCCTTCTCCATAACATCCATTTTCTTTTTGGACATTGCTCTTCTAACTAGGTCACTTCGTCCAAATGAATATCCACCCAATTCCCTTACAATTCTCATTACTTGTTCCTGATAAACTATACAGCCGTATGTTACATCAAGAATAGGTTTTAAAAGTGGTGTTGAATATGTTATTTTATCAGGATTGTTCTTATTTCTTATATAAGTCGGTATTGAATCCATTGGCCCTGGTCTATATAAGGATATACCGGCTATTATATCCTCTAGGGTAGATGGTTTTAAATCCTTTATGAACCTAATCATCCCCGGACTCTCCAACTGAAATATTCCAAGTGTTTGACCAGATGAAAGGAGTTTAAATGTTTTCTCGTCTTCATAGTCTATTGCATTTAAATCAAAGTCTCCTGAAATATTCTTAATTGTATTTTTAATTACTGTAAGGGTTCTAAGACCTAGAAAATCCATTTTCAGTAGCCCCAGTTCCTCTAAAAGAATCATATTAAACTGAGTAGTTACATTGTTATCTTGAACATATAGTGGCACATACTCCTCAATTTTTTCTTTAGAGATAACTACTCCAGCTGCATGGGTTGAAGCATGTCTAGGTACCCCTTCGAGTTTTCTTGATATATCAATAAGATTCTGGATTTCCTTATCAGCTTCATAAAGCTCCTTTAATCCCTTTGATATTTCTAAGGCCTTATCTATATTCATTCCTATCTGAAAGGGTATTTCCTTAGCAACCCTATCAACTTTACCATATGGAATATTCATTACCCTTCCCACATCTCTAATTGCAGCCCTTGCCCCAAGTGTTCCAAAGGTAATTATCTGGGCAACTTTTTCTTTTCCATATTTTCTCACGACATAATCTATTACTTCTTGCCTTCTATCATCCTCAAAATCAATATCTATATCGGGCATTGTTACCCTCTCTGGATTTAGAAATCTTTCAAAAATAAGATCGTATTTTATTGGATCCACATCTGTTATCTCAAGTACATAAGCTACAAGGCTACCTCCACATGATCCCCTTCCCGGTCCTACAAATATGCCGTTTTCCTTTGCATATTTTATAAAATCCCATACTATAAGAAAATAATCTCCATAGCCCATTTCTTCAATAACTGAGAGTTCATATTCAAGTCTTTCCATATTATCTAAGGACATTTCTCTTTTATTTAGACCTTCAACACATAATTCCCTTAGATAACCCATTACACTTTTTCCATCTGGCAATGCATATTCAGGTAAATGAAGAGTATCAAAATCCAGCTCAACATTACACATGTCAGCTATTTTTTGAGTATTATAAACAGCTTCTTCCAAGCCTGGAAAAAGTCCTAACATCTCTTCTTTTGATTTAAAATAAAACTCATTTCCCTTAAACTTCATTCTTTCAATATCATCTAATGTTTTTCCAGTTTGAATACACAAAAGAATATCATGGATTTCATTATCTTCATGATTTGTATAATGGACATCATTTGTAGCTACTAATTTAAGATCTAACTCTTTACTTAACTTAATTAGTCTTTCCATGACTACTTCATCTTCTTCTAGTCCATGGTTTTGAATTTCTAAATAAAAGTTTTCATTTGTTAGTTCATCTTTTAACATTTTAGCAATCTTATATGCCCCTTCATAGTTCCCTTCAAGAAGCATTCTTTGAATATCACCTGAAAGACATCCACTAAGTACTATTAGCCCTTCTTTGTTTTCCAGTATTGTTTTATAGTCAACCCTTGGCTTATAGTAAAAACCATCTATATAACCCTTGGATACAATTTTCATTAAATTTTTATAACCTGTATTGTTCTTCGCAAGTAGTATAAGATGACCCCTATTTTTATCCAGCACAGGGTCTTTATCATATAAGCTTCTAGGAGCAACATATACTTCACATCCTAGTATAGGTTTTATTCCATGTTTAACAGCTTCTTTATAAAATTCAACTACTCCAAACATGGTCCCATGATCTGTTATTGCAACTGAATCCATTTCCATTTCTTTTGCTTTTTTAAATACATTTTTTATTCTTGTAAAACCATCAAGAAGAGAATACTCTGTATGAAGATGAAGATGCACAAATCCTGACATAAATTATCCTCCTTACTAACTATCTATAAAGTGAAAAAGGGCTGTTCAATATTGAATTCTCAGCCCTAAAATTTTATTTATTTTTTATATACTTCATTGTACCAAATTTTAGCTATTTTCAAATCAAGTTCCTTTGGAATATTTGGAATTGATTTAGTATAAAACTCGGTATAATCAATTGAATATTTTTTGATTCTAATTTTTTTCATTTTCTTAAACTCGCTGTCATTTAGTCTTGATGGATCAATAACAGGCAAGTTTCCCCAATTAGATGGATTGTATTTTATTCCTTGAGCATCTGGATTCAGCAAATAATTGGCTGTAACCATAGCTCCAGATTTATTTAATGAATTATATGGTATACATAAATATGAATAAGAACTTACTGTTCCCTTATCAAAAACAAAGGAATATGTATCTCCTGGAAAATCATCCAACTCATTGTTCTCAACAAAAAACTGATCTGAACTCATTGCCATATTTATTTCACCGGCAATATATAAATCAATAAGTTCCTTCTCATCTAGTGGATATCCTTGACCTTGATTCCACAAATAAGGATTCATCTCTTTTAGCACATCTATACCCGGTTTTATAACATTAAGAATTTCTTCATCAGATTCTTTACCACTCAAAGATAAAATAGCTCTTTCACCTATTTCATTAATTATAACAGTATTAATAAATTCTCTACCTAGTTTTGATTTTGCTTCAGGATAAGAAAATTTACCATTATTACTCTTTACATATGTCATAAGTTGATCTACAGAAAGAGGTGCTTCATCAACTATTTCTTCATTATAGAATAGTACCATTTGACTTCTACCAAAAGGAAGGAAACTATCCATAAGGTCCATGCCATAGTACATACTATTTTCATATTTATTGTTATCAAGATAGATTTCCATGTTTGGAAGCTGGTTTGTATATGGTCCAAAAACATAGTCCTTAGAAATAAACTCATTTATTTTACTTCCTTCGACCCATATTAAATCCATCTCACCATTCTCATCCTCTGTTGCCTTATAGTTCTCTAATCTGTCAATAATATCAACATAATCATCTATAATAAGTCTGAGTGTTATATCGTGTTCAGTCTTTAAATTTGGCTTTATATACTTATCGACATATGTGATAAATTCTTCCTTATCAATATAGGTATACAAGTTAACTATAGTCCCTTTGGAACTATCAACTATGTTATCCCAGTTCCTAGTATTGACATTAACTATTCTATTATCTTTTTCCTCTGTACAACCTGATATTATTATGGAAAATAAAACAAGCATACATAAAAATAACTTCCTCATATATTCCTCCTAAATTTTAATCATTCCTTCTAGATTAAAATCTATGATTTGATTTTTAGGATTTGTAAACAAATCTACTTCAAAATGGTTTGCCAGTTTGTTTCCATACTCATCAACGAGTATTTTAACCTTTGGCCTAGCTTCCCTTTCCTTAATAACATATCCAACTTCATTACTATTTATAGTTACCCTAAGTCCCTTAGGATAATACTTGAATATATTAATAAAAAGCTTAACCAGATTATGTTCAAAATGATTCTCTATACCCTCAATGATAATAGCTGTAGCCCTATGGGGATCTATTTTTTCAGAATATACCCTATCAGAAGTCAATGCATCAAATACATCCGCAATTGCAACAATTCTAGAATATATATGAATATCGTCTATAGTTTTACCCTCGGGATATCCACTTCCACCAACTTTCTCATGATGTTGAAGAACCACTCTACAAGACTTTAATGAAATATTTTTAATTTTCCTTACTAACTCATATCCAAGCACTGTGTGCTGTTTTATCACATCAAATTCTTCATTATTTAATTGACTAGGTTTGTTCAATATTTCCTGAGGAACCAACATTTTCCCTATATCATGAAGAATTGCTCCAACACCTAGCTCAATAAGTTGAATTTTATTAAATCCTAAATGTATTCCTAGAAGTATAGAAATAATGGTTACATTTACTGAGTGCTCAAATACATAATCGTCTATTGATTTCATGTGAGATAAGTTTAAAACTATATCCTCATTCATGAGTATCTCATCAATTATCTTGTTCACTACTAGAAAAATTCTTTCTGACTGTACTCCTTTTCCAGTATATACTTTATTAAAAGTATCCTGAACAATTTTTCTCGCCTCATACTTGGCTTCTTTTATTTCCAGATCTCTTTTTAGGATATTTTTGAAATTGTTGTCAATAATAGGGCTCTCAGAGACAGTAGAAAGTATCTTGACACTATTTATGTCAAGCTCCTTAATCTTACTAATATAAACATCTCTAAGGGCTAAGCCCTCACTAAGCAGGATATTTCCGTCATTATCGTAGACGTTTTCAGCTAATACCATCCCTGGTGACAGCTCCTCCATCCTGAAGGTCTTTTTATGTTTATTCATCCTACACCTCAAAATAAAAAATATTATTATGAAACAAAGCTAGATACTGCTACTCAGGTAGGATATATTAACTATACTTGTTAATATATTATGTCACTATTTCCTGAATTCGCACACCTTAAACTACATTTTTGGTAAATCTTCAAGGATTAACTTTTCTATTGCATCCATTGCTTGCACTTCATCCATACCTTCACAAGTAACTGTTATTTTAGTCTTGTATGGTACACCCATTGCAATTATTCCCATAATACTTTTAGCATCAATTACACTTGTATCCTTGTGTATAAATATATCTGATGAAAATCTATTAGTTACTTGAACAAATACTGCTGCTGCCCTTGCGTGTAACCCAGTTTCATTTTGAATTTCAAATTCTCTTTTTACCATGATAAATCCCCTTTCATTATCCTTAATTTTGCTGTCTTAATTCTTCTGCAAATTTTTCGATTTTTTTAAGTCTATGATTAACCCCTGATTTTCCAACCTTTGGGTTAAGGAGTTCCCCTAACTCTGCAAGACTCATCTCGTCATGTTCTAGTCTTAATAATGCAATCTCCCTTAAATTTTCAGGAAGGGCACCTAGACCTACTGTATCCATTATTAATCTGATACTTTTTGTCTGTCTATATGATGCATTAATAGTTTTAGATAAGTTTGCTGTTTCACAGTTAACTATTCTATTAACGCTATTTCTCATTTGTTTAACAATCCTAACGTTTTCAAAATCCATAAGAGCCTTATGTGCACCTATAATATTTAGAAGGTCAACAATCTTATCACCTTCTTTTATATAAACCACATGGTTACCCTTTCTTTCAATAACTTTGGCATTTAATTCAAAGGAGTTGATTAACTCCACAAAACTCTCTGCAAAACCTAATGAATGGGAAACAAACTCTAAATGATAACCTTTCTCTGGATCTGATACAGAACCAGAGCCTAAGAAAACGCCCCTAATATATGATCTTTTACAACATGTGTCCTTAATCAGTTTCTCAGGAACACTGTCATTTATCATAAAGTATGGTTGATCTGTTATTATTTCTAATTCTTTCAAAACTTCCATAGCATCATCCACTACTATCTCATATGAATGACTTTTCTTTAATTGTCTATTTTTTTCAATTTTTATCTCAGTATGGATATTCATACTCTTTTTAAACAAAGTAAATACCAAACGGGCAACGGCTGGATTCTCAGTTGTGATTGTGACATCAACCTTATTTCTACCCTTAAAACCAATTCTTCCACTTACCCTGATTATGCCTGATAGTTCTGCCTTTTGGCAACATACTTCATCATAATCCTGTCTGGACAACCTGTTTTTTATTTTCGATGAAAATGACATATTATCACCTATAACTTCCTAAACAATCTATTTATAATAACTCATTTTATAAAAACTATTTACTATCCTTCTTTTCAATAGCTTTTTCTATAATTCTTTTCTCATCATCGTAAGTTGCTGTTTCAACAGCTTTATATATAGGTATAAATTTGGAATCTACAAAGCCTTCTTCTTTTTGTGGTCTTGAATTACTATTTATTGCATCCATAAGAAACCAGTGCACATTTTTGTCGACAACTTCATTGTTGCTCCAACAATTTCTAAATGTGTAACTACTGGTCCCTAAATAGTCAATCACTTTGACTTTTATTGACGTTTCTTCATAGACTTCTCTTATTGCTGCATCCTCAGCAAATTCATTGCTTCTGAGTTTTCCCTTAGGAAGAACCCAGTCACCATTGAGTTTTCTTAGAAGAAGTATTGAATTATTTAAAAAAACGACTCCTCCGGCACTTACGACCTTCTTCATAATTCCACATCCTAGTAAATAGTCCGTTTCATAATAGTATATCAAATATGTCCTACAAAATAAATGTACTAATCAGTCTTACATATTATCCCACAATGTCACATATATACCTACCTCACCCTATATTTTAACATATAATTTGATTTAAATATATGCTACTTTCGTATTATGATTCATTAATTAGTAATAATGTTTCATAAAAAAAATTTCTTTACACAGATTTCACCATTTATTCACAATTTATTCACGATTAAGGTCTATTATATATTTGTAAGGAAAAACAACGATGTATTAACAAGCCAAAATACACAAGCAAACCAAACTTAATCATTTGTCCCCCTAAAATAAATGATTAAAAAATTATAGGTCGTATGGATGATCCCCTAATCATCATACGACCTTATTATTTTTTGAAAATATTTATTTAAGTAAGTCTTTCATATTATATGCCATATAATCTTCATAATATGGCCACATATCTATTTCCTCTTCAAGCTGTTTTTTAGTAATCTCAAAAACAATTGTTCCTTCTTCATGTCCAAGATTTGCAACTATATCACCATTTGGATTTGCCATCATGGAGTTTCCGCATGTATGTTCTTTCCAAAATCCATTGACTCCTATTGCAAAAACATTGTTATCAGCAGCCCTTGTAGCAATTTGATATATCCACTGACTCTCGGCACTTCTATCCCAGAATGACATGATAACAATAAGTTCTACACCTTGTTTTTTAAGATATCTGGCTGTTTCTGCAAATGAAACTTCATAACATAGCAGTATCCCAACTTTTATACCATCTACTTGGAAGACCCTTAAATTTTCCTTCATTGGGGCCTCATCTAAATAACCATTCTCTGTCTTCCAGTTAATAAATTTTCTTTTAATTCCTAAAAGTTCTCCCGACCTATTTATAACCGCTACTGAATTATAAAGTTTGTCTCCGCACCTTTCAAGAAAAGGAAATAAAACATTTGTATTATGCTTTCTTGAAAGTTCCAGAACAGACTTAAATTTTTCATCATTAGTGTCCATAGCATTTTCATTAAAGTAGTCTTTATCCATTATATAGCCTGTGGAAAAAAGCTCCGGATACACAAACATATCCACATCTGAACTGTACTTTTCAAGATTTTCCACATGTTTATTTAAATTGTTATCAAGATCTTTCTTTGATTGAATTTGAAATCCCATTACTTTAAAACTCTTATTCATTACATCTTTCTCCACATAGTATTTTCAATTTTTCTGCAATTTTAAGGGCATCATGTCTTATATAATGCTCCTTTTCTTCTAAAAAATCATCTAGTGCTACATTATATCCTAATTCATTAAGTTCATCTATTTCAGATTTATCTGGCTCTAAAATGTAGGCCTTTTGTCTATTATACTTGAGCATTGTTTCACCATTTATTGAACTGCTATTTACTAAAACATGATCTATTACACCCTTACCCAAATAGCTTTCAATGGCATGAACATGGTCTGCTACTCCGTATTTATCTGTTTCCCCAGGTTGAGTCATAAGATTTACTACATATGCTTTCATAGCCCTGCTTTCAAGTATGGCATTTCTTATCTCCTTAATAAGAAGATTTGGAATAATACTAGTATATAAACTCCCAGGTCCCATTACAATTATGTCAGCTTCCATTATTGCATCGATTGCCTCTTGAAAACACTTTGCATCCTCTGGTTCTATAAACACTCTTTTTATAGCAGAAGATGCTTTCAATGATTCAAAAGGAATCATTGATTCACCTTTTATAACTTCACCATTTTCAAGTTCTCCAAATAGTGTTATATCATCTGTTGATACAGGTATCACCTTTCCTGTTACTGCAAGAATGTCATTTACTTTTTTTATAGCTTCTCCAAAATTTGAAGATATACCATTCATAGCGGCAATTAATAGGTTACCAAAATTCTGGCCCTTTAAATTTCCTTCTGTAAATCTATAATTCATTAGTTCCATAAGAATCGGTTCACGATTAGCTAGGGCTAGTATACAAGACCTAATATCTCCTGGTGGCAACATGCCAAGGTCCTTCCTAAGAATACCAGAGCCTCCACCATCATCAGCAACACTTACTATTGCTGTAATATCATTTGTAACTTTTTTCAAACCCCTAAGGAGTATGGACAAACCTGTCCCTCCACCTATAGCAACAATTTTCATACAATCACCTATATATCCCTGTGTTTAACAATAGTCCTGAACTTAAGATCAACAAGATAGTCATACAACTTGTTCGCCATAGTTACAGATCTATGCTTTCCTCCAGTACAACCGAAAGCAATTACAACTTGAGACTTTCCTTCATTTTCAAACTTAGGTATTAAAAATTCAACCATATCTTTCACCTTATCAAAAAATATTCTTGAATCTTCAAATCCCATTACATATTCCTGAATTTCAGATGTATTACCTGTCAATTCCTTTAAAGATGGTACATAGTAAGGATTAGGAAGGAATCTTACGTCAAATACCATATCAGCATCTATTGGTATACCTTTCTTAAATCCGAAACTCATTACCGACACAGTAAGACTTCCACTTTTTACTTCATCTATAAACATAGATTTTATTTCTTTTTTAAAATTATTTAATGATAGGTCTGATGTATCAAAAATCCTATCTGATATTTCCCTAATTTCTTTTAATTTTTCTCTTTCCTTCCTGATTCCATCAATTATACGACCTTCTGGATCAAGGGGATGGGTTCTCCTATTTTCCTTATATCTCTTTACAAGTACCTCATCCTTTGCTTCAAGAAAAATTATTTCTGATTTGAATCCAGCATTGTTAATTAATTCTATATAAAGATTAAGGTCCTCGAAGAATTCTCCTCCCCTTATGTCAATTACAAGGGCAACCTTTTTTATGCTAGATCCGTTTGAAATAAGTTCAATAAACTTACCAATAAGCATAGGAGGCATATTATCTATACAAAAGTATCCTAGATCCTCTAGACTCTTCATTGCCTGAGACTTACCAGCTCCAGACATTCCTGTTATAATTACAAATTCCATATACATGCACCTCCTAAAAAATACTTTCTACAACTATTCCTGTGATAGATTAACTATCTTGCTCAAATCAAGACCAGCTTCCTTGGCTCTTTTTAAGGACTTGCTAAACTTTCCTATATCTGATATATGATGTGCGTCACTATTAATATAGTAGTTTATATCATACTTCATAGTCTTTTTAATTCCCTCTACTGTCAAATGTCCATGACTATTATTTATCTCAAGTGCCGTATTTCTGCTAGCAGCTATTTGAGCCACTTCTTCATAGAATATTGGTCCCTTGGCGCCTGGATGG
This sequence comes from Bacillota bacterium, assembly GCA_025210655.1. Lineage (GTDB taxonomy): Bacteria > Bacillota > Clostridia > Peptostreptococcales > Acidaminobacteraceae > JAOARG01. The sequence continues at coordinate 86,573 of JAOARG010000034.1, forward strand.
GTTATTAAATCTATATCATACTTCTTTATTGCATTCACAAAGGCATCAGTGTTCATTTCCTTTACCTTGTGATAATAATACTTATTTTTCTTAGAAAGATAATTATATAAATGTATCTTGGAATCTCTAATGAGCTTATCTGGCATTGATCCAAAATGATATCCCGCAAGGACTATATCAAGATGGGGAAGTGTAAAATCATCAATATCAATTTTTCCATCCCTTCCAAGTATATTACATTCCATACCAAGGAGTATTTTGATGTCAGGATATTTATCATTTAAACGGTCAACTTCATCCCTCATCTCAGTGATTTTTTTCTTTTTGATTCCAAACCCAAGGTGTCCTGGCCCATGATCACAAATCGCAATCTCCTTAAGGCCTATCTCGATTGCCCTAACTACATTTTCTTCTATTGTATTTCTACCATGACTATATATGGTATGGGTATGATAATCTCCAATCAGTTTCACCTTATTGTCCTCCAATTATCTTAACCTCTGTTTCAAGCTTAACATCAAACTTATCGTATACTACCTTTTGAACGAACTCTATAAGAGTATTTACATCTTTTGCAGTTGCATTCCCAAGATTTACAACAAATCCACAGTGTTTATCTGAAACTTGTGCATCTCCAAATCTAACACCCTTTAATCCTGCATCCTGAATAAGTTTTCCTGCAAAATTATTAGGTGGTCTTTTAAATGTAGATCCTGCACTAGGTAAGTGAAGTGGTTGCTTAGTAGTTCTTTTTACCGTAAGGTCATCTATGACTTCTTTTATTTCATCATAGTTTCCCTTTTCAAACTCCATTTCAACCTCTAATACTATATACCCTTTTTCCTGAATAGCACTCTTTCTGTATCCAAAACAAAGTTCATTTGTGCAAAGTTCAACTATATCTCCAGACATACTTATAGCCTTGACACTTGAAACTACGTCTTTCATTTCTCCACCATAGGCACCTGCATTCATATACACAGCTCCACCAAGTGTTCCAGGTATTCCACTTGCAAACTCAAAGCCCTTAAGTTCTCTTTGCATGATTTCTTTTGATAATCTAGAAAGTAAAACTCCAGCTCCAGCCCTAACCTTGTTATCATTTATTTCTACATCACAAAATGTATCTTGAATTTTAATTATCATTCCCTTGAAACCATCATCAGAAAATAAAAGGTTACTTCCATTACCAGTTACAAAAACCTCTTTTTCATATTTCTTGGCAATTTTAATTGCAGCTCTAACCTCATCAACATTTTTAGGTATTACAAGAACCTCAGCCGGTCCACCAATTTTAAAGGATGTATGTGCTTTCATCAGTTCATTTAAAAATATACTTTCACTAGATAAACTCTCAGTCAGTTCATTAAGATATTTTTCCATAATATTTCCTCTCCGTCGTTTGATTACTTTATGATAAATTATATCATGAGTAGATATTAATTTAAACAAGCTTGTTTTTGGGTGGTGTATTTCTGCTTTTGGCAGAAATGGTGGTGTACTTGTCCTGAGGACTCGTGGTGGTAAGTTTGCTATATCAAACGGTGGTTAGGTGATCGGAGAAAAAGGGGAATCGCACAAGGCTATACTTGTGCTAGGGGAAACAATTTTGTAAACAAAATTTAGGTGAAAAGGAAGAACATAAGAACTTTTAAAAAAATTTTTTTTGCTTTCCAATCATTCCCTTTCCCCTCGTTTTATTTATAAAACTAATTCCCCTAACACAAAGTTTTTTGTGTGATTCCCCTTTTCCCCTAACAGCTAACAGCAAACCACCTATAAATCAAAGGATGCTTTTTGCTAAAGCAAAACCGTAAATATTAACTGAACAGGAACATTTCAATTAATATTTACTAGCTTAAAAGGATGCTTTTTGCTAAAGCAAAACCGTAAATATTAACTGAACAGGAACATTTCAATTAATATTTACTAGCTTAAGCAGAAAAAAACCACCTACTTAAAGGTGGTCTAATCAACTATAAAACTACTATCTCATCACCAACAGAAACCTTACCGCCTTCAAGTACCTTTACAAAGATACCTTCTCTTGGCATTACACAGTCTCCAACTTTCCTTGCAATTTCACATCCATGGTGACATTTCTTTCCGATTTGAGTTACTTCAGTTAAAGTCTCTCCGATTTTTACTTTTGTTCCAACTGGAAGTTCAAATAATACGATTCCCTCTGTAGTAACATTTTCAGCAAAGTTTCCTGGTTGAAGTCCATCTCCACCCATTGCAATCATCTTATCTATACTTTCCTGGGCGAGTAAACTGATTTGTCTATGCCAGTTTCCACCGTGGGCATCTCCCTTGATTCCAAAATCTACAAGAAACTCTGCAGATTCTACATTATCCTTCATAACTCCCTTTTTATCACTTACGTTAAGTGCAACTACCTTTGCCATTATGATGACCTCCTATTCCTGTCTTTGGTATACGCCAGACTTTCCGCCTTCTTTTCTAATTAATCTAATATTTTCGATTACCATATTCTTATCTACTGCCTTACACATGTCATAAATAGTAAGGGCTGCAACTGATACAGCATGTAAAGCTTCCATTTCGATACCTGTTTTTCCAATTGTACTTGCTACTGCTTCAATATCAATAGCTGATCTTTCTTCGTCTATTTCAAAGCTTAAATCAACACCTGTGATAAAGATATTGTGACACATTGGAATGATGTCTGCTGTCTTTTTAGCTCCCATAATACCAGCTACCTGAGCTACAGAAATAACATCGCCTTTTTTCATAGATCCTTCTTTAACTTTTTCAAGTACTTCTCTGCTAAGGATAATAGATCCCTTTGCAACCGCTATTCTATCAGTATCTTTTTTTTCCCCTACATCAACCATTTTGGCTAATCCAGCTTCATTAAAATGTGTAAATTCCATATCATCCACCTACCTGATTCATATTTCTTTTTATTGGTTTAAACTCTTCATCATTTATATGGTGTTCCTTTGGTTTTGTTTCTATACTCGCCTGAATTGCTTGGTCAAGATTATTGTTTTCAATATAATCCTTTAAATCTATCTCATCATCTGAATGAAGGCACGGCTTTAACTTTCCATCTGAAGTAAGTCTTATTCTATTGCAATTTGAACAGAAAGTACAACTTATTGGATTGATAAGACCAACAGTCCCCTTTGCTCCATCAAGCTTGTAATACTTAGCTGGAGAAGAAATATCCTGAGCCTCTACTTCATTTAATTCTGGAACCATTTCAAGTACCTTTGTATTAGGTATAAAATGACCCTTCGACCACTGACTAGCTTCACCAATAGGCATAAGCTCAATAAATCTTACATCTATATCTTGATCTTTTGTTAGACTTACAAAATCAACGATTTCATCATCATTAAATCCGCCAATCAGTACTACATTTATTTTAATTGGAGACATTCCAAGATCTTGACAAAGTTTTATGCCATCAAGTACTTCCTTAAGATCTGCTCCCCTTGTAATATCCTTAAACTTATCTGCATTTAAACTGTCTAGACTCACATTAACCCTATCAAGACCAGCTTCCTTAAGCTCCTTAGCAAATCTAGGAAGAAGACTTCCATTAGTAGTCATGGCTACTTCCTTAATTCCATCAATAGACTTAATTTGTCTTACAAGATCAACAACACCCTTTCTAATAAGAGGTTCCCCACCTGTAAGTCTAATCTTACTTATTCCCATAGCTGCTCCATGGGATACTACTTTTATTATATCTTCAAACCTAAGAATATCCTGGTGTTCTTTCTTGCACACACCATCCTCAGGCATACAGTATCTACATCTGTAATTACATCTGTCTGTAATGGAAATTCTAAGATAATTAATTTTTCTGCCATACTTATCCATCATATTAATCACTTCTTCTATTTAAAATTTTTATAGACTTTCAAATTTATATAAAAAATCTCTATCCAGTAATTCAGTATACTAGAAATATGATGGATATTCAACCGTTATCTTTAAAAAAGATGAACGGATTTTATACAAAAAGTGCAGTCGGTTTTTAGACTGCACTTTTGTCCAGCATTTCCAAGGGAAATAGCCCAGCAATATCTTTTATTGATATAAGCCTAGCAACACATCCCGTGTCAGCCCAGCGAAGTTTATAAAACTTCTAGAGCAATGGTATTTTCCCTACGGAAAGATACTTAAATAAGATCTTTTTCTAAATATTTTACGAAAGTAAAATTACCTTGCTGATTGATTTATCAATCTCTATCCGTTGAAGTAGTATAACCATCTTCAACACTACCCATGAACATAGTGAATACTATTCGCGACCACTGGGAGCATTAATCAACTTCTATTAGAAAAGTGTAACCTTAACCTTTTCACCCTTCTTCACAAAACCTTTCTTATAAGGAATAACTGTGTAGCCCTTGGCGTTTGAAAGTAATGTTATCATACCTGATTTTCCTGGCACTGGTGAAATCTCTATGCCGTTTTCTCCGAAGTTTACGTCTACCATTTGGTATGTGTCTCTGCCTGCTGCTGAACTCATGTTTGCTGTTGTGTATCCGTAAAGGGTATTCTTGATTCCCATATCCATCTTCATTATCTTTTCTAAGAAGAACTTAACGAATATTTCAAATACTATCATTGCTGACACTGGATGACCTGGAAGTCCAAAGCATGGCTTTCCATCTATTTTTGCCAGTATTGTTGGCTTACCTGGTTTTAATCTTACTCCGTGGACAAATACTCCCGGATTTCCTAACTCATTGAATATATCTGCGGTTACATCCTTTTCACCCATGGAGCTTCCTCCAGATACAAGGACTATATCTGATATTTCATAAGCCTTTTTTATAGTTTCTTTTATGGCATCATAGTCATCTTTTACAACCCCCTTATAGGAAATCTCACAACCGTATTGCTTGGCAAGTGCTGTAATTGTATATGTGTTTATATCCCTTACTTCTCCAAGGGATAGTTCCTTTTTCTCCCCCACTAGCTCATCACCTGTGGATATAATTGCAATCCTAGGTCTTTTTATAACATTTATTTCACTTACTCCAACTACCTTCAAAGCTCCAATATCTTGTGGTCTTATCTTGTGATTCTTACCAAGTACATGTTCACCAATTTTTACATCTTCTCCTATGGATACTACATTGGACATACTTTCTAGTTCTTGCCAAAGTTTAACCTTATCATCCTCTACTTGAGAGTACTCAACCATAACTACTGCATCTGCTCCATCTGGTACCATTCCACCAGTCGGAACATAAACACACTCACCATGGTCTAAAACATGATCTAATGATGACCCCATAAGGGATTCACCCATGAATTTTGCCACAAATGGCTGCTCTTCACTTACCCCTTCTGTATCTTGCCATCTAACTGCATAACCATCTACAGTTGATCTTCTAAACATAGGAACATTTTCATTGGAAAATATATCATCCATTAGTATTCTTCCTAAAGAATCTTCTACTTTAATCTTTTCTGTCTGCACTTCATAATATACAAAGTGATCTAGTATAAGTTTTTTCGCTTCATTTATTTCAAACATATCAAATTTTCTCATTATGACTACCTCCAAATACTTCGTTATATAAAACATAATACATCGAATCTACAATAACAACAAGTTTTAACTATTTAAGTTTGATTATTTTTAACTTATTATTATAATATATATGTACATTTATTAATTTTAAAACAATTATTATTTAGATAGATTAAACAAACAGTAGAGGAGATTTAATAGTGACTAATAATAACTATATCAAGTTCTGGGGTATTTATGATGAAATACCTTCGTCTAAAAGATACATGAGTATGTTTGGAAACAATACTCTCTGTACTGAAATTAGCATCGATGGAGTAAATTTCATTTTCGATGGTGGTACAGGATTTTATCAATACGGTAACCAATTTAAGAAGACCAATAAGAAAGGTATTGTAAATCTATTTCTTACTTCTACTAAGTGGTCAAATATTCAAGGTATTCCCCACTGTAACCTTATATTAGAAAAGAAAAACAGAGTTCACATCTACTGTCCTGATATCTTTACCAAAGAGCCAAAGGAATTACTTTCTGTATTATTTCAGGCACCATTTTTTGATAAGAAAGCAAACCCAATAAAGGGGACAGTTCAATACGACACTGTAAACACAGGCAAAAAAATATTTTTCGATGATATAGAATTATCAACTATAAATCTGGGAAGTTCTGTTGGATACAGAATCAAATTTGAAAATATCGATGTATCATATATCAGGGGTTTCAATCCTAAAAAAATAGATACAAATGAACTAGTAGAATTCATCAAAGATACAAAACATCTTCTTATGGAAGGTTTCTTCACAGAAAACGAACTTGAGCAAAAAGCAAATGAAAATCACTGCGACATAAATACAGCAGTGAAAGTAATGGAGCTATCAGGAAGTGAAAATCTTTATATAACTTCATTAGCACCTGATAAGAAGGACACTGAGATTATGTCTATTGAGGAGAAGCTTTACAATATTAATGAGAATATTGTTTTTGCGAAAGAAGAAAGTGTGATATCTTTGTAGATATCCGTAGGTCGTGGTTCGTAGGTCGTGGGTCGGAAAAACTCATATTTTAAAACAGTCTAGGGATTCCTGCGTCACATCTAGGTGCACCTTCGGTGAGTCTAGGGCGAATGGTATCTTCCTTACATTCCGTCTAAGGAGAGTTGTATCAACTCCAATCATGGAAACTTTCCTAGGGGAAAGATACTTAAAGAAATTATATTGTTCTTATTTAAAGTATCTTTCCATAAGGAAAATATCCTTGTACTAGAAGTTTTATAAACTTCGCTGAGCTAGTAGCAACAGCTACTGCTGGGCTTATATCCACAAACGATATAGCTGAGCTATCATCTTAGATGATGCTAGGCTTAATTATAGGAGGAATTTCATATGTTCAAAATAGGAATAATAACTGCAAGTGATAAAGGCTCTAGAGGCGAGAGAGTTGATAAGAGTGGTCAGTTAATAAAGGAAATAATGACGGAAAATGATTATGATGTTATGGAAGTTAGGATACTTCCTGATGATTTGGATGTTTTAGCTGATGCTATGATAGATATGGCGGACAATAAGAAGTATGATCTTATTCTAACTACTGGTGGAACTGGTTTTTCAATGAGGGACTGGACTCCTGAAGCGACTAAGAAAGTAATACACAGGGAAGTACCTGGAATCCCTGAGGCTATGAGGGCATACAGTATGAAAATCACTCCAAAGGGAATGCTTTCAAGATCTGCTGCTGGAATAAGAAATGCTACTCTAATCATCAATCTACCAGGTAGTCCTAAGGCTGTTAGGGAAAACCTTGAGTGTATCTTACCCGCTTTAAGACATGGACTTGAGATTCTTGTTGGGTCTGCTACTGAGTGTGGGGTGGAAGCTTAGCTTCAGTAGGTCAGAAGGTAATTATGCTACTTCAAAGACTAGTGAAATGGTAATTTCATTACATTTCGACTAGTGGTTTTAACAATTAAAACTGACTAGTGCGATACTTATTTCACGTATCGCGGCTAGTACTATTGCTTTGCTATAGTGACCAAGGTTACCTTGCTTAGACAAGCTTTTATTTTAAATTTTATTTTCCGCAGGAAAATTTCCTTGGTCATACTTCCAAGTGACGTATACTAATCGTAATACAGCTAACTGTGTATTATACTAGTCGTTTTAAGGTACTTAAACACTAGTCGCTACTTTCAAGGAAAGTGCACTAGTCTATGCTTAGCATCACCTAGAGGTGATGCTGAGCAGAAGAAAACAGCTTACTTAGAAAGCACACTTTCTTCACTATCATGTTGATACTCAAAATAGTCCATTACCTCTATTCCAAGTGCATGTTTTAAAACTTCTTCTACTGTTTTTACATATGTGAATTCTAATTGCTTTTTAACTTCTTGTGGTACATCTTCTATATCTTTTTTATTGTCAAATGGAATTAGGATTTTTTTGATTCCTGATCTTTGTGCTGCTATGACTTTTTCTTTGATTCCCCCTACTGGAAGTACTGCTCCTCTAAGGGAAATCTCTCCTGTCATTGCTAGTTTGGAGTCTACTGGTATCTTTGTTACCAGTGAAGCTATTGCACTTAACATTGTCACACCTGCTGATGGTCCGTCTTTTGGTGTTGCTCCTGCTGGTACATGTACATGTAGATCAACTTTTGCAAAGTCTTCTGGTGACATGTAATTGTAAAGTCTTGATTTAATAAGACTTAGGGAAATCCTTACTGATTCTTTCATTACATCTCCCAATTGACCAGTAACCATTAAGTTTCCTCTTCCCGGAATAAATGTTGATTCTATATAAAGTATATCTCCACCTACTGGTGTCCATGCCAAACCTGTTACTACACCTGGAATATTTGATTCTGGAACTATATCATATCTTGATATTTCATGTCCAAGTATTGAGAATAGCATGTTTTCTCTAATTTTGTATGGCTTTTCTACTTTACCTGTAACTATTTTTTCTGAAGAAACCCTTACTAACTTATCAAGCTGTCTCTTTAGATTTCTTACTCCAGCTTCCATTGTGTATTTTCCAATAATAGCCTTCATTGCATTTTCACTAATCTGAATATCACCTTTTGAAAGACCATGATCCTCAAGACTCTTTTCAAATAGGTGGTCTACTGCAATATGATATTTCTCTACAGATGTATAAGAACCAATCTGAATTATTTCCATTCTATCCCTTAATGGTCCTGGAATTGTTCTTAAATCATTTGCTGTGGCTATAAAGAAGACATCACTTAAATCATAAGGCATATCTAAGTAGTGATCATGGAAATCCTTATTCTGCTCAGGGTCAAGTACTTCAAGGAGTGCAGCTGCAGGATCTCCATTGGCTGAAGCCATCACTTTATCTATTTCATCAAGAACAAATACGGGGTTCTTGCTTCCAGCTCTTTTCATACCTTGAACAATTTTACCAGGCATAGCTCCGATATAAGTTCTTCTGTGTCCTCTAATTTCAGCTTCATCCCTAACTCCACCTAAACTGATTCTTACATATTCCCTATCAAGAGCCTCTGAAATACTTCTTGCAAGACTTGTTTTACCTGTTCCTGGAGGTCCTACAAGTAATAATATTGATCCCTGCTTGTTTTTCTTAAGTTTCATTACAGAAATATGCTGAATAATTCTATCCTTAACTTTTTCAAGTCCAAAGTGATTTTCATTTAATTTTGAAACGGCCTTAGAAATATCTATATCCTTAGCTTCTTCTGTTTCCCACGGAAGTGCAACAACTAAATCAAGATATGACATTATTACATTGCTTTCTGAATTATTAGGTCCCATTCTTTCTAGTTTTCTGACCTCTTCCATAGCAAGTTCCTTAATATCTTCTGGAAGATTCTTTTCATTAATCATAGTTCTATAATCTTTTTTAGAAGACCCACCTTCAGTTTCATTTAGCTCATCCTGAATAGTCTTTAATTGTTCCCTAAGCATTTTTTCCCTGTAAGTACTATTCATAGAATCAGACATCTTACTGTTCATTTCCAGTTGAAACTTAAGAAACTCTTTCCACTCAATCATAATATCAAGGAATCTTAAACTCTTCTTTCTTAAAGAAGTCATTTCAAGAATACCTTGTTTTTCTTCCCTTGAAATATTTAAGTAAGGCATAAGTGAGGCTATAAGATCATTCACATCATCAATTTGAAGAAGATACTTCGTATACCCTTCAGAACCCCTTATTGAGCCGCTGATTTCTTTAATGATATTTTTCATGTATCCAAGCATATCAGACACAGACTTAAGATCAATATCAATATTGTCATGAAGTTCTTCATATAAACCGTAAAAATGTCTACCATCAAAGTCAAACTCATCTACATTTACTCTGTACATAACACTAACATCAAGGCTATATACACCATTTTTTTCAGTAACATCATTTACCCTTACCATGTTTCCGACTTTATAAAAATCCTCTGAACTATATCCAGACTTTTCTGCATTATCTTTCAATGAAAGTACAATTACATTTCCGTTATCATTATCAATTTTTTCTTTGATTCCCATATAATATCTTGAATCTATATCAATTTTCACTTTACCTTTACTAAATAGTACAATATCTTTTAACGGCATAATAATATTCTTATTCATTTGTATTCCTCCTAAAGTAGTATTTGCAAGGATTTTGAAATATACTTAGTTTTGTTTAACCTAACTATATTCGTAAAATTTTTTCTTTTTTAATCAAGCTTTTCTAATATTTCAATCAATGTATTTACATCTTTCTCATCTAATGTTTCAATGAGTCTTTTAGCCAAATATTCATTTGTTGCCTTAGGTAAATCTACAACCATTCTACCTTTTTCAGTAAGCTTCAAGTAATGTACTCTGCCATCCATATTGCAGCTTTCCTTATAGATCATACCCATTTTCACAAGCTTTTTTACCAAATCAGTTACAGTTGGTTTTGAAAGTCCCAAATTTTCAGCCAACTTACTTGTTGTAACCCCTTCATGATTATCAAAATATTTCAAGTACTCCATCTGCTTATAGCTAAGTTCAGATATGTCAACACAGCTGCATGCACTAGTATAGCATCCACCCTTTAGTCCGTTGAACTTTTCTATTAGATCAGCAAGCCTTAAAACTAAATCCATGATAACCTCCTTTTTGCTTGTGTATTAGTTAGTTCGTTTTATCCTAACTAAATATTACTACTGTTTTTTTTACTTGTCAACTATTTTTTTGATGCCAAGCATCACCTGAGGTGATTAGCCCAGCTATATCATTTATAGATATAAGCCTAGCAATACCTTTGCTATTAGCCCAGCGAAGTTTAATTAACTTCGCTGGGCTAGTAGAAATATCTACTGCTAAGCTATCACTAAATGTGATGCTTGACTCAAAAAAAAGAAAGTGCAATCGCACTTCCTTATTTTTTGTAAAATTAAAACAGTCCTATTATTTCTCCATCATCTAAAATATCCATTGATACTGCTGCTGGCTTCTTTGGAAGTCCTGGCATTATCATGATATTTCCTGTTAGAGCCACTATAAATCCTGCCCCAGCAGAAAGTCTTAATTCATTTACTGTTACTGTAAAACCTGTAGGTCTTCCCTTTAGTTTAGGATTGTCTGATAGTGAATACTGTGTCTTTGCCATACAGATTGGAAGTTTGTCCATTCCTATTGACTCGAGTTCTTTGATTTGCTTTAATGCATCCTTTGAAAACTCGACTCCATCAGCTCCGTATATTTCTTTTGCTATTATCTCTATTTTATTAGGTATTGAGTCTTCCATTTCATATATTGGCTTGAAATTACTTTCTGTATTTTCTACTATATCAATAACTTCCTTAGCAAGATCAATGGCACCTTCGCCACCCTTTGCCCATACATCTGAAAGTACTACTTTAACTCCGATTTTTTCACATTTGTCCATTACCATTTGAACTTCTTTATCTGTATCAGTTGGGAATTTGTTGATTGCTACTATTGATGGTACTCCAAACTTCTCAACATTCTCAACCATCTTTTCAAGATTTTCAAATCCGGCTTCAAGTGCCTGCAGATTTTCCTTATCTAATTCAGTTTTGTCTACACCACCGTGATTCTTAAGTGCTCTAATTGTAGCTACAACAACTGTACAATTAGGCTTAAGACCGGCATATCTACATTTGATATTGAAGAACTTCTCTGCCCCTAAATCTGCTCCAAAACCAGCCTCAGTAACAACATAATCAGCTACCTTAAGTCCAAGTTTAGTTGCTACTACAGAGTTACAACCATGGGCAATATTTGCAAATGGTCCACCGTGTATTATTGCAGGTGTATTTTCTAATGTCTGTACTAAATTAGGTTTGATTGCATCCTTAAGAAGCAGTGCAAGTGCTCCTGTTGCACTTAACATATCAACTGTTACTGGCTTGCCATCATATGTGTATCCTATAATCATTTCTGATAGTCTTTTCTTCAGGTCCTGAAGATCATTTGCAAGACATAATATTGCCATTATCTCAGATGCAACAGTGATAATAAAACCATCTTCCCTTGTAACACCGTTTTTCTTTCCACCTAGTCCTACTGTGATATTTCTAAGTGCTCTATCATTAATATCTACTGTTCTTTTCCATGTAATTCTATTCGGATCTATTCCTAAATCATTTCCTTGATGAAGATGATTATCTATCATAGATGCCAGAAGGTTATTTGATGCTGTAATGGCATGAATATCACCAGTAAAATGAAGATTTATATCATCCATTGGAACAACCTGAGCATATCCACCACCAGCTGCTCCACCTTTTATACCGAAACAAGGTCCTAAAGAAGGTTCCCTAAGTGTTGTCACTACTTTTTTACCAAGCTTTGCAATTCCCATACTAAGACCAACATTAGTAGTAGTCTTACCCTCTCCAGCAGGAGTAGGATTGATTGCAGTAACAAGAATCAACTTACCAGACTCTTCCTTATCTTTTAAACCATCTATAAGTATTTTTGCCTTATACTTACCGTAAAGTTCAATATCATCTTCCCCTAAATTTATCTTCTTAGCAATTTCTGAAATATGTAGCATTTGTGCTTCCTGTGCTATTTGTACATCAGTTTTCAATATTAATACCTCCCCGACAGATTTCTTAACATTTTTTTGTTTTTTGCAATTAATATTCGTACTATTATTATAATTAATTATTACTAATGTGTCTATATACTTTAGTAAAATATCGTAGTTTGTGGGTCGTAGGTCGTAGGTAGGAAGGACATTTAAGACCACTAAAAGTTCTTCCGAACTACCATCTACGACCTACGAACCACGAAAAAAAATACACTGCAACTCAGCTTTAGCACTAAGTCCAGTGTACCTACATTCTCATGTTATTCAACTATAGTATGAAGTATTTTTTCTAATACTCCATAAATCTCGCTTCTGACATATATAATAAAGAGTACTCGTATTCTACTTCTTCAGAACATTTTTGACATAAGCCAATTTCATTTACTGTTTTTAACTCTTCACATCTCTTACAAACTTTTTTGTTTTCTTCTATTTCCATTACAATTTTCTTACCCATACTTTCCCCTCCTATTGTATTCTAATCATATGTTTATTTATGTATTTATTATATACCATATAATGAAAAATTTCAAACACCAACTTGCATTTGTTAGACAGTTTGTATTATTATCAAAACCCTTGGAAATATCGTTTTCCAGCGTCTTCGACTTGTTTTGCAATATAAATTTCATTTTATCTACTTCATCTTTCATTTGCAAGTTTTTCATTCATTATTGTTTTTTATACACAATTCCAGAAATATTTCTTGCATAATTAATACAATTTGGGATATAAAATAGAATGTTTATGAATTATAATCATAGTAGGAATAAAAGTTCAGGAGGGGTAATAAAATGATTAAATTTGAAAACTTTTTAAATAATATTTCAACACCTCTATTTAGAAGCAATACTTTGATGGACGCTCTTAAAATTTTTAAGGAAGAAAGAACAGACGTTATACCTGTGATTGATGATCACTTTAACTTGGTGGGAATACTTGAGTTAAGTTCTATCTTTGAGTTTCTTCTAAACCATACTGACACAAGTACTGTTGTATACATATTAATGAAAAAAGACTTCTTATCTCTTAATGACTCTAATTTTTACTCACTAGTTGATAATATAGATACTGATTATTACCCAGCAACCGCAAATGGAAAATTCATTGGTCTTATGGATATAAAACTTCTTAAGGAATATATAAAACATATGACCTCTATAGCTAAGAAAGGTAATACTGACAGAAAGGAAAATTTGAACTTTGAAAAATCAATTAAAGAACTTATAGATAAAATTGAGTTACCCATAATAATAGAAAACGGTGAAGAAGAACTTATATCTAACCAGTATTTCAATGAGGAGTTCAGTATACTAGACTTTGACCCATTCCTGCACAATAAAAAAAGCCTTGATCAAATAACCTTTAGCCACAACAATACATACAAAAAAATTATCTCCATACCATTCAAATACATGAACAAAAATCTTAAAATATATATTATTAAAGATTCTAAAGGGAAAGATGATGCCTCTATGGATGTGGATTCAATTCCTGACTTAAAAAATCTAGCCAAGGAAATAGAAAGAAATATTATCGTAGATACTCTAATTCGTTTTAAAGGAAACAAGATTGAAACAGCCAAGCATCTTGGTATTTCTAAGTCTACTTTGTACTATAAGCTGAATAAGATGGGGATACCTGCTATTAGAAAGCAAAGAGGAAGTCTATGACTTCCTCCTTGTCTAATAGTCATTATCTTTATTAATAAATTTAATATTAGATTCTTCTATATTTATAACAAAAACTTGAGAATGTCTATTAGTTTTACTTGTGTATTGCTTATAATTACTGTTTCTATTATATTCCTCAAAATTATAATCTAATATGTTAGTGAATATTTTTCGTAACAAATAAAACTCTGTTTTACTACCTTCCACTATAAATAAAACCTTACCTATATTCTTTTCTTTATTAATCTTCATAATTAGACAAACCCCCGAAAACACCACCTAAATACATTTTCTCTAGATTCTGCGCTTCTCTCGGTTTATCATCTGACATTCTCTTGATCTTACTACCATTCTCACCGTCAAATTCACATATATATATTTGATCTGGTCTTAATAAAGAGTTTGTCAAAATATTCGTTGAATGAGTAACTAAAAACAATTGGGATCCATCAGAGTTCTCCATGAAATATCTAATCAATAAAGATTCAAGTTCATTATGGAATCCACTACTAAACTCATCAATTATCAACATACCTTCATTTTTTATAAGATTAAAAAATGGTGGTATAAAACTCAATAGATTTTTATTCCCTAAAGATTCTAAACCATACGGAATTGGTTCTCGTAATCCATTTCTTTTAAAATATACTGTTTTCTCTTTGGGATCGCTAAAAGTTACCATATGTCCTTCACTCTTATTTGAATACTCTATTTGATGTGAGAAATTTTGTTCACATAAAAATTTATTTATTTCATCAACACCATGTTCATCCAAATAGTCTTTCAAATCATATTTAGTTTTCGATGGAGCAAACATTTTTCTATAGAATGCATCCATATATATTGAATTGCTTAAAAACTCAAACCACTTTCTTAGTGTAGGATTATTTCTAAAGCGAGTATTAAAATATATATCTCTGAGTAATAAAGTTTCACTACTAATATCAGTAAAAATAGAATTATCAGTAATACTACTTTCACCTTTCGCTCCTAATCTATTTAATATTTCTTCTCCATCTACAAATAATTTTTCTATCATTATTTCCTTATTAAGCTCATACTTAATTAAATACTTTATAATAGAACTATCTATATTAAATTCATATTCAAGTTCCATATCCTTATCAGACGAGAAAATACACTCATCCCCATCCATATAAATCACAGCATCAGCAAACAATAATTCTAACAACTTTCTAATAACAACTATTGCATTAGTTTTTCCTGATGCATTAGCACCAATAAATACTCCACCTTTAACAATATTATCTTTAACATTGCTTTTATTTAATATTTTGTAATTAGTTTTCTTAAAATCAATGATCGTTAAATTTTTAAACGATTTAAAGTTTCTCACTTTAATTTGAGTTAACATAAAATCACCTACCTAATAATATTATACACTACTAAAACGAAAAGTGTAATTTTTTTACCTTTCGAAAAATTATTTTTCTGTTTTTTTACACTTGAATTATCATATTTATATTTTTCACAAAAATAGCTAGTTGAGATAAAAGACCTCAACTAGCTATTAATATTTTTAATCTTTATTTTCAAATAAATTTTCCCCTAGGAAAATCTCCGTGGTCAGACTTCTATCGGAAGTCTACTTGACGCAAAACAAGTCTAACAAGTTTTGCACTAGACCAGAACGAAAGGTTCTGACTAGACGCGCTATTTGAGTAACAAATAAGCACTAGACCACCCCAAAAACCACTCTTACTTAGTAGCCACCACAATTATCGCCGGTGAATCCACCGTATACTTGCTCATTTTAAAATCTCCAAAGAATCTTGGATATTTAAAACCCGATGTTACTAAAATATCCTCTAGGGTTTCTTTCATTACTGGTAGAAGTGATGTTTCTGAAGTATATTTTTCTCCTGTTGATACTTCTTCTATCTCACCTCTAAAGATTACTTCATGTTCTTCTAATTCATAAGATCTTCTGAATTTTATTTCTCCACCTTTTGACTCAAGTTCTTTAAGACTTGTAACTTGGTCTTTGTAGATTCTATCATAATTCACTATTTGAAGTATTAAAGTTCCGTTATCTCTTAATTTTGAATACATTGACTGTATGATTTTAACTAAACTATAGTTACTTGGTGCATGGACTATTGTATTACCTAATGAATATACAACATCAAAATCAAAATCTTCAAGTTGAAGTATTTTTCTCATATCTAAAACATGATACTGCTCATTTTCCGATTTTCTACTGTTTGCCTTTTCTACCATATCTGAATCTAGATCAATACCTATAACTTCTATTCCTTTTCCTCCTAGATAATGTCCATATCCTCCTGTTGCACAACCTACATCAAGGACTTTACTCCCTGGCATTATTGCATCTGAGAGAAAATCTTTTTGGGCTTGCCCAGTTGGAAATACATCATCATAATATTTACCTAACAGACTATAAAAATCCATGCTTATCTCCTTTTTACCTTTATATATTTTTTTATTTCCTTAAATATACCTGAGTCACCATAATCAAAAGTCCAGGATGAAATACCCTTAATATTGTATTTATCTACAAGTTCCATCTTATGGCCCAAGGATTTTTCCTCTTCAAACCATATCATATTTTTACTGCCATCCTTATCAAACTCAAGATAATACTGCTTTTCTTCTTCAAGCCATATTTTTCTATCATCCTTAAGATGATTTCTCATATTTTTTATTGGTATAGCCTTTGACTTTATCTTACTGCCATTATCATACCATATCCTAGTGTAATAAGGTAAGGCCAGTATCAGTTTATCATTATCAATTAGTTTTATGGATTCAGAAACACCTTTTTCAACCCAAGGAAAAGAAGCTACACTTCCTGCTTTTGGACTTGATGCCCAGTGTTCATCATAAGCCATAAGAATGAAATAATCTACATAATTATTGAGTGATTTTCTATCATATACCTTTGACCATTCATCACTGCCCCAAGGAACAGTAACATCTATGGACAAATCCATATTCAACTGCTTAAGTTCATCAGAAAGCTTTCTAACAAACATAGTAAAACGATCTGAATCCTTAAGATACATATTTTCAAAATCTAGATTAATACCATCTAAATTATACATAGAAGCATAAGTCACTATTTGACCGACAGCCTTATCAACTGCTTTAGAATCATTTAAAAAGCTTCTTGTAAGATCCTTATCAAAATTATTATCAAAAAGTCCCCACACCCTTACATTATCCTTGTGAAGGTCCTTAACCATTTTTTCATTACAGTTATTAAGAACGTTACCATTTTTCCTTAAAGAAAACCATGTTGGTATTACATGATTAACTGGTGCTTTTTTAAACTGCCCTAGATAATTTTTATATGCACCATAGGATTTTAACTGTACAAATGTTGAGGAAATTTTATTCTTTCCCCACTTTGTTTTTTCATCATTCATTATATTATTGTTAAATGTTTTCTCTACTTTAACTATATCTACATCCTCAGTATCAATATAACCTAGAATACATTTATCTGTTATGACTTTCTTAAATCTTTCACCATCATCTATTACTCTTATTACTTCGTTTGGTATAAGTACATCCAGGGTCTTTCCTCCACCATCTGGATTCATTTTTATCTTTGCCGAATTGCTTGTAACCTGATAAAATTCTTTCATTCTAGTCATATCATCTATCATAAGAATATCTCTGGAAATATTATAATAATAGTCTAAGTAGGTAACTTCGCTAAGTAGTCTAAGGGGCAGATATTTAACCCCATCCTTAAATTCATATGGAATATTTAATGTATCTACCTTTGACACTATCTTATCCAATCTATCTGAAGGCATGAAAAAATTGAAGGCATCCCTCTTTATATAAAGTCTTATACCTTCTTTAGAATCATAAACCTTATCTCCAAGTATTTCTAAAGCTAGTTTTTTACTAACAAAAACATCCTCACCATCATAATAAAAACTATTATCAAAATCCAAAACTTTATTATTCACTATAATCTTATATGTATTAAAATATTTATTTAAAATTGATTCATTCCTTAAGGAAATTCCTGAAATTACTACAATTATTAAAATTACAAAAGCTATTATTCTTTTTTTATTCATTTACGACTCCTTACTTATGGAATATTTTCATTCCGACTAAGATTACCTAACGGTGGCCTAATGTTTCTAAGATTCTTTAGTAGATAATTATTAAAATATAGTACTTACTCTCTATGTATTATAACATTGAAAAAAATAGATACAAGCACTGATAATCAATAACTTCATAGATAATATCGGCATTTTACACAATATTATTTATTTTTAAAGTAGTACCTTAGTACTAATTTAAGTGAAAAAAACCTTCTTGTTAAGATATTCTTAACAAGAAGGCAAAATAGCTTTAATATATTTTTCTTTATTTCAAATTCTCCGGATTTAAGCACTCTAAACTTTCTAATACAAAAAGTCCGTCTTTTCTTACTAAAACATCATCAAAATAGATTTCTCCTCCACCATAATCAGCTCTTTGAATACAAACTAAGTCCCAGTGGATTGAAGAAGAGTTTCCATTACTTGCATCACTATAGCATCTACCAGGAGTAAAGTGAAAACTTCCAGCAATCTTTTCATCAAATAATGTATCTTTCATAGGATGTAAGATAAATGGATTAACACCTATTGCGAATTCTCCGATATATCTTGCTCCTTCATCTAAATCAAGTATCTTGTTAAGTCTTTTACTATCATTACTTGATGCTTCTATTATCTTACCATCCTTAAATTCAAAAGTGATATTTTCATGTACAAAACCATTATAATTTGAAGGACTATTAAAGGATAATGTACCATTAACCGATTCCTTTACAGGTGCTGTAAAAACCTCACCATCAGGAAGATTTGCAAGTCCATCGCATTTTACTACTGGAATATCTTTAATAGAAAACTCTAAGTTTGTTCCTGGTCCTTTGATTGATACCTTGTCAGTCTTCTCCATAAGTTCAACTAGACTATCCATGGCTCTAGACATCTTTTTATAATCTAAAGAGCACACATCAAAGTAAAAATCTTCAAACTCCTCAACAGGCATTTCAGCAAGTTGAGCCATAGCATTGTTTGGATATCTCATAACAACCCATTTTGTATTATCTACCCTCTCATTTAAAAGTTCATCATTTGATTGATAATATACATCCATTTTTTCCTGTGGAATATTACTGTACTCATTTACATTATCCATAGCTCTTATTCCGATATAAGCATCCATTTCCTTCATTCTTTCAAGCTTCCACTTATTATCTAAATCATGTCTTTCTGAACCAAAATTTTCTATTAATAATCTATCAATTTTTGAATCATTTAACTGTATAAAAGGATTCGCTCCTACTTCCTTTGCTTCTTTTATAATTGCACGAACCAAAGGTTTAGGTGAGCTATCAGTAATCTCTATTAGCACCTTTTCACCTTTTTTTAA
Organism: Bacillota bacterium; assembly: GCA_025210655.1. Lineage (GTDB taxonomy): Bacteria > Bacillota > Clostridia > Peptostreptococcales > Acidaminobacteraceae > JAOARG01. The sequence goes on from JAOARG010000034.1 coordinate 106,273, forward strand.
GCTGCATGAGTAATTTACAATATTTTTGGCAAATTGAACAATTCTCGGATCCATAATTTACATTCCTCCCAATATTTCATAGGATAATTATATAATAATTTATAGCTCCTTTATCTTATTTAACACTTTTTTAATATTTTTTTCTCTCAATTCTGGATTAAGTGGCAGTGTAGTCTTAATAATGTCCTTATACTTTCTATAAAAATTTTCACTTATACATCCTTCTGTAATAGCTGTATCAAGTAGCTTATCAAAAACCTTACCGTAAGAAAAAATATCTGAAAAGCTTCCTACCGGCTTCCCAAGTATTTGCTCTGGTGCCGAATAAGTCATTGAATAAGTTTTAGAATTATTCCAATGCTTTCTATTGATTATGGAAGATCCGAAATCAACCAATACTATATTCTCATTTGGTGTTACAATAATATTTCCTGGCTTAATATCTAAATGTAGTATTGGAGATGGCTTGATACTGTGTAAATAATCAATTACGCTTCCAAGTTGAATCATCCATTTTTTTATCAAATCCTCAGATAATGAATATCCATTGACATATTCAGGCATAGAGTAACCCCTTATATAGCTTTGAACTATATACAAACTGTTATCCATTATATAATAGTCTACTATTTGAGGTATATTCTCATGATGTAATTTTTTTAAAGCTTCTATTTCACCATCGTCAAAATTTTCCTTATGTATTTCAACTTTCTTAACAGCCCAGTTGTTCTTAAGAAAAAGATTTTCACAAAGAAATACACTACCCATGCCACCTTTTCCTATGGAATCAATTATTTTATATTTATCTCCAATAACCTTGTGATGCATAACCTGGACATCTCTTTCTTGAGATGGAAAAAGTGCCATAGTCTCACTCTTAATTTGCTCTATCTTATTGCTATCCAATAGCTGAGTTAATTCCTCCACAAACTCTTCCCCCTTAATTCCTAAGTAGAATAAATTCTTTATTTGCCAATTTTATGATGTCATTTTCATAAACAGCCATTTCTATATTTTTTACTTCCCTATCATTTATAAAGGTGCCATTCATAGAATTTAGATCCCTGACAAATATACTTTGTCCTGATACTATGATATTAGCATGCCTTCTTCCGATAGTTTTCTCATCCACCACATGATCAGAATAATCAGCACTTCTTCCAAAAAAATTATTACCCTGTTCCAAATAAAATTTGCTTTTATAGTCCTTTGAAATAAGAATGAATATATTGTTTTTTAATTCCTTAACTTCATTTTTTCTAGCTTTAATAAAAAAGTATATGTTTATGGCAAAGAGAATAATAAAAGTCTGAATAGTATATTTAAATGATATTCCCTTAATTCTTAAAATAACTATAGCTAGAAAAATTAATATAGAGATACTAACAATAGCAATATCTATTTTACTTATGCTTTTACTTGAGCTTTTTTTTATTTTTTCCAGCTCTCCACCTAAATCAAAAGCACCTTTTTTTGCCTTGATTTTGCTACTAGAAATCTCCTTTATGTTACTATTTTCTATTTTATTAATATCTAATGGGACTTTATCATATTTTAAAGTTGACATCATAGCTTTTAATTTATGATACTGTTGCAAGTCAATATATTTCTTTATTGTCTTCTCGATTGTCCTTACTTTAATCTTTTCTTTTAGTAGTATCATCTCTATTAACTGGTATATTCCCTCATCAAAGTCCTTATTAATGCTATCCTCAGTATCAAATATTATCTTGTCAAATTCATCTAATTCCAGTTGATTAATATCAAATTTCAGAGTTCTTGGATTGATAAAAGAATTTCTGAACTCAATAACTTTTTCTAGAAAATCTACTAGAAAAGATATAGCATCAAACTCTGGATTTGACAAAGCTTTTTCAATATTTATTTTTCTCTTTTTCCCTTCAAAGTCTTTAATGTTTTCCATTATACTTCAGACCTCCATAGACTTTCTTCTCTATACAGAGCTTGCAAGGTTTATATTTTTCTTTATTAAGATCTTTTAACTTTACTGCATTTTTAGACTTCTTTAAATACTGGCAATCCTCTACATGATATCTGCTTCCCTGATCTGTTACGTATACTGTTTTATTCCCTAGATTAGAAATAATTCCTACAATGTCTAAACCTGATATATCATAGCGGCCTATTTTCTTTTCCACTGAAATTGGAATAGAATAATCAATCATATCTCCAAGTATAAAATAGTCATACTTAAAAGAAATCATTATACTATCATTTGATAAAGAAAGATCAGGAGACATCCGATCTAAGTCAGGTATACTATAAAGATTCTTGTGATTTTCAAGTTTACTGCTGAAGTCTTTTTTATAAATCCCTGAAAGAATTTTTCCGTATACATAATTATTATCTATCTCACTTTCAAGTTTTTCAAACCATGAAAGAAAACCCTTAAAATAATCATTAGAAATAAAATTACCATACATTTCGACATCTTCAATAACTTTTTTTATATCATCTCTTTCAATAATATTTTCATAAGCATCGTTGATTCCTAAAAGCTGAATCCTAGTATCAATATCTGAAATATCTCTTAATGAACTTATTGCCTGACTATCAATAATGGCAATATCAGTATCAAACTTCATTATGCCAGCTAAAAGCATTAGAATGATTATAAGGCTAGGCAAGAATACTAAGGTTTCAATTGTTATACTTCCTCTTCTAAATTTACTTCTCTTCATCACCCTAATATCCCCTTATAACATTTATATCTATATTTCTTCCCTTATCCATAAACATTGACCTGTGTTTAGTATGAAGATTCAAATCAACTTCTGTAACATAGTCCTCAAGGGAAATAATTTCCCCATACTCCTTATATAAATTCAAATAAATAATGTCTTTTGTTCTTTGAATTTTTATATCAAGGGGTTGAACCATCATAAGAAGCCTTAAATAATCTTGATAATACAAATCTATGTCCAGCTTTTTAAGCTTCTTAAGCTTCACTTTTTTATTTTTAAGTTCCTTATACAAAGAAGCTTTACTCTTCTTAATTTTTTCCTGAATATCCTCTTCATTCTTAGCACTTCTTATGTTTTTATAAGAATCTATCAATAATTTTTTTGTCTTTTCATCATCAAGTGATTCATTTATATATTCCTGTGCAGTATCCTCCGTGATATAGTCCATCATGGCCATATCCATAATAGTTTCTACAAACTGGTCATACTCCCCACTATTTTGTCCTTTTTCTCCAGATGACTTAGATATAAAATCTGTTTTCCAAGTCTTTTTATCCTTTACTAACGGGACAGATTCCCCCTCTATCATTGTCTTGTAATCCTCAAACGACTCCCAAGAAGCCCAAGATACCACAAGACCATGGGTAACAAAGGGACCACCACCCCATATAGAACCTATGGCAAGGCCAATCTCATTACATATACCGTATTTTAAAGGATCATTGTATATATGATAAGCATTTAGTGGTGTTCTAGCTATCATTATTAAATACTTTGTTCGATTAATATTGTTCTTACTCTCGTAATCTCCAATTAAAATGTACTCAATTTCACTACTTGTATAATATGATTTTCTTTCATACTTATCAAAATAGTTATAGTCATCATTCTCACTTCTGTCTTGGAAGGTTTGTATAATATATTCTGTTAGCCTTAAATTATCTATATAATCTAGACTTTTATAATCATCATTTTTATTTTCAAGAACCATATCCTTAAATGAGCCAACTGTGGCATTTGCTTTTTCTTGCTGAATTTTAAGAATTTCTTCATACCTTCTATTTACAATCTTATTTGGATACACATAGGGCATTTTTTCCTTGTTTTTTTCAGCCTTTTTTGATGGAAGATATTCTGACACTTGACCATCTAATTTAATGTTATTGATATTATCCAACTTAAGTTCTACCTTTAAGAATTTCATCAATTTATCTTTCAAAGATCTATCAATACTTCTCTTTTCTAGTTTTTTTAGTTCAGAAAATCTACTAATAAGATCAAGATCATCCTTAAAATCATTTGGAAACTTATTATCTGAATAATCACCATCTAGCTTTGAGAATAGTTCTTCATTTTCATCAATTGAATCTGTTATTTGCTCATTTATATAATCAAGAAACATCCTATTGGGATTATTGCCATTGCCATGGAAATAATCTGAATATCTAATAACACCTATACAGTTGTTCTTTAGACTATCTAGGTATCCTGAAGAAGAATCTTTGGATAGAATTTTTTTAGTTTCCTTTTCTATCTTTTTAAGTTTGTCATTTATATCTTCAATTTTCGATTTTATTTCTTCTGTGTATCCTCTTCCCTCTTCAAGAAAATCTACAAAATACATATATTCATCATAGTAGTCTTCTAAACTTCCCCCTTCCCTTCTTATGGCTTTTCTAAATTTGCTTCTGGAAAGCTTATCACTCATTGACTGAAGACTATTAAAATCATCTAAGTTATCCTCAAGCTCTTCAAAATCTACATTATCAAGGGAATCATTATACTTCTCTACCAGATCATTTATAGCATTGTTGTCTGAAATCAGTTTATCTATTTCTTTTACATAATCAGAAAGTGATTCTAGCTCTGAATTATTCTCATCAAACTCTTCATTAATACGATTTTCCTTGTTTTTCATAAGTAAAAATCTATCTGAGATATCTACAAGAAGGCGATACTCCATATAGCTTCCAATTTGATTGCTTAGGGACCAGTTATCATCTAGGCTTCTTGTACTATTTAAAGTGATTTTCAAATCATCTAGACCATGTATGTTATTAATACTAGACACATTTTCCTTAAAATTTTCTTCTATTGTCTCTTCAAGTCCATCTTTCCTTACAGATGACAATCCGTAATTACTATAGATATGGTCATCATAATCCATAAATTTAGAATCAATTGAAAGATATAAATTATCCCTAGCAATATTTACAAAGGAGACATGGTGAACATTGTTTATCATTATTACAGCAAAGCCTATAATGGCACTTAATACAATAAGTATGAATATTGAAGTAGATCCTTTTCTGTTCATGTCCCATATCTCCTATAAAAATTTCTCGATTACATATTTTATCATCATTATTCTATCTAGTTCCTGAAGTGGTCTTATGATTTCCATATCACTTTCAAGATTCATCTTTGATGATTTACCCAACATATCTGACACTATCTTTAAATTAGCCCTACTCCTAAGGGAAGATGACATTAAATCACTGGAGTAGTTAATCTCCACCGACTCAGTATTTATTCCCTTGGTAAGTATTTCAAGGCCATCCTCTAAATATGATTCACCACTTTTCAAAACATTTACCAACTGCTTACCATCATTCCAATAGGACTCCATGGCAGCAAGCCTTGTTCTGTCTTCTATTAGCAATACTCCCATGGACTTGTTGTATACCCTTAGGGAAAAATTGAGGAAAAGAAGTAGGAATATCATAAGGGTTGGTACTATAATTATGGCTTCTAGGGTTACTCGGCCTTTGTTGTTTACTATTCCATTTTTCATTTTCATAACCGTACGATTATTAACCATCAACACCTACTGATGCACCACTTATAGTTTCAATATTTTTTTCAACATTATTAAACAAACCTTTAGACCAGTCTCCAATTTTACTTTGGAAAGTCAAAGCAAGTCCCACAAGTATTACTATAATAATAACTACTTCTATTGTTCCCATACCTTTTTTATTGAATATCTTTTTAAAATAATTTTTCATTTTCATCTCTCCTATATTAATTTATTTATTTGCATTATACCTGGTACTACTATCATCAGTATTAGACTGATAAAAAATAACATGATTGGTAGAACAAGCTTGATAGATGTCTGTTCACCCTTTATCTTTGCATTTCTTTTTCTCATCATGAAACTCTCTATAGCCAGTGTGTCGAACTTGTCTATTATGTTGGATGAACCGGTTCTGTAATAGGATATTATCAGGGTAGAAAGCTTAGACACTTCCCTTATCCTCATTGCACTTGAAAACTTCTGAAATGCCTCCCTGTAATCCATACCATTTTCAATATCAACTAAAAGCTTATTTATTTCTGACTTTAATTTACCCTTGGGTAAGTCCTTGATAATTACTTTAAATGCCTCTATGGGACTAATGTTTACACTTACCATTATCCCCAGCTTATCAAGTATATCTGGAAGTTGATCCATGATAATCTGATCCATTTCCTTACACTTGTCCTGAAGCTCCTTGTCTCCCAGTAAGAAAACTAATATATCTGCTATAATTATCATTCCTATTCCCTGAATCAAGGTCGTCTCAAGATTTACTGAGTACATAGGGAGAATCAAGTTTATAATCATTATATAGGTAAGTTTTTTAACCACATGGGCCTCAAAATAATAGCTACCTTCTTTACGACCATAATACTTAAAAACATACTCCCCGATATATCCTATATAGTAATCTATTAATTTCTTAGGGATTTTTTCATAAATTACCTTTCCCATAAGCATAAAGTCTTTCATCGGAAAATCTTTCTTAGGAAGTCTTTCATAATAGCCCTTATACTTGCCCTTGCCTATGATAAATAAAAGTCCACTTAGGATTAAAAATCCCAACATTATTATTGTCATATTCCAAACCTCGTTATTTTATTTGCCATAAAAACCCCTACCAAATATAAAAGCAAGGACACTGTCATGGTTATTCTTCCCTGCAAACTTTCATACAGAACTGAAACATATCCGTAAGCGACTTGATTTAATAAAAGAACTATGACAAGGGGGACAATTGAAAGAAGCCTTACTTCTAAAACCTTCTCAGCTATAATTACACTTATATCCTCTAAAGTACTTATTTTTTGAGTGATAAGATCTATGGTTTTCTTTATTGAGTTTACAAGATTACCACCCTTTTGACTGCTAAGTACATAGATTGATACAAAGTCACTGATTTCACGATTTTCAAACTTTTCCTCAAACTCCTGAAAAGCCGATTGTATAGTTTGATTCATCTTGGTTTTTTTCAAAATAATTTCAAACTCCTTTATTATCATAATCTCCTTATTTGGATACTGTAATTGCAACTCCATAAGCCCATATTCTATTGCATTCTCAAGGGATCTTCCAGCTGCTAGGCCATCTGATATGAGAAAAAGCATATCCCTAAACTGTATACTATATTTGAGATTTCTATTACTATGTATTTTTCCATACATGAGTTTTGGAAAAAACACACCGTATAAGGCAAGGGATAATGATATTATCAAATCTTTATAAAAAACCATTGCCACAAGAAATGATATTATGGCTCCTAGAAATGCAAGCTCTATAAATAAACTTTTTTTTAGTTTGATGTATCCATCTCCGATTATTGAAAAAACCTTAAATTTTCTTATAAGCAGTAATACTATAGGTATTTGGATTACTGCGAAAATAATGTTGAAAATAGTATCACTTCCTTATCAATTCATTTCTTGTTGAATCATATTTAAATACATCTCTAAATACAAACTCACCATTCTTATAGTCCACTAACTTTACTATCTCCACTACTTTTCTGCTTTTATCCCTCATTCTGCCTAGATGAACTATATAATCTACTGCTGAAAATATCTGACTTCTAATCGCGTGGAGTGGTATTTCCCTTTCAAGTAATACCATTGTTTCTAGTCTAATCAGGGTATCCCTTGCTGAGTTGCTATGTATTGTTGATAAGGAGCCCTCGTGTCCAGTATTCATGGCCTGAAGCATATCGATGGCTTCACTTCCCCTTACTTCCCCTACTATTATTCTGTCAGGACGCATTCTTAAGGATGCCTTTATAAGATCTCTAATAGATATCTCATTATTTCCTTCTACATTTTCATTCCTTGCTTCAAGGGTTATTAGATTCCTTACTTCCCTTAGATTTAGTTCAGCAGAATCTTCTATTGTAATTATTCTTTCATCCTTTTCAATAAAATTTGAAATTATATTAAGAAAAGTAGTTTTACCAGATCCTGTACCACCTGATACGATTATATTTTTTCTATCAAGAACTAGATCTTTTACAAAATCACCGGCTTCCCTCGATATGGACTTCCAGTTAATCAAGTCTTCCATATCGATAGAATCCTTAAAGAATTTTCTAATAGTTAGTGTTGGTCCCACTAAGGATACTGGAGGAATTACAGCATTTATTCTTGATCCATCCATAAGTCTTGCATCTACAATTGGATTGGATTCATTTATAGTTCGATTTACCTTTGATACTATACCTTGAATGACCTGCATAAGTTTTTCTTCACTTTCAAAAACAGTTTCAAGTTCTTCAATTTTTCCACTTTTTTCTACAAAAATCCCCTGACAACCATTAATCATGATTTCACTTATGGAATCGTCTTCAATAAGGGGCTGTAGAATTCCATACCTTCTCATTGAGTTGAAGGTATGATTAATGAGTTTTATCTTCTCATCAAACTCAAAATCCAGCTTTGAATCATTTAAAACTACAGAAGATATTAAATCCTCAATATATTTATCATTAACTTCTATTGAGTAATCAATCTTACTATTTACTTCTTTTATTACTTCCTTTGACAAAGTATTATAATCTATCATTTCTTCTCCTTATTACAAATAGTTGATCAATTTATTGACTAACCTATCAATCATATGACTATCATCAACTTCAACCCTAGGTATATTAAAACAATCCTCCCCAATAAATTCTGAGTCTAGACTCTTATTTACCAGTGATATTACTTTTGAACTTTCAACACCGCATCCCTCTGCTATTCTCAAATTGCTATCAAAGTCGGACTTCCTATATCTGTGGTAGTCGTTTATTAAAATGATTTTTTTTGACATTTTAAGAGCTTTTGTCACACCATCATTTATATATCGGGGAAGTATAATTACTATATTTTCATATCTTTTTTCCCTTCCAATATAGTTAAGCAATGTCTCCATATTATCTTTGCCAAAAAAGTTAAAATCCTTTGGGTTGATAAATCCAGATATATACCCATCTTCTATATTTAAATCCAAATCCCCATTTTTTCTTGTCGAAAGTCTATAGAGAACCTTGGACATATTGAGTTTATCAACTTTACTCCCTGTAAAAATATCATAGTCTATAAGGAGAGTACTTTTTCCCTTATTATCTAGAACCCTAGCTAAGGAAGATGCAATAGTATTTTTCCCCACGCCACCCATAAATGAATACAGACTATAAATATTATAGAGACCATCTGCATTAAAAAGTTCAGATATAGACTCCCTATAATTAAGAATATTTTCTGAAGGATCTATTGTAAGGACTTCTGCTGATTCATTTAATATAATTATTTTATTTAAGCTCTCATCTATATCCACTTTATAGTGCCATTTTTCATTAGCAGTGGATATACATATCAAATCATCATAATAGTCTCTTAGATAGGATAAAAAACATGTTAATCTACTATCATCTATATTTGTAATATATATGGGGTATTTCCTCATTTAACCACCTCGTTTCCTAGTATAGCATATGAATACATATATTTCCATAGATTTTTAAAGACTTGACTTACTTTCTTTTCTTTGATAAAATATTAACAAATAAGATTGTTGGCGAGTTCATTCTTTCCAATGACCTTCATCGAACCACCTAAGGGAGTAGAGTTACTCTTATCCCAAAGGGAACATGCAAATCAAATTTCATATTAACAACATTTTTACATTTATTCTTTTATATACCAAGTATGTATAATTCTCCATTTTTATATATAAATGAATTTAAAAATGCTGTGTTAGTATGAAACTTTGTTATTTCTTTAACGTTTGCGTCTTCCCTGAAAGACGTTTTTTTATTTTTTTGATTTATTGTCAGGAGGTGTATTTATGAAGAAGATAGCAGTAATCGGAGCAGTATTAGATAATCCATCTAAGAGTCAGAATAAGTTTAACGAAGTAGTAGGAACATATAAACATATAGTTATGGGGAGAATGGGAATACCTTTTATTGATGAAGATATTTCAGTAGTTTCTGTAACTGTAATGGGAAGTCTTGATGAAATAAACAGTCTCACTGGCAAACTAGGCAACATTGACGGGGTTAATGTAAAGACATCTATATCGAAGAGGGAATTGTAAAATGAATATTAAAAAAATAATTGATTCACTTTATGAGACAAATCAAAGTAGCAAAGAAGAACTGGCTTATATTATAAACAATATAAGCGGTGAAGATTTCCAATATCTTCAAGAAAGAGCTTATGAAACGAAAGAAAAGCACTATTCAAACACAGTATTTATGAGAGGCTTAATCGAATTTACAAATTACTGTAAAAGAGATTGTAGCTACTGTGGGATAAGACGTTCAAATAAGGATGCAGATAGATACAGACTATCTGTAGATCAAATCCTTGAATGCTGCAAAACTGGTTATGAGCTAGGATTTTCTACTTTCGTATTGCAAGGTGGAGAAGATCCATATTTCACTGACGAAATAATATGTGAAATAATCAGTAAAATCAAAGAACTGTATCCTGACTGTGCAGTGACCTTATCTATTGGGGAAAAGTCTAAGGAAAGCTATCAGAAATACTACGATGCTGGTGCAGATAGATTCCTTTTAAGGCATGAAACTGCTAATCATGATTTATATGATTCTATTCATCCTGAAATGACACTAAACTCAAGAATTGAGTGTCTAAATTCACTTAAAGATATTGGCTATCAGGTTGGTGCTGGTTTTATGGTTGGAATTCCAGGTCAAACAACAGAAAATCTGGTTGAAGATCTTTTATTCCTTAAGGATTTAGAGCCACATATGATTGGAATTGGACCATTTATACCACACAAGAAAACACCTCTTGGAAAATACGAAGGTGGTACAGTGGAAAAAACATTGATTATGCTTTGCCTTACAAGATTGTTATTACCAAAGGTTTTACTTCCTTCTACTACGGCTTTAGGAACCCTAGATAGTTTAGGTAGAGAGAAGGCTCTTAAATCAGGAGCAAATGTTGTAATGCCAAATCTCTCACCTACCGATCAAAGAGAAAAATACGAACTATATGAAAATAAGATCTGCACAGGTGACGAAGCTGCTCACTGTAGAGTCTGTATAGAAGCAAGGATTAATTCAACTGGAAATGTAGTGGATATGTCAAGGGGCGACCACGTTGACTACCTTTAGGAGGACTTAAATATGTTTATAAAAAAGACTGAAATAGAAAATTTACTAAAAGATAATCACAGTGTTAGTGTTGACAGACTGGAAGAAATTCTAGAAAAAGCTGTTGGACTAAAGGGTCTATCACATGAAGAAATTGCACTTCTTCTAAATGTAGAAGATGGCGATATGCTAAAAAAAATATACAGTGCAGCTGGTAAAATCAAAGATACTATTTACGGAAATAGAGTTGTTATGTTTGCACCACTTTATATAAGTAACTACTGTGTAAACAACTGTACTTACTGTGGTTACCAACATTGCAATGACTTCCCTAGAAGAAGACTAACAAAGGAAGAAATTGAGCAAGAAGTAATCCTTCTTGAAAAGATGGGACACAAGAGAATAGCTCTTGAAGCTGGTGAAGACCCTGTAAACTGTTCAATTGACTATGTCCTTGATTCTATCGAAACTATTTACAATACTAAAAACGAAAACGGAAATATCCGTAGAATAAATGTAAATATAGCCGCTACAACAGTAGAAAACTATAAAAAGTTAAAAGATAAGGATATTGGAACATATATACTTTTCCAAGAAACTTACCATGAAGAAAACTATAAAAAGTACCACCCTAGATCAGTTAAGGGTAACTATGAGTATCATCTAACTGCTTTTGATAGAGCTATGGAAGCTGGAATTGATGATGTTGGTGGTGGTGTATTATTCGGACTTGCTGATTATAAATTTGAGGTTCTTTCCCTAATGTATCATAATGAACATCTTGAGAGAGAATACGGAGTAGGTTTCCACACAATATCAGTTCCTAGACTTAAAAAGGCTGAAGGTATGACCCTTGATCAGTTCCCACACATTGTGTCAGATGAAGAGTTCAAGAAAATCGTTGCTATCATTAGACTCGCAGTACCTTTCACAGGACTTATTCTTTCAACTAGAGAGTCTGTTGAAATGAGAAAAGAAGTTCTAGATTATGGTGTAAGTCAGGTTAGTGCTGGATCATGTACAGGTGTTGGTGGATACAAAGAAAACGAAATGGGTGAATCTGTAGACCAGTTTATTACTGAAGATAATAGAAGTCCTATAGAAGTTGTTAAATCCCTTATAAAGTCTGGATATATTCCTTCATACTGTACTGCATGCTATAGATCTGGTAGAACTGGTGACAGATTTATGCAGCTTGCTAAAAATGGTCAAATACTAAATGTATGTAATCCAAATGCACTTATGACACTTGCAGAGTATATTCTTGATTATGGAGATAATGAGCTTCATGAGTTAGGATTCAAACTAATTGATGAACAAGTAAAACTAATTAAAAATGAAAAAATTAAAGCATTAACTGCTGAAAATATTGAAAAAATCAAATCCGGAGAGAGAGATTTATTCGTATAAACAGGACAGGAGGCTCTATTATGATAAAGACACCACATGGAAATAGAATTCATATTGCTATCTACGGAAACAGAAATGCAGGTAAATCTTCCCTAATGAATGCTATCATAGGACAAGAAATATCAATTGTATCTGATGTAATGGGAACAACTACTGATCCTGTTACAAAGGCAATGGAACTAATACCTCTTGGACCAGTTCTTTTCATAGATACAGCAGGACTTGACGATATTGGAGAATTGGGATTAAAAAGAGTAGAAAAATCTGAGAAAATACTTCAGAGAACCGACTTTGCAATTTATGTTTCTGATTGTAATGATGATTTTTCTGATTATGATATCTTTACTAGAAATTTTAAAAAATTCAACATTCCCCATCTTCATGTAGTTAATAAAATAGATACCGCTTCTGAGAATAGAATTACTGAAATTCAAGAACTTTTCCCTAAGGCACAATTAGTATCAGCAATGGACTTTCAATCAATACTAAGCCTTAAGGATAGATTAATATCAGAGATAGAAGATAAGCAAATAGATCCACCTATAGTTGGTGATATCTTAGAATACAACAGTAACATGATTATGGTTGTACCTATAGATTCTGAAGCTCCCAAGGGAAGAATTATACTTCCTCAAGTACAGCTAATAAGAGATGCCCTTGATCATGGTATAAAATCCTATGTAGTAAGGGATACAGAACTAGAAGATGCACTAAAAAACATAAAAGATGTTGATTTAGTAGTAACAGATTCCCAAGCATTTAAGAAAGTAAGTGAAATCGTACCTGAAAATATAGCACTTACTTCATTCTCAATACTATATGCAAGATATAAGGGTGATTTAAAATCCTTTGTAGACGGTCTAAAAATACTTGAGGAGAATAGAAAAAGTCTTAAGGTACTGATTTCAGAATCATGTACCCACAACTTCTCCCACGAAGACATAGGAAGGGTCAAAATACCTGCCCTACTTCAGAAGAAGTATCCTGATTGTCAATTCGATTTTGAATTCCAAATGGGACACGATTTTCCAAACAACCCATCACCATACGACATGATAATCCACTGTGGATCTTGCATGCTTAACAAAAAGACAATGATTACAAGAATTGATATGTGTGAAAAGCTTGGTGTTCCCATTACCAATTATGGGATATTATTGGCTCATTTGACTGGTATACTAGATAGAACAGTTTCTATGTTTGAGATTTAGTGCCGTGGGTCGTAGGTCGTAGGTGGTTGGTCGGAAGAACTTTTTTAAGGTAGTCTAGATGCTCAAAGAGCCCTAGACTATCTAAACTCCCTTCCGACCCACGAACCACCACCTACGACCCACGAAAAAAAGCGCCATAAGCGCTTTTTTTATATCTCATACTCACCATCAATAAAACTAGTGAGATTTGTCATCAAATCAACTTCTTCTATTGGTTTTTTAGTTTCTAAATCAACTATTCTTACAACTGGTCTTGTAGGATATGCCTTGTTGTTTTTAACTACTATTCCTACCCTTCCATCTGTTAGCTGAACTGAAGATCCTACTGTATATACTGCAATGTTTTCTATAAAACTACTTAGTATGGAAGGATCTATATTGTATACTGATTCTGCATTTAAAACCTCTAGGGCTTCATATACAGACATTTTTGTTCTATATGATCTATCTGATATCATGGCATCAAACATATCGCATATGGTTACTAATCTAACGTATACTGGTATTTGATTACCTTGCAGACCCTCAGGGTATCCGCTACCATCAAGTCTCTCATGATGGAAATAAATTATTTGTTTTGTTATTGGTGAAATTACTGTGTCGGATCTAACCATATCATATCCATGCTTTGAGTGTTCCTTCATTGTTTCATACTCATCAGTTGAATACTTTCCTGGTTTATTTATTAGTTCATTGTCAATTCTGCTTTTCCCAATATCGTGTAATAAGGCACCAATTCCTATTTTTTCAACAGTTTTCTTGTCTAATCCTAAACTTTTAGCTGTTAAAATAGATAGAACGGCAACATTTACACTGTGGGTGTATGTATACATGTCTGTTCCCATCAGTTCAATCATATTATAAAGCATTTTAGGGTTTGAATACACTTCCCTTACCATGCTTTGTACGATTTTCTCAACATGATTATAGTCATCCATAGGTATCATAGATGATGCGCTTTTATGACCATTAATAAATCCTGTATCATTAAAAATTTCTTTTAGAGAAGATACAGCTTCCATTACTAATGATTCATCTACGTATGTTTCAAGTTCAATATCGTGACTCATATCATCATCTATATATATATAATTTATATTATTTTTATCAAGACTCTTTATATGGTTATCTTTAAGAACAGTATTTTTAGACAATAGCAACTTACAAGAAGATGAATAAATTGACTTCCCTAGCATTTCTCCTACTGCCTTATCGCTCACTTTTATTATTCTCATCCTGCCACCTTCTACACACCATTAGTAATTAATTTCCTAATAATTATTTTATAATAAATCATAGATTATTACAAACATAAAAAAGAGAGCATAATTGACACACACTCCCTATCATCCCATTTATTGTTCAATTTTTCCTATGGCAGTAAGTATAAATCCACCTACTAGTCCAAAAGTACCAAAAAATAATTTTGTGTATAGTGACAAACCTATATATCCACCAAGAAATAGTAAAGCTACTGTTATTATAATTAAAACTAATCCGATTTTTCTTAACTCCATAATAATTACTCCCTAACTTTAGAAAAGAAAGATTTACTTTCTAATTTCTTCTATACCCTCAGCTATATATTCCTTTAGCCACATTATTACATCGATATTATCTATAGGAACCTCATTCCCAAGGGTCTTTCTAATTTCTTTAGTATTGAGACAAAATCCTTCTTCATTATACTTATGTGTATATATAAGTTCTAGAAGTGGATTAGACAATATAACTGTTATTATTGTATCTGCCATGTTTCCTAGGGGAACCCTATCTATGTGAGAGTACTTGAAAGTAGCCTTCACTTCAGTCCCAACGCCTACCTGAGACTTGATTTCAAACTCACCATCACAGGCTTCAGCACTTGATTTAAACATAGGAATTCCAAGACCGACCTTACGTGTTGTCCTTGTAGTATAAAACGGATCTACAACCCTTCTAAGGGTCTCATCATCCATACCTCTTCCATCATCCTTTATCATTATTGTAAGAAGATCATTTTCAACATCTTCTATTACTGCGATTCTTACAGAATCTGAATTTGCCGATATTGAGTTTTGGGCTATATCAAGTATATGAAGCGAAAGTTCTCTCATATAAATTCTCCTCTACTAAAATACTTATTTCAAATTTTCCATTATATCATCAATAGATTTCTCATTAACTTCTATAGAATTATCCTTTTCAGAGATTTGAAAAAGATCATGGGAATCCGAGTTCCTTATAAACTTATACCCTGATAAATAGGGATACTTTTTAATAAATTCTTGGTACTTTGATTCATTAGATAATTCTAAGGTTCCTATTTCATAATCCTTCGGTATAAAACCTAAACTGGAAATAATACTAAAGGATTTTCTATCTATATGGGATGGTACTACTACTCCACCAAGTTCCTTAACTATTTCAAGGGTTTTTTTGATTGTAATATTTATAGATAGAAATAGGGGATAATTATAATCTCCCACATGATTATCATCCTTATCAAAAATCATCTGATTACCGTAGTTATCAATCTGATTTTTCAATGGCATCCTATAGCCATCAAGGATATCATCAAACTTTTCCGCTGTATCAACATCTTTGAAGAAACACAGTATGTGAACATCTTCAATGGTTTGAAGCTCAATGCCCGGTATTACTAATATATCTTTATCTTTAGCTACCTCAACACAGGCCCTACAATTTTTAGTGCTATTATGATCAGTTATTCCAATTACGTCAAGTTCTTTCAAAATACTCATATTGACAATGTTATTTGGTGTCATATCATCACTTGAGCATGGTGATAGTGCCGTATGAATATGAAGATCATAATATAGTTTCATTATTCTATACCCATTTCATATAGACATTTAAAAATTTGATAGGGTGACATATCAGTACTTAGTACTGCGATATTTTCAGCATTTGCCTTTTCAATTGTTTCAGGCTCAACTTCTATGCCATCTGGAATAATTATACCCGACATTTCAAGAAGAGAAGCAACTGCTACAGAATTAGTATGGGTTTGAACTGTTATCCAAAGATTTCCCTTTTTTCCTTTGGCCATAACCCAACTTAATAAGTCACATGAATCAACTCCACTTACTATCATTTCTCCATCATGAGTATTTGTTAAAAATGAAAATCCTTTCCCCTCAAGCTCTTTAAGTTTCATTTCTTTTCCCTCCATTTTTCCTCACTACACAATCTGCTAAACTCGCTTTTCTCATTACTATATCCTCTGCCAAGGCCCTACAAGTTGGAGCACCACATGCTCCACAATCTATACCTGGAAGAATTCTAAATATTTCTTCAATCTTAGCCATTTTTTCTAAAGCTTTTTTAAAATCAGTATCAAGTTTCAGAGTTGGCAGTGCTTCTATTTTTCTATCCCATTCAAGGGTTTCTCTATCAAACTGATCAAGATACATACTTCTTTTTCTTGTATCCTTTGATTCAGAAATCTTTCTTATTCTTTGCTTTGCTATAAATGGATTTTCTACATTTAGTGGACCACCTGAACATCCTGTTATACATGCATATGCTTCCATAAATTCAATATTATTAAGCTTTCCTAATTCAAGCTCATCTAATATCTTAATTACTTCATCAATACCGTCAACCGCAATATAATCTTCTAAACCTATAGAATAACTTTGTCCACCTACTTTTCCCCAGCCAATACCTCTACCAGATCCCTTTGCAATCTGAACAACTTCATCATCATTAAGTTCATCATATATTTTTAGTATTCTTGAATAAATTGATTCTATAGATATTGCTCCATCAATTTTTGACTTTTCAAGTCCAAGAGGATTTTTCACACTTGTAATTTTTGCTGGACACTGACTTATAAAGAAAACTCCTATTTCATCATCTGTATAGTCAGTAAGTTCCTTTGCTTTTTTTCTTGCAAGCCTTGCAGAAACCTCCATAGGTGATTCCAATGTTATGAAATGATCTATAAGTGATGGATACCTCATTTGTATCAATCTAGTTATTGCAGGACAGTATGTAGATATTAGGGGTTTTAAATACTGATCCCTGTTTTCTTCTATTATTTCAGCCAAATGTGCAGAAATAATATCTGCCGAATATGCAACATCAAAAACATGATCAAATCCAATCTTATACAAACAATTAAATACCTTGTTTATATCATATTGCTGAGAAAACTGTCCATACATAGCTATTGATGGAAGAGCAATCACATATTTAAATTTTTTCATTTCCTTCAATGTATCGGTCAAAGCACCCTTTGCATGGAATGGACAGTGTTTTAAACATTCTCCACAATCAATACAACGCTCATTTATTATAGTTGCCCTACCATCTATTACCCTTATGGCTTGAGTAGGACATCTATGTAAGCAATTTGTACAACCATTGCAAAAATCTTTTTCAAGAATGACCGAATGCCAGTATTCACTCATCTTATTTTCCTCCGATATATCTTCATAGTAGCCTAATACTACTCAATATTAATTATCATTTTTAGTACCGTTGATACTCCTTTTTCAGACTCAATGAAAAATTCATCCGATACTCTTTTCATGTTAGGTAGACCCATACCTGCTCCAAAACCCATTTCCCTAACCTTACTAGTTGCAGTAGAAAAGCCTTTTTTCATAGCAAGTTCAATATCATCAATACCAGGACCTTCATCTTCAACCAATATTTCAACTGAATCCGAACTTACTAAGACCTTCATATTTCCACCATGAGAATGGATTACCACATTAATTTCTGCTTCATATGTTGCAATTGCAACCCTTCTGATAATTGAAGAATCAATTCCTAGCTGAGTAAGCATCTTCTTTATATTGCTGGACGCCTCACCAGCCCTAATAAAATCATGTTCGTATATTTTATATTCTAGTTTCATTCCGTTTTTATCACTACTTAATCCAAGTCCCATAATCACTCACCCTATGTTTATTCCCTTCAGTCCATTTGAGTATAAAATACCTGAAGTTGTGTATAAAGTCAAATTAGTCATCAGTAGTACCATATTGTGTTCCTTTGCAAGTTCAATTACATCTTCACCTGGCTTTTTTCCCCTAACAAATACTATTGTCTTTAAATCAAGCATCTCTGCAGTCCTTATTACCTGCTGATTAACAAGACCTGTTAAAAGAACAGATTCGTCATCAACATATGCCAAGACATCGCTCATAAGGTCAGATCCAAAAGCAGACTTAACCTCCCTTTCAAGAAAATGTTCACCTAAAAGTATTTCTGCATTTAACAAACTCTTTATCTTACCAACTTGCATAATGTCCTCCTTAAAATTTTTATGTAAAAATTTTATTTCATAAGTTGCTGAAACGATGCTATTTCACTTAGATATCAATAGGTGGTTATTTTTTTAACAATTTCGATATATATGTTCATTATATCATATATACCCACTTGGTAACAGAATCATTGCCTTTATTTTAGTAGCTGATTTATTTAGAATTACATGCTTTTTATAAGCTACAATTATAGTCTAGGGCTCCCTTTGGTCACATCTAGGGATTCACCACTACTTGATTCACATCTAGGGAATAAATCTATATATTTATCATCTAGGGACTGATTTTCATCAGCATCCTTGGATATGTTTTACACAGGTAAAACAACATTTTAAAAAAAGATAAATACTATGAAAGCCGATGAAAAAGTACCTTCAGTTGATTCTTATTTGCAATATGTTGGGTTCCAAAGTTGAAAAAAAGATACATATTGTTATATAAGAATTTCAAACTGGACTTTTTCAGTGGCCTGATACTATATATGTTTTATTTAAAGTATCTTTCCATAGGAAAATTTCCTTGGATGCCAATGAATATTGGTCCCTAGACGACAAATCAATCCAATTTGTCCCCTAGATATGAAGGGACTGAATTCCTAGATGTGAGCATAGGGAATCCTTAGACCAAAAACATGCAATAAAAAAACTGCCCCTCCAATTTTGAAAGGGCAGTTCTGTTTTTATTATTAAGTTTGAAAATAATTTATAATTATATTTCTCTCTTAGTGTAATGAGTGTGAAGTAACTCATGAGCCTTGTGAGAATTTGGCTCTCCTAAGAAGTCAGCGTATAACTTCTTGATCATTTCATTCTCATGAGACTTTCTTACTTCTTTGATTTCATCTTCTTGGTATAATGCTTTAGCTCTTTCAGCTCTAACATCAATATCCATAAGATCCTTAGCTGTAACGTGAGGCTGTCCACCACCAGTTACACAACCACCGCTACATCCCATGATCTCGATGAAGTGGTAATCTTTTTCGCCAGCTTTAATCATATCTAATAATTTACCAGCAGCTGCTGTACCGTGTGCTACTGCAACATTAACATCTAATCCACCTACAGAAACTGTAGCTTCTTTGATATCTTCCTCAATACCTCTAACAGCTTTGTACTCGATATCTTTAAGATCATCCTTAGATAATACGTCAGCAACAGTTCTAAGTGCAGCTTCCATAACACCACCAGTAGCTCCGAAGATAACTCCAGCTCCAGTGTATTCTCCAATTACATCGTAATCGAAATCTTCATCTGGTAATTGGTTGAACTTAATTCTTGCTTCTCTGATCATCTTACCAAGCTCTCTTGTAGTAAGAACAGCATCTACATCTCTAAGTCCATTAACATTCATTTCGTCTCTAGCAGCTTCAGTTTTCTTAGAAGTACAAGGCATGATTGAAACAACAAAGATGTTCTTTGGATCAATACCTTTTTGCTCTGCATAGTATGACTTAACGATTGCACCAAACATTTGGTGTGGTGACTTACATGAAGATAAGTTGTCTATGAACTCTGGGTAGTTATACTCACAGTATCTAATCCAACCTGGAGAACAAGAAGTAATCATTGGTAATTTTCCACCATTCTGGATTCTACCAAGTAACTCGTGTCCTTCTTCCATGATTGTAAGGTCTGCACCAAAGTTTGTATCAAATACTCTATCAAATCCAATTCTTCTTAAAGCAGCTGCCATTTTACCAGTTACTCTAGTTCCGATTGGTAAACCGAATTCTTCACCTAAAGCAGCTCTTACTGCTGGAGCAGTTTGAACTACTACATGGATATCTTCGTTATCAAGTACATCCCAAACTCTTTCAACATCAGATTTTTCTCTAAGTGCTGCAACTGGACAAGCTACGATACACTGTCCACAGTAAACACATGATGAATCATCCATGCTCATCTCGAATGCAGGAGCTATTTGAGTTTCAAATCCTCTATTTACAAAGTCTAAGATACCAATTTTTTGAACGTTTTTACAAGTGTTAACACATCTACCACAAAGGATACACTTGCTTGAATCTCTTACGATAGAGTGAGATTTAGCATCAACAGTTGCTTCTCTAACTTCTCCACCGAATCTTACTTCATCAATTCCTAGCTCTTCAGCTAATGTTTGAAGTTCACAGTTCTTATTTCTTGCACAAGTAAGACACTCTCTGTTGTGGTTAGCTAATAATAGCTCTGTAGTTGTCTTAACTGCATTTCTAACTCTCTTTGAGTTAGTCTTTACTACCATACCTTCTCTTACAGGAAGTACACATGAAGCTTGAAGATTTCTTCCACCCTCAACTTCAACAACACATACTCTACAAGCTCCAACTTCGTTTATATCTTTTAGATAACAAAGTGATGGAATATCGATTCCTACTTCTTTAGCTGCCTGTAGTACAGTATAGTTACTTGGTACTTCAACATGTATACCATTTATCGTCAAATTTACCTTTTCCACGGCAAACACCTCTCCTTTTTAGCTAAGTCAAATGATTATTATTTCTTATCAATAGCACTAAATTTACATTTATCCATACAAGCTCCACACTTGATACACTTATCTTGATCAATTACGTGAGGCTGCTTAACTTCTCCTTCAATACAGCTTACTGGACAAACTCTAGCACAAGCTGTACAACCGATACACTTATCGTTGATTACGTACTGTAATAAATCAGTACAAACACCAGCAGAACATCTCTTGTCTACAACGTGCTCAACATACTCATGTCTGAAGTTCTTGATTGTAGAAACAACAGGGTTTGCAGCAGTCTGTCCTAATCCACAAAGTGATGATTCAGTAATAGCAGATGATAATGCTTCTAGTGCATCGATATCTTCAAGTGTACCTTTTCCTTCACAGATTCTATCAAGAATTTCTAACATTCTCTTTGTACCTTCTCTACAAGGAACACACTTACCACATGACTCTTCAACAGTAAAGTCAAGGAAGAATCTAGCGATATCAACCATACAGTTATCTTCATCCATAACGATCATACCACCAGAACCCATCATAGATCCTATAGCAGTAAGGTTATCGAAATCTATTTCAGTGTCTAACATTTCTTCAGTGATACATCCCCCTGATGGTCCACCAGTCTGAACTGCTTTAAACTTCTTACCGTTTGGAATTCCTCCACCGATATCATAGATTACTTCTCTTAAAGTAGTTCCCATTGGAACCTCAACTAGTCCTGTATTATTAATCTTTCCACCTAATGCAAATACTTTTGTTCCTTTTGAACCTTCAGTTCCGATTGAAGAGAACCACTCGTCTCCCTTTAATATAATTCTTGGAACATTTGCATAAGTCTCAACATTGTTTAATAGTGTTGGCTTTCCAAAGATACCCTTCTCAGCTGGGAATGGTGGTCTTGGTCTTGGCATACCTCTGAAACCTTCGATAGATGCAATAAGAGCAGTTTCCTCTCCACATACGAATGCTCCAGCTCCAAGTCTAATTTCTAAATCGAAATTAAATCCAGTTCCGAATATATCAGTTCCTAATAATCCATATTCCTTAGCTTGCTCGATTGCGATAGAAAGTCTATCAACAGCGATTGGGTACTCAGCTCTTACGTATACGAAACCTTTTTCAGCCCCAATAGCGTAAGCAGCGATTGCCATTGCCTCGATTAATGCATGTGGATCACCCTCAAGGATAGATCTATCCATGAATGCTCCTGGGTCACCCTCATCAGCATTACAAGCTACGTATTTAACGTCGCCTTCTGCCTTGTAAGTGAAGTCCCACTTAAGTCCTGATGGGAATCCTCCACCACCACGGCCTCTAAGTCCAGATCTCTTAATAGAGTTGATAACATCTTCTTGGCTCATTTCAGTTAAAGCTTTACCTAAAGCTTTGTAACCATCTAAAGCAATATACTCTTCTATATCTTCTGGGTTAATAACACCACAGTTTCTTAATGCGATTCTCATTTGCTTCTTGTAGAATCCAACCTCATCAATTGCCTTGATAGTATCTTCTTCTACAGACTCTTCGAATAATAAATCCTTTACTATTCTACCTTTTAATAAGTGCTCTTCTACGATTCTTTCAACTTGATCAGCTTCAACTCTACTATAGAATGAACCCTCTGGGTAAACGATTACTATAGGACCAGCCTCACAAAGTCCAAAACATCCTGTTCTTACTACTTGTACTTCTTTATCAAGATTGTGCTTCTCTAATTCAACTGCAAATCTCTCTTCTAATGTTAATGATCCTGAAGATGTACATCCAGTACCTCCACAGACTAACACATGCGATCTATAAAGTTCCATTCGTCAAACCTCCCTAGTATAGATATTACTCTTACTTCTCTTCGTAAGCACCGATTGTGAATTCGCTTACTACCTGTCCGTTTACTATATGCTCAGCAATAACTCTAGCCGCTTTTTCTGGGCTCATCTCAACATAAGTAACCTTACCTTCTTCAGTATAAACCTCAACGATTGGCTCAAGTCTACATACTCCAATACATCCTGTTTGAGTAACTTCTACATCTGAAAGGTTTCTCTTTTGTACTTCTTCTAATAAAGCTGTAAGTACTGGTCTAGCACCTGCAGATATACCACATGTAGCCATACCTACTACTATTCTTGTACTTTTTCCACCGCTTCTTATATCAACTTTTTTAATAGCGTTCTCTCTTATTTTTGCTAATTCCGCTAAAGATTTCATCTTGTTACCTCCCTACTCAATATTGATAACGTTTACAATAACAAATCTATTTATAAGTATTTCTCTAGTATTCCAGGAACATCTGATTCTACTAATCTACCATATACGTCTTCGTTTACTGTTAATACTGGAGCAAGACCACAAGCACCGATACATCTTGTAGCTTCTAATGTAAATTTACCATCCTTAGAAGTTTCTCCAACTTTAATGTTGATTCTCTCTGATATTCTATCAATAATTCCTTGAGCTCCCTTAACGTAACATGCAGTACCTAAACATACTCCAATTAAAAAATCACCTTTAGGCTCAAGTGTGAACTGCGAATAAAAAGTAACAACCCCGTAAATTTCAGCTAGTGGGATTCTTAACTCCCTTGATACAATCTTTTGAACTTCAAGTGGTAATGCACCAAATATATGCTGTGCTTGGTGAAGCACTGGCATTAATGGACCTTGCATATCTTTGCATGATTTGATTACTTCATCAAGTTTTGCAAAATTTTCTTCCGTAAGAATATTCTTAGCCATTTTCTTCCTCCTTAAAATACTTATGATAAATATAATTATGCCAAAGCAACAAGCCTTGGAATGATTCTTTTGTTAATATGACTTATTTGAAGATTTATTAAATTCATACTATTTATAATCTAGTATCAATTATAAATAAGTAATTTGCTCAATTATTTCTTCTGTCATCTTATTTTACATATTTTCTACTCAAATTTCAACCTGAAATAGATATTTTTTTAACAAAGTATATAATTTTCTACAATTTTCATAGATTTTTTTCGTTAAATCATCTTCAAACATTGTATATATACACTATAAAGCCCTTTTACATGTAAATGGTTTTATCACATTACAATATTACTTTTTAATAATATTATCTATTAATGTGACCTAGTCTACATGATTTATATACATAGGACAGCAAAAACTTTGATAAAAAATTATTTATCTTAGTTAAAAATTATACAAAGTACTAGATTATTATATCACTTCTCTTTTAAATAAAAAATAAAATTTTTAACAATAAAAATAAATTTGTTAATTAATACAGGTGAAAATTGGGTAATATCTTGTTTAAAAGTATAGTTTCTTGTATTTGCAATACTTTCAGAAAGATTGTTATTGATTAACATTATCAATTATGTCAATTTGTTATTAATACTTCACAATTTGTAATAATTAAATAGGGGGAAGTCGTTAAATTGACTTCCCCTGTCTAGTACTGTTCTTATAAGAACTTGTGTCTAGAATTCAAGTTTCACTTTCATGTCTAGTACAAGATATAGAAAACCATAATCTTATGTCAAGTGTATTACTATGTAATCCGACCTCTGATATTTTCCAGTCGGAAAACTCTAATCGTAGAATAAATTCATAGGAACAATTCATATGGAAATAAAACTCCATATATTTTTTACAAGAATGAAATATAGCTGTTTATTAAAAGAAAAATACACTGCAAACTTAATGGCTTATAAACCACTTGTTTTACAGTGTATTTGATTATTCCTTGAATTTCGGGGTCTTATTTAGTCATTTAACAAGTGTACCCTGAATCATTAATCACATATAACGTCTTTCGACTCCACTTGTATCTTTCCTTGAATTCTTTTATCCAGTTCTTCTGCTGGATTATATCCCATATATTTCATTCTATGGTTTCTAGCTGCTGCTTCTACGATAACGGCTAAGTTTCTACCTGGTTTAACAGGTATGGTAAGCTTTGATACATCTACACCTAGTATATCCATTGTTTTCTCTTCTATACCAAGTCTGTCATAAACCTTTCCGCTATCCCATGCTTCAAATTGTATAACCATGTTGATTACCTTACTATCCCTAACGGAACCTATACCATATAGCATAGCTATATCAAGTATGCCTATTCCTCTGATTTCGATAAAATTCTTAATAAGTTCAGGAGCCTTACCTACCAACTGGCTACCAACTCTTTTTATCTCAATGGCATCGTCTGCAACAAATCTGTGTCCCCTTTTAACAAGTTCTAGGGCTGTTTCTGATTTACCAACACCACTTTTACCAAATATAAGTATACCAATACCTGCAACATCAACTAATACACCGTGAAGGGTAACTGAAGGTGCAAGTTTCTTTTCTAAATAGTTAATAATACTTCTGACAAAAATTGTAGTGGACTGATCAGTAGTAAGAATTGGGATTCTATACTTTTCACCAAACTCAACAAACTCTTCAAAAACTTCAAGGTTTCTAGTGAAGACAAGGCAAGGAATATTATATGACATTATGTCCTCAGCTACTTTTCTTCTTCTTTCCTTATCAAGATTATTAAAATAGGTCCAATCGGCTTGTCCTATAAGCTGTATCCTATCTGAATCAAAATGCTCCAAGAATCCTGTAAGCTGAAGTCCCATTCTATTTATTTCTATACTCTCAATATTTCTTGAATCATATTCTTCACTTACAAACTTTAAATTTAGTCCCTTTGCAAAATCCTCTATTTTTACCATATGAACACTCCTTATTTTATATTCAGGGTATTAATAATATTTTCTGCCAACTCTTTAGTTATACCCTTAACTTCAGTAAGTTGCTCTATACTAGCATTTTTTATAGCATTTATATTTTTAAATTCCTTCAAAAGAGCTCTCTTTTTAGCAGGACCAACTCCCTTGATTTCATCAAGGGGAGATTTGATTAAACCCTTATCCCTCAGAGATTTATGATAAGCGATGGCATATCTATGGACTTCTTCCTGTATACCACCTAGGAATCTATATAAATCCATATTGTTTTTTATAGTTATCATTTGACCCTTATAATACAGCCTGTCAGTCCTATGTTTGTCATCCTTCACAAGTCCTGCTACCGGTACATTTACCCTAAGGGCCTCCATAACCTCAACAACCTTGTTTACCTGACCCTTACCTCCATCAATAAGTATCAAATCAGGCATGGCTCCAAATTTCATTTTAGATTCCTCATCACCATTTATTTGTCTATTCATCCTTCGATAAAGAACTTCCTGCATAGAGCCATAGTCATTTGGGCCTTCTATAGTTTTAATTTTAAACCTTCTGTAATCAGAATTTTTCTTTCTTCCCTTCTCATATACTACCATGGTTCCTACAGAATATACACCTAAAATATTTGATATATCATATGCCTCTATCCTATTAGGTATTTCTTCTAATTCTAGTATATCCCTAAGGTTGGTCAGATTCTTATTAATAAGTATATTTTCCTTATATACTTTTTCATAAAATTTTTCCAAGTATTCTTCAGCATTTTTCTCAAGCATAAGTATTAATTTTTTCTTCTCACCTTTTTGTGGAAGAAGAAGTTTAACATTTCGCTTACCTATTTGAGTAAGCCATTCTTCTAAAGCTTCTTTATTCTCAGGCATATGACCTACAATTACTTCCTTTGGTATATATGATGCCCCTGAATAAAACTGACCTATAAAATCTGATAATATTTCAGAGTCTCCAGTACCTATTACATCTTCAAAAATATATTGTTCTCTTCCTATAAGTTTACCCTTCCTAACAAAGAATATCATTATACATATTCTATCCATATAAGATGCAAGGGAAATATAATCTTGATCATTTCTACTGGATGAAACTATCTTTTGCTTTTCCTTAAGATTTTCAAGGGCTATTATATGATCCCTACACTCACCTGCTTTTTCAAACTCAAGTTTTTCAACATGATTTTTCATCTTATTCTCTAGTAGTTCTATTAAGTAATCGTCCTTACCATTTAATATTGAAAGAATTTCTTCAATATTTTTCATATATTCATCCCTATGGACATCCCCTTTACACGGGCCAAGACAATTTGAAATATGAAAATTGAGACAGGGCCTTTCATTTTTCTTATTAAGGTTCTTGTTGCATTTCCTAATAGGATAAATTTTATTTATTATTTCAAGGGTTTTATTAACTGATTCTACATTTACATATGGTCCAAAATACTTAGACTTATCACTTACTACTTTTCTTACTTTTATAACCCTAGGAAATTTTTCATTCATAGTTACTTTTATATAGGGATACTGTTTATCATCCCTAAGTAAAATATTGAATCTTGGTTGATGTTTCTTAATTAAGTTTGCTTCTAAAATTAGTGCTTCTACTTCATTATCAGTAATGAAGTACTCAAATTCAGAAACATTATCCACCATCTTTCTCACTTTTATAGCATGGGAATTATATCCCCTAAAATATGAGGATACCCTATTCTTAAGATTTTTTGACTTTCCTACATATATAATTTCACCATTTTCATTTTTCATAAGGTATACACCAGGTTTTTCTGGTAGTATTTTAACCTGTTCTTTTATATTAAACATATAATTCTCCTTAATGAAATGATTCCTCTTATTCTCCATAAATATTGTCTTTTTCTAAATATCATTATAATATATAAATGTACTTATAAACACTATTTAATAATAAAGGAGAAAGAAATGAGCAATTCTAAACGTAGTTTAATTTTTACAATCGGTCTATTACTTACTATATTTCCAATAATATATTCCTTGAGGTTCTTTTCCACTTCAAGTGATACTTTTATTATAAATATGCTACTGGCTTTCCAATTGATATGGTTTCCTATACTTCAAATGGCACAGAGATATTTTTTCTCAAGAAAGTACTTATATGAAGATACTATCTATTTCAAGTTAAACCTAGCTGGGGCTAATATAAAAGGAAGAGTAATTTCATACCTACTAATAGGACTTCAACTGATTTATTTCTACATTAAATACAATAAATTCAGCGAGGTAAATATTCCTCTTCATATACTAAATATTATTATCTGGCTTGTAATAGTAGAAGTAACATTAATAATAACAAATAAGAAAACTTACGGAAGCTTCTCAAACCACTCCATAATAATTAGCGGACTGGATTTAAAAATTGATCTTCCTTTAAATGATCCTTTAAATAACGATTCAGGAATATTCAGCTACAATGACTTTTCAGAGTTTGCTTTTAAAGGAAACAAACTGATTTTATATCTATACGACAGACGTGGTATCTATACTTTTAATGTAGACAAAAATTTCGAAGTTCCAATTAGGGAATTTTTAAAGGCAAAGAGAATTGGAGAAAAAGCAGCTCCTAGTAGATAGTAGTTGGTGGTTAGGAATAAATAAACCTTGTTTTGCATATGCAAACAAGGTTTATTGTTTTTCTATCTACTTTCCACTAACTACTATCTGCTAAAATCTACTTCAACATTCTTTGTAAAAACTCTCCTGTATAACTTCCCTTTACCTTAGCTACCTCTTCTGGGGTTCCTGTGGCTACTATGCTACCACCATTGTCTCCTCCGTCTGGGCCTAGGTCGATTATATAGTCTGTTGACTTGATTACGTCTAGGTTGTGCTCTATAACTATTACAGTGTTTCCACCTTCTACTAACTTATTTAATACTTCAATCAACTTGTGTACATCAGCCATATGAAGTCCTGTTGTTGGCTCATCTAAGATGTATAGGGTCTTTCCTGTTGATCTTTTGGAAAGCTCTGTTGCAAGCTTGATTCTTTGGGCTTCTCCACCTGACAACTGTGTTGATGGTTGTCCTAATCTTATATAGCCTAAACCTACATCATATAGGGTTTTTAATTTGTTTTTGATTTTAGGAATAGAATCAAAGAATTCAAGGGCATCCTCAACGGTCAAATTAAGAACATCACTTATTGTCTTCCCTTTATACTTAACTTCTAAAGTTTCCCTATTGTATCTCTTTCCCTTACAAACATCACACATTACATAAACGTCTGGAAGGAAGTGCATTTCGATTTTTATGATACCATCACCAGAACAAGATTCACATCTTCCACCTTTTACGTTGAAGCTGAATCTTCCCTTCTTGTATCCTCTCATTTTAGCCTCTGGTGTCATGGCGAAAAGATCTCTAATATGATCAAACACACCAGTATATGTTGCCGGATTGGATCTAGGAGTCCTACCTATAGGTGATTGATCGATATCAATAATCTTATCTATATTGTCTATACCTTTTATTTCCTTGTGCTTACCTGGCTTTTTGTTGGTTCTATTGATTTTAGAGTACAAGCCCTTATAAAGTATTTCATTTACAAGTGTAGATTTTCCAGAACCAGATACCCCTGTTACAGCAGTAAAAAGTCCGATAGGAAACTTAACATCAATTCCCCTAAGGTTATTTTGCTCTGCCTTTTTAACTTCTATCCATCTGTCATCAGGTTTCTTTCTTTCATCAGGTATTTCTATATTAAGTTTTCCAGAAAGATATTTACCAGTTATAGAATCTTCCGATTTCATAATATCATCAATTGTACCTTGGGCAATTATTTCTCCACCGTGCTCTCCTGCTCCTGGACCAATATCCACTATAAAGTCAGCATTCATTATGGTATCTTCATCGTGTTCAACCACAATAAGTGTATTCCCAAGATCCGTAAGATTTCTTAGGGTCTTTAAAAGCTTCTCATTATCCTTTTGATGAAGTCCTATACTTGGTTCATCAAGAATATACAGAACCCCTACAAGTCCTGAACCAATTTGAGTTGCAAGTCTAATTCTCTGGGCTTCTCCACCTGATAAAGTACCTGCATTTCTTGAAAGATTAAGATACTCAAGACCTACATTCTTAAGGAATGACAGTCTGGCATTTATCTCCTTAATAATAAGTTCAGATATTTTTTCATCTTTCTCACTAAGCTTTAGATTATCAATAAACTTCAAAGAATCCCTTACAGACATATCCGTAAAATCTGCAATATTAATACCACCAACAGTTACAGCTAAAGACTCATCTTTTAATCTCTTTCCATGACAGGAACTACAAGCATTAAGTGTCATGTATGTTTCAATCTTATTTCTCATATAGTCAGAATTAGTTTCTTTATACCTTCTTTCAAGATTATTTACTATACCTTCAAATACAGCATCATAAGTCCTAACTCCACCATACTTACTCTCATATGTGAATTTTACTTTCTTCTTACCTGTTCCATAAAGTACTTCTTTAACTACCTTCTTAGGTAAGTCTGAAAATTTAGTATGTCTATCGTAACCATTGTTTTTTAGGATACACTCCACCATCTGCTGATAATAAGTTCCCTCATTACTTGAAGCAATAGCATCAACTGCACCTTCAGCCAAGGTCTTGCTATAATCTGGAATCACCAAATCTTCATCTACCTTTAAAAGAAAACCAATACCTTTACAAGAATCACAAGCACCATAGTAGGTATTATAAGAAAACATTCTTGGTTCAAGCTCTTCGATACCTACACCATGTTCTGTACATGCAAATTTAGTGTTATATAGATAGTCACCATCACCAATTACATCTATAAGTACTAGACCTTCAGATAGCTTCAAGGCTACTTCTACTGAATCCGACACCCTCGATCTAATACCATCTTTCATCTTTATCCTATCAATAACAACCTCTATGGTATGTTTTTTATTTTTTTCAAGGGATATATCATCACTTATTTCATACATTTCCCCATCTATTCTTATTCTTACAAAACCTTCTTTTTTAAGACTTTCAAGTTCCTTTTTAAACTCACCCTTCTTTCCCCTAACTATAGGCGAAAGTATTTGAAGTTTTGATTCATTTGGCAAATCCATTATTTTATCAACAATTTGGTCAATACTTTGTGAACTAATCACTTGACCACAAATTGGACAATGGGGAATACCAATTCTTGCGTATAAAAGTCTTAAATAGTCATATATCTCTGTAACTGTTCCAACTGTAGATCTAGGATTTTTACTTGTAGTCTTCTGATCAATTGAAATAGCAGGGGAAAGTCCTTCTATATATTCAACATCAGGTTTTTCCATTTGACCTAAGAACTGTCTTGCATAAGCTGATAGACTTTCCACATATCTTCTTTGTCCCTCGGCGTAAATAGTATCAAAAGCAAGGGATGATTTACCCGAACCACTTAATCCAGTTATTACTACCAGGCTATCCCTGGGAATACTAATGTCAAATCCTTTTAAGTTGTGCTCTCTTGCACCTTTTACGAATATATTATTCTTTGTCATTTTTATACTCCTACTTATCCTTTTTAAGTTTAGCTATTTTATCCCTAAGTTCCGCTGCTTTCTCAAAATCAAGGTCGGCAGCAGCCTTCATCATATCCTCTTGAAGTCTTTCTATCAATTGTTCCTTATCTTCAAGCTTCATGTACTCATCATCAGGACTTTCCATAACTTCTTCAACGGTTTTAGTAGCTTCAATAGCTCCTGCAACAGCTTTGACTATAGTTCTAGGTACAATATCATTCTCTTCATTATACTCAAGCTGTTTTTCCCTTCTTCTATATGTTTCTGTTATTGCCCTTTCCATAGAAGGGGTGACTTTATCAGCATACATAAGTACCTTTCCTTCGACATTTCTAGCAGCTCTACCAATAGTCTGTATAAGTGCTGTTTCTGATCTAAGGAAACCTTCTTTATCAGCATCAAGTATTGCAACCAATGATACTTCTGGTATATCAAGACCTTCTCTTAAAAGGTTAATTCCAACAAGAACATCAAATACACCTAATCTAAGGTCTCTAATAATTTCAGTTCTCTCCAAGGTATCTATATCTGAATGAAGATATTTTACCTTAACATCTAAGTCCTTATAATAATCAGTAAGGTCTTCAGACATTTTTTTAGTTAGAGTAGTAATCAAGACCCTTTCTTTTCTTTCTACAACTCTTGAAATCTCACCATACAAATCATCAACCTGTCCCATTACCGGTCTAATTTCTATTACCGGATCCAGAAGTCCTGTAGGACGAATTATCTGCTCTACTATTTCATGACTATGTTCAATCTCGTATCCTCCTGGAGTCGCACTAACAAATATTGATTTATCTATCATAGAATCAAATTCTTCAAAATTCAGGGGTCTATTGTCCAGTGCAGATGGAAGTCTAAATCCAAAATCAACAAGATTCATCTTTCTCGATCTATCCCCACCAAACATACCTCTTATTTGGGGAAGGGTAACATGGGACTCATCTACAACTATTAAAAAATCATCCGGGAAATAATCTATTAGGGTGAAAGGTCTTGAACCTGGTTCCCTGTCAGATATTATCCTTGAATAGTTTTCTATACCTTGGCAATATCCCATTTCCCTAAGCATTTCTATATCATATCTTGTTCTCTGCTCTATTCTTTGTGCTTCAATTAGCTTATCATGTTCTTTAAAGTATTTTACTTGTTCTTCCATTTCCTTTTCTATCTTTGAAATTGCCTTTTCGAGCTTTTCTTTTTCAGTTACATAGTGGGAAAATGGGAATATGGCGATATGATTTCTTACCCCAAGTATTTCTCCTGTAAGGGCATTTATTTCTGATATTCTTTCAACTTCATCACCAAAGAGTTCAACCCTGATAGCTTTTTCATCAGAAGCAACAGGGAAAATCTCAATAATATCTCCCCTTACTCTAAATGTTCCCCTTTCAAAACTCATATCATTTCGTATATATTGTATATTAATAAGTTTTTCCATTATTTCTTCTCTGGATATTTCCATTTCTGGTCTTAATGATAGAACCAAATTCTTATAATCAACTGGATCTCCAAGACCATATATACAAGAAACACTGGCAACAATTATTACATCATTTCTTTCAAATAAAGATGCTGTAGCGGAGTGTCTCAATTTATCTATTTCATCATTTACTGAAGAGTCCTTTTCAATATAGGTATCAGTAATTGCAACATAAGCTTCAGGTTGATAGTAATCATAATAACTAACAAAATACTCAACTGCATTATCAGGAAAAAATTCCTTAAACTCATTATATAATTGTGCAGCCAAGGTCTTATTATGGGCTATTACCAATGTGGGTTTCTGGGTTCTTTCAATGACATTGGCAACAGTGTAGGTCTTACCTGAACCTGTAACCCCCAGTAATGTCTGATATTTTAAATTTTCTTCTATTCCATTAACCAATTTATCTATAGCACCGGGTTGATCCCCTGTTGGTTTATACTCAGATTTTATTTTAAATTCCAAAAACTCACCCCTCAGTCATTTCAAACATATGTTCGTACTCATTATATAATTCTAATTTTTAATCGTCAAGTAAAAACAGCTATGTAATTTTCCTTAAAAAAACAGTAAAGGGATGATAGTATTTTCAACTACATCCCCTTTTATTTATCTTATCTCTATATTATTTCTCTCTAACTTTCTATTTATTACCCTAGAAAACTGATTCTTTAACACTGCAAGAACAGGTACTCCAATTAGCATACCTATTATTCCAAAGAATCCTCCACCAATTATTATGGCAAGAATTATCCAGAATGGTGATAAACCAACACTGTCCCCAAGGATCTTTGGTCCGATAACATATCCATCAAGCTGCTGTAGGGCAAGTATAAATAAAAGCACCCAAAAAGCTTTGACCGGACTATAGAACAATGTAATCGAAACTACTGGAACTGCCCCTATAAATGGTCCAAAGTATGGTATCATATTTGTTATTCCAACTATAATTGAGAATAACAAAGCAAATGGTGCTTTTAAAAGTACCATACCTATAAAGCATAATAATCCAATAATAAGTGAATCAATAAGTTTACCAATTAAGTATTTGGAAAACATAGTATTCATTTCATCCCCAAGGGAAATAATCTTATCAGCCGACTCTTTATTTATAAAGTAGTATATTATCTTTTTACTTCCTCTTTTAAAATATTCCTTATCCTTAAGCAAGTATATTGAAATGATTATACCTATTATGATTTTCAATATTCCAGAAGTAAAAGAAAGTACTGTTCCTAGGAATTTACTAAAGAATACATTGGTATACAGACCAATCTTCCCCATGATGTCCTTTAGATTGTTAAATTCAAGGCCTGAAATTCCAAATTGATCAAACAATTTGTTATCATCAATAAATTTAACTATATAATCCTCTGTTTCACTAATATAATCTGGTAATATCTTTATCAAATCATCAAGGTTCTCAACTAAACCTGGTATTAAGAAAGTAAGGGATATAACAATCACACCCAAAACTAGCATGTATACAACCAGTATGGCAAATCCTCTTTTCATTTTAAATCTATTTTCAAAAAATACCATTGAAGGATTCAGAAGATAAGCAAATACAAAAGCCCAAATAAAGGGAGTCAATATATTTGCAACATACTTCAAATTATCCATAACTACTGAAAGTCTATCAATGTATTTGAAAATAAAAATAGATATAATGATTAAAGGTAACCAGCTCAAATGCTTGATTCTATCCTTCATTCCATCACCACATTAATGGATTTTATCATCCT
The DNA here is from genome assembly GCA_025210655.1 of Bacillota bacterium. Classification (GTDB taxonomy): domain Bacteria; phylum Bacillota; class Clostridia; order Peptostreptococcales; family Acidaminobacteraceae; genus JAOARG01. The sequence continues at coordinate 141,262 of JAOARG010000034.1, forward strand.
TTATCCTTTCTTCAAGTATACTATACAGCCCTTCTATATCATCCCATACGTATCCATTAAGCTTGTACTTCTCACCGCCTATAATATCTACACGGGAAAACTTCATATCTCCACCGATTTTCTTATAAAAATAATTTGCAGGGCCGCCGTCTAACATCCATATAATAAGATTTTTATATTCGTTCCCTATCATATTCTTTACAACCCTGTAGATCAGTTCACTTCCAACCCTATGATTTTGATATTCATCCAGTATGTAAACTGCATATATCTCCCCATCATATTCGTAGTCATCTCTTCTTTGAGCACCACCATCAATAAAACCTACTACTTTTCCATCAATATTTTCAGCAACATAGATACCATGGGTATTTTCCAACTTGTTTAACCAAATTTTCTTTCTCTTATCAAAAGAAAGTGCCTCTAGGAATTCCTCACTAAGAATGTTCCTATATGTGCTTCTCCATGCATCAATGTGAACCCTTGCTATATCAATAGCGTCGTAGACATTTGCTTTTCTAATATTCATAGAAGTTCCTCCAAATTATTATTATTTTATATCACAAATCTAGTTTGCAATCTTATCATTCAGTACTTCGATAGCTTTTTTAAGTTGAACATCATAGTCTTCATCAGATCCTTCAGTGATGTAATCATCTTCTGAAAGCTCTATTACTATGTTTGGTTCAATTCCTATTCCATGAATGTTTATACCGTTTGGAGTAAAATACTCTGAAGTTGTAAGTTTAAATCCTGTGCCATCCTCCAAAGGATATACCGTTTGTACGATTCCTTTTCCAAATGTTTTTGTACCAATAATAACTCCTGAATCAGTGTCCTTTACTGCACCAGTTAATATTTCAGATGCTGATGCACTTCCACCATTAACAAGAATTACATATGGAATATCCAATTTACCCTCATCTGATTTTTCGTAAATCTTCTTTCCATCTTTTCTTTCCCTATAAACTATTGTTTGTTTTCCTAAAAGATCATCAGCAATTTTAACGCATTGCTGTAAATCCCCTCCAGGATTGTTTCTTAGATCTATTACAAGACCCTTGATTCCTTTGTTTCTCATTTTATTAAGATTATCCTTAAATTCCTTATACACTTTGTTATCAAAGTTTGTTATTCTTAAGTATCCAAGGTTATCTTCCATAACTACTGACTTAACACTTTTTACACTAATCATTTCCCTAGTTATATTATACTCTTTTGTTTCATCAGATGAAGGCCTATATATCTCAAGAAGCACATCAGTTTCTGCTTCTCCCCTCATTAGGTCAACAGCCTTATCAGCATGGGCTGAATTAACAACTTCTCCATCTACTGATTTAATTACATCACCAGATTGAAGTCCAGCTCTTTCTCCCGGTGTATCTTCAATAGGAGAAACAATTACTATATCCTCACTTGAGTAATCAAGAATTATACCGATTCCACCATATTTACCATCATTGTATTCGTTGAATTCCGTAAACTCTTCTTCATCAAAATAATCTGTATATCTATCACCAGTTGCATCAAAAATCCCTTTATTGGCACCTTCGATAAGCTTAGCTTCGTCAAGATCCTTATAGTACTTTTCTTCGATTACATCCATTAGATAAGATGTTTTTCCAAATCTTTGTTCTAACTTTATCAAATAATCGAAATCATTCTTACTTACTATATATTTATCCCCCATTCTTACAGTAATAACAGTAGAAACAAAAAATGTTAAGACTGCTGTAAAAATTACTGCAGAAATCAATATCAGTTTTCCCTTTCTGTTCATTCGGACATCTCCTTTAAGGCGATACGTAATCTAGAGGATTAACATATTTTCCTTCTTTCCTTACTTCAAAGTGACAGTGATTTCCAGTAGATACACCTGAAGATCCTATCTTAGCGATTACATCTCCTGCTGCTACCTTGTCCCCTACATTTACTACAAGGGAATTATTGTGGCCGTATGCTGTTACTATACCACCACCGTGGTCAATCATAATAAGTCTACCATAACTTCCAAGCCAATCAGAATATATTACAGTTCCACCTTGGGCAGCAACAACATTAGTATCCTTTGGTGCTGGTATATCAATACCTGTATGAAGTTTGTTTTTCTTATATACAGGATGTATTCTATATCCAAAATAAGAAGAAATATCGGTACGTCCCGGTACAGGCCATCTCATTTGACCTCCAACATACTTCTTTTCAAGCTTAAGATTCTTTAATACATTAGTAAGTTCATCAGCTTCTCTTTGGAACTTATCCTCAGATTCTTCTAAAGCCTTATAATCTTGCTTTAACTTTTCCTTCTCAACTTTTAAACCATCTATTTCAACCCTTAGTACAGCTTTCTTTTCATCAATTCTTTGCTTAGAAGCCTTCAATGTGGATTTTTCAGTTTCAAGATTCTTTTTATTGTCCTCTTGAATTTTCTTTTGATCGTTCAAACTCTCAACAAGATTTGTATCATGAATATAAATCTTTTTCACCATATCGGCTCTAGTCATCAAATTTTTGAAGTCATCAGATCCCAACAGAACTTCTACATAACCTACATTTCCAGCTTTATACATAGCCCTGAGTCTCTTTTCAAGTATTCTAGTCTTTTCAACTATACTTTTCTCTGTTTCCTCAATAACTCCAACCATCTCATCGATTTTTACTTGGGTATTATCTATATCCTTGTTAATTGCCTTTATTTCAGATTCAAGACCAGATATATTTTTAGTAATTCTATCAATGTTACTGTTTATTTTACTTTGGTTACCCGTATTAACACTTTTTTCATTTTGGATATTCTTAAGTCTATTTTGAATAGCATTAAGTTCATTTTCCTTAACAGTAACTTCATCAAGTCCATAAGACACTATTGAAGCCAAAAGACAAATGATAAATACGAGAAGCAATGATCTTTTATTTTTAATCATTTTCATCACCTATACCCTTAAGTACTTTCTAAGGGAAATAATACTACCAAACGCCCCTATTCCACTTCCAAGTACAAGGAACAAGTAAACAATATCATCCATAATAACATCCAGTGGTTTTACATAAACAGCTACAATTGCATAAAAATCTCTGGTAACAATATCATAAGTATACTTGTATGTAAAATACACAATGACTATTGATATTGCAGCACCTAAAAATCCTAAAAGAGTTCCCTCAATTAAGAAAGGCCATCTAATAAACCAGTTGGTAGCACCAACATATTTCATAATTCCTATTTCCCTTTTTCTTGAGGCTATAGCAATCTTTATAGTATTACCAATAATAAATACCGAAATAAATATAAGTACTAAAATCACACCAAAACCAGTATTTTTTACATAATTAGAAATCTTTATTATTTTATCAATTGTATCCTTATAATATTTTATATCCTCTACACCTTCATACTCCTTTAACTTTTCATATACTTCCTCAGACTTAGAAATATCCTTAAGATAAACTACAAAGGACATAGGTAAAGGATTGCTCTCAAGACCATCTAGAAGATATCCATAATCCCCTAATTGGGTTTTCATATTTTCCATAGCTTCGGTTTTGGATTCAAATACTATTTGATCAACACCATCAATAGTATACATATCATTTCCAATACTCTCTACTTCAGCCTTAGTAAGACCATCTTCAAGGTAAATCTGAATAGATTCAAACTGATCTTCCATACCTTCCGACAGACTTGAAATATTGACAATTAGTATAAATACTAGACCAAGAATAAGTAAGGTTGCAGCCACTGATGACATGGATGCCAAACTCATTAGCCTGTTTCTCCATAAATTCTTGAAGGATTCCTTGAGCATATACCAAGTAGTTTTAATCTTCATAGCCATATCCTCCCCTTACTTCATCCCTCACTAGCTTTCCACCTTCAAGTGCAATAACTCTTTGTTTCATAATATCAACTATATCCTTGTCATGGGTAGCCATGATAACAGTGGTACCCCTTCTATTAATCTGCTTGATTAATTTCATAATCTCCCAAGAAGTCTCAGGGTCAAGGTTACCAGTAGGCTCATCCGCAATAAGAATAGGAGGATTATTTATCATCGACCTAGCTATAGATACCCTTTGCTGCTCTCCACCAGAAAGCTGACTTGGATACATCTTAGCTTTAGACGTAAGTCCAACCATACTAAGCATCATAGGAACATTTCTTCTTATCTCTTTAGGACTAGCCTCAGTTATTTCCATTGCAAAGGCAACATTTTCATAAACAGTCTTATTTGGAAGAAGTCTAAAGTCTTGAAAAACTACCCCCATTTTCCTTCTTAGAAAAGGAACCTTTCTCCTATGAAGTTTTGTAATATTTTCACCAGCTATATATATTTTTCCGTCAGAAGGATCAACTTCTTTCAGAAGCATTTTAATAAAAGTAGATTTACCAGCCCCACTTGGACCAACTAAAAATGCAAATTCACCTTTTTTTATGTGTACATTTATATTCTTGAGCGCGTAATTTTCATCATAACTCTTACTTACATCAACAAGTTTTATCATTTATATCACTCCGTTTATTTTTTTCTAAACAAATTGAAGATTTTCCTTAAATATAGTACTACCTTATATTATAATATTTTTAACAAATATAAGAAAGTCCTAGAATATTAAGACTATATTAAAAGTTAAGCTTGAGGTGAATAAATGATAAGTAGAAAAACACTTATATCAATGAGAAAGAGTCTTTCTGAAAAAGAATACATAGAAAGAAACGAGCTAATATACACGAATTTTTTAAACGCCATTGATTTCAGTGGTAAATCCGTAATGTCATATTGTAGTTTCAACAATGAGGTTGATACAAAAAAAATAAATCAAGACATAATAAAGAAAAACGGTAATATAATATTACCCAAAAGTAACTGGGACACCCTAGGACTAATTCCTTATAAAATATCTTGCCAAAAGGAAGTTATACTTAGTAAATACGGTATACCTGAACCTTTAGAAAAGAAAGAAAATCTGATTTCAAAAGAAGAAATAGACATAGTTATAGTTCCAGGCGTGATATTTGATAAGAATTTATTTAGAATAGGATATGGAAAAGGCTTCTACGACCGATTTCTTAGCGGTTTAAGACCAGATGTTTTAAAAGTAGGCTTAGCATATGATTTTCAAATAATTAACGATTCCCATCCAAAGGAACATGATATAGCTATGGATGTGCTAATTTGTGAAAATGGATTTGTTGATTTATAGTGAATAGTGGATATTGGATAGTAGTTTGTAGATAGCTAGCTAGAAAAAATCCCCTTTTATCAGTTCTGATAAAAAGGGATTTTCACACTATCTACTAACCACTAACTCAAAATCTATCTACTGATTTTTATTCTTTTCAAATCGATATCCTTTTCAATATCGTATATTTCTCCAGAATCGAATTCATTCTTGCTGATAGTAATATATCCACTTCCGGTGAATGACATAAATGGATAAGTACTATTATTAACCTTGTTTCCTTTAGTAGTTTTGACATTTGTTCTTATACCAATAAAGCAATCATCAAGCTCATTGTCAATGATTCTACCATCGTTTCTAGATGCACTTATTCCCATAATCATTCCATTATCATTAATGTATTCACTTCTTACATTACTAATAATATTCTTCTCTATGTTTCTACCTTCATTAATAGCAATACATTTATCCCCTACACTACCTGTGAATAAAAGGTTCTCTATGGTATTTTTATAAACAGTATCAACACCGTATATAACATCAATAGACTTAAGAGATGAGAAATTCTTAAAGACACTACTCTCAACCTTGTTAAATGACTCTACAGCTGTCATATTTTTTATACCATCAAATTCACAATCCATAACTACTGAATTAGACCTCGCCTCAAGAAGAGAAGTACTTGAATAAGTACTTTTATCCACAATATTTTTAAACTTGCTCTCCCTAACAAAACTATCACCATCGTTAGATTTAAAAGTAAGTAAGTTATGTCCATCAATGATTATGTTTTCAAAAGTAGATTTATAGATCCTGTTACCATATTTCTCAAACTTTATCATTTCACTTCCAAGGTTTTCTCCCGAAAAGCTACAATTGCTTATTTTTGCATTTCTCCCCTTGCTGTGAATGAAAGGAGAATATGTCCTATTAATACCAGTAAAATCAATATTCTTTAATTCAACATTACTAGTCTCTAATATAATACTTCCAGAAGGAACCAATGGGTCATAATAAATCTCCGCTCTACCATCACCCTCTTTAATTATTTTACCTAACACCTTAATCCTAGCACCATTTTTCACACTTATTCTTACACCATCTTTTAATACTAATCTTCCAGAAGTATTTATCAACATATCTTTGTCAATAATATAGTCCCCTTCTGATAAAACCATTTTTTCATCAATAGTACCAGAAATTTTTTTACCTACAATATCTGAAACTACAGTGATTTTTACAATCATATTCTCCCCGTTATATATCTCTATCTCTCCTGGAGAAGTGAACTTTAGTATATCCTTATCTAAATACTGATATATTTCATCACCCTGGATCCTAATCCCCTCAAGCTGCAAACCATCAAATCCATAGGTATCACCAATTTTAAGCTTCACTTCATCATCAGACCTTGGAGCTCTTAAAAAAGTAACCTTAGAATTGTTTTCATCCACAACCGTAATATATCTGTCCAAATAATCATTTTCCATAATCCTCTTTACATCCCCAAAAGAAATATAAAGCTCACCATTCTTAATATTTCCATCAATCTTATACTCATCATTGCCCTTCACAACAGTAATAGTATCTCCAAAAGAAGCAAAAGATAAAATGCTTATAAGTAAAGTTATTATTATTTTTCTTAACATAATTGAATCTCCTTATTAATTAGTAGTTAGTGGATAGTAGTTGGTAGTTAGTGGATAGCAGTTGCTAGCTGGGATAGCTACTGTTGCTTAGCAACTTCCTTTCCACCGACCGCTAACTACAAAATTTATTTATCCGGCTTATGATAAGGCTGAACATACAAGAGATCATAAACAGTTCCCGTTATTTCTATATCATCAAACTGATGTGATATCTTAACACCAGACTTTTCAGCAGTAACCTTCATCCAGTAACTATCTCTTACCCTCTTA
>JAOARG010000035.1 GCA_025210655.1 Bacillota bacterium
ATATCTTCGCTACATCTCATCTAGGGAAATTGATACTCAATTCATCCAAGGAAGTTTTTCTAACGGAAAGACACTTTAAATAAGACCCCAGCTCAAGTCGCTCTTGTCCGTATAGATGTGACAATCATATAGAGTGATTTTGCAGTAATAGTACCTCTTATATATCAGCATAGCTTACCTGACAGGCCTGACTTTTAGTTTGAGGTCATATTTATTTAGAACCACAGTTCAGCTGTAGAAGAAATTATATATATAACTATCTCTTAATCCTTATAACGATCTTCCCACCTACGACCAACGACCAACGATCTACGGATTCTGATAGAGTGATTTTTCAGTAATAGTATCTCTTGCAAGTTAAATCAGGCCATATATCAGCATAGCTTACCTGACAGGCCTGACTTTTAGTTTGGGGTCATATTTCTTTAGAACCACAGTTCAGCTGTAGAAAAAATTATATATATAACTATCTCTAAATCCTTATAACGATCTTTCCACCAACGACCCACGACCAACGGATCCTAAAAGAGTAATTATCCATACTAACACCTCCATATATTAATTATCATAGCTAGAAAAACACTACAAATTTGATTTTTTAGGCAATTTATGGTAATATATACATAGTAAAAGTCACAAAAAAGTAAATTTTAGTGACTTTTTATTTTTTTTTGAAAGTAAAATGAATATGCTATAATATAACTAGAAAAAACCAAGGGAGGAATTACAATGTTTACTTATAGAGTAGATGAAAATATAGTACTAAAACTTGTGGATATGAGGGATCTTGATATTTTTCACGGTATGTGTGTTAGAAACTACGAGCATTTGAAAAAATGGATGAGCTGGGTTGAAGTTGATACTCCAAAATCAAAAGTAGAAAACTTTATTAAGGGTTGTATGAGACAATTTGCTGATGGATTAGGAGTTCAGTGCACTGTTTATTATAAAGGACAGGTGTGTGGAATAATTGGTCATAATGATATGAATACAATGCACAAGTTTGTATCGATAGGATATTGGTTAGATGAGGACTATACTGGAAAAGGCATAATGACAAAAGTTTGCAAAGCTTTGATTGATATGACTTTCGAAGACTATGAAATACATAGAATTGAAATTCGAACTGCGACAGAAAACAATAAGAGTTATGCAATACCAGAAAGGCTAGGCTTTGTTAAAGAGGGTACAATAAGACAAGTAGAACTTGTAAGAGGTAACTATTACGATCACTATGTTTACGGTATGTTAAGGGAAGATTGGAAAAAACTTAATGATTAAAAAAAGAAGTAGCTTTTAAAGCTACTTCTTTTTTTAGTATTGCCAAATGCACAAACTTCAAGTATAATATGTAATTGATAATCATTATCAATCGAGTGTATAAAGGTATGGGCTTTTACATTTATTAGTATGAGACAAGGAGAGAGAAGATGAATAGTATTAGGAATAAGGTGATGATGGGTATAATCATCCCAAGTGTAGTAATGGTTTTGATATTTGGCTTGCTACTCCATAGGGGGAGTATGGCTGGTTTTGAATCAAATATCAAGATGACAAAAGAATATTTGATAGAAGACTATGACAACAATATAAAAGCTGAAGTAAATATGGCTATTTCAGTAATTGAGCATAACTATAAACAATATAGTGAAGGAAGAATTACTGAGGAAGAGGCTAAGTTAAGAAGTAAGGATATACTTAGGGATAGCAGATATTCAGAAACAGGGTATTTTTGGATTGATGATAAGAATGGTGATTTAGTAATGCATCCATTTTTAGAAGATGAAGAAGGAAATAACAGGTTACATATAACTGATCCTAGTGGAAATGAGCTAGTTAAAATGATAGTAGATACAGCTACTTCAAATGAAGATGGTGGCTATACAATTTTTATGTGGGAAAAACCTGAAGACTTGGATACAGGCAAACTTACTGAGAAAAAGGCATTTTCAAAGGAATTTAAGCCTTGGGGCTGGATTATTAGTACTGGCAATTACATTGATGAGATTGATGCAAAAGAAAGAGTTATGCTTGAAAAACAGGAGTCGATAGTAAAAAGAAATCTATTACTATTGGGGCTATTTATAGTGCTGTTTATAGTTTTATTTGTTATTATGGCAGTTGTTATAGCCAATAAAATGAATCACCATATAAATAGTATTGTGAAAGCATTTAGCAAAGATGAAAGTGGTAAAATATCAATGGACTCTATAAATAATAACAGTAATGATGAGTTTGGAATGCTGGCTGATACAATGAATCAATTTTCTACTCAAATAAAGGAAGTGATAGAGCAGATATCTGTCACAACTGACAATGTAGAAATGACATCTGGAATGCTGATTAATATATCTAACAGTGTTATATCATCTATGGAAGATATGTCATCAGCTATAGAAGAAATAGCAGTTGGTTCTACAAAACAATCAGCAGATACGGAAAGTACTTTATCAGCTGTTGAAGAAATTGGGAACAACATAGATCTTGGTAATAACTTGATGAATGACTTAAAAACAGCTTCATCGGATATAAGTAATCAGACAGATGAAGGTTTCATTATGATTGAGAGTCTGGTTGAACAAGCGAAAATTAATCAAGATGAAAATAACAATGTTTATGATATGATTATTGATACGAATAATAGCGTTGGGGTTATTGAAAAAGCAAGTGAAATGATTCAAAATATATCAGATCAAACTAATCTTTTAGCACTTAATGCAGCTATTGAGGCAGCTAGAGCAGGTGAAGCAGGAAGAGGATTTTCAGTTGTTGCCGATGAAATAAGAAAACTAGCAGAACAATCCAACCAGTCAACTGAAGAAATTATGAGTGTAATTAAGGCCCTCAAAAATAAATCTGATGGTGCCGTAGATTCAATGGAAAATCTTAAACAGATTGCAAATGATCAGATTGATAGGGTAAATAAAGTTTATGAAAACTTTAAAAACATTGAAAATGCAGTATCAGGAACAGAGAATATGATGGTTTCCTTTAATAACTTATTTACTGAAATAGGTGTACAAAAGGATGAAGTAATTGGAAGCGTGGAGCACTTATATCAGATTTCAGAGGAAAATGCCGCAAGTACTGAAGAAGTATCAGCTACTATGGAAGTACAAACTCAGTCCTTAGAAGGTATAAAAATGTCTGTAGATTCATTATCCAATATAATTTCTAAACTAAAGGAAATGATAGAAGAGTTTACTTTATAAATAGCGTTAAATTAATGAGAAACAAAATAAAAAGCCCTTGTCCAATGTAGATAGCATTGAGCAAGGGCTTTATTCCACTATAATAGTGGTCCCAGGAATAGAATAAATCTATTCCATATCGAATTTTCACTTGGGCAAGCGCGTAATCCTTTAATATAATAACATATGTATTTCTAATAGTCTATAGCCATTTGAGGTCAAATATCTATAGGCAAGCATACACAAAATAAAATGTACACTTTAAAAAACAAGATAGTATAATTAATCATAACATTGTATACACCTTGGAAAAAAGGTTTTCTTATGAATAAAAAGATGTAGTGATTTCAAACACTTTAAATACATTGTGAGAATCTTTATCAATAAGTAACAAAGATTTTCAGAGCTATTTACAGGCAAAAATACCTGTGTTATACTCAAGGTGAAATTAGTTAATTGATAATTGTTATCACAGTTGCAAGTCTGATTTCTTTTATTTTTATTGCTATTGTATACAAAATACAGTATACTTGTGTCTGACAAGGAGATGATTTACATGAAGAGTTTTGTTAAAGGTAACTGGAATAAAGAAATAGATGTAAGAGATTTTATTCAAAGAAACTACACACCATATGAAGGTGATAGTTCTTTCTTAGAAGGTCCAACGGATAGGACTATAAAGGTATTTGATAAAGTTAAAGAGTTATTTGATATAGAAAGAAAAAATGGTGGCAATCTTGATATTGATGTAGATAGGATTTCAACAATATCTTCCCACGGAGCTGGATATATAGATAAGGAAAGTGAGTTAATTGTAGGTCTTCAAAATGATAAGCCTCTAGTAAGAAGTATTATACCATATGGCGGTATAAGAATGATGGAGGATGCTTGTAACTCATATGGATATAAACTTAATGAGCAAACAAAAGAAATATTTACAAAGTATAGAAAGACTCATAACCAAGGGGTATTCGATGTATATCCTGAGGAAATTAGAACTGCAAGAAGAAATGGTGTTATCACTGGTCTGCCTGATGCATATGGTAGAGGAAGAATAATAGGTGACTACAGAAGAGTTGCACTATATGGTGTTGATAGATTAATTGAAGATAAAAAAGATCAAATGAAGCAGCTGGATCTTGAACAATATGATGAAAATACAATAAGACAAAGGGAAGAAATCGCTGATCAAATCAGATCCCTAAATGAGCTGATTGTTATGGGCGAAAGTTATGGCTTTGATCTTAGAAAAGCTGCTAAAGACGTAAAAGAGGCTATTCAGTGGACATATTTTGCTTATCTAGCAGCTACAAAAGAGCAAAATGGTGCAGCTATGAGTATCGGTAGAATTTCAACATTCCTTGATATCTATGCTGAGAGAGACATGGCAAATGGTCTATATTCGGAGAAGGATATACAAGAAATGATGGATGATTTCATCATAAAGCTACGTATGATAAGGTTCCTAAGAACAGAGTCATACAATGAACTTTTCAGTGGTGATCCAAACTGGATTACAGAGTGTATTGGTGGTATGGGTGTTGATGGAAGAACTTTAGTTACTAAAAACTCTTACAGAACACTTCAATCATTATATAATTTAGGACCAGCTCCAGAGCCAAACTTAACTGTACTATGGTCTAAAGATTTACCAGAAAACTTCAAAGATTTCTGTTCTAAAGTATCTATAGATACATCAGCTATTCAGTATGAAAGTGATGACCTTATGAGAAGTTATTGGGGTGATGATTACGGTATTGCTTGTTGTGTATCTGCTATGAGAATCGGTAAACAAATGCAGTACTTTGGAGCAAGGGTAAATTTAGCTAAGGCACTTCTATATAGTATTAATGGTGGAATTGATGAGAAATCAGGAGTACAGGTTGCACCAAAATTAGCACCTATATCTGGAAAGTATCTTGATTACGATGAATTATATGAAAAGTTTGACACAACATTAGATTGGTTGGCTAGAGTTTATGTTAAATCTTTAAATATAATACACTATATGCATGACAAGTATAGTTATGAAAAGATACAAATGGCTCTTCATGACAAGGATATTTACAGAACTATGGCGTGTGGAATTGCTGGTTTATCAGTAGTTGTTGACTCATTAGCGGCTGTAAAGAAGAACAAGGTAGAAATCATTAGAAATGAGGACGGGCTTGCAGTAGACTTCAATATAGAAGGGGATTATATAGCCTTTGGTAATAATGATGACGAAGTAGACCAAATAGCACATGATGTAGTTAAACTGTTTATGAACAAGATTGAAAAGCAAAAGACGTACAGAGATTCTGTACCAACTATGAGTATTTTAACAATTACTTCAAATGTTGTATATGGAAAGAAAACGGGTTCTACTCCTGATGGTAGACTGAAGGGAGAGGCTTTTGCTCCAGGAGCAAACCCAATGCATAAAAGAGATATCAGAGGAGCTGTAGCTTCTATGAACTCTGTTGCAAAACTACCATATGATTATAGTAAAGATGGGATTTCATATACTTTCTCTATCATTCCAAAAGCACTTGCTAAAACAGATGAGGAACGTATAGAAAACATGACAAGTCTTCTTGATGGATATTTTAAAAAAGGTGGACACCATATTAATGTAAATGTGTTTGATAAGGAACTATTATTAGATGCGATGGATCATCCAGAAATGTATCCTCAGCTTACTATTAGAGTATCAGGGTACGCAGTAAACTTCACAAAACTAACAAGAGAACAGCAACTTGATGTAATAAATAGAACATTCCACAATAAGATATAGTTAAGTTAATAAATCAACATATTTAGGAGGGATTTCCATGGACAGAGTAGGAAAAATACATTCAATTGAAACATGCGGAACAGTAGATGGACCAGGAGTCAGATACGTATTATTCCTATCTGGCTGCCCCTTAAGATGCAAATACTGCCATAATCCAGATACTTGGGCAGGAAAATCAAACTTTGAAATGACAGTTTCAGAAGTAATGAAAGATTTGATAAGTTATAAAGAATACTTTGGTCGAAAAGGTGGCTTGACCGTATCAGGTGGAGAAGCTACCCTTCAAACAGAGTTTGTCAAAGAACTATTTAAAGAGTGTAAAAAAGAAAATATTCATACCTGCTTAGATACATCGGGTTATTGCAATATAGATAGTGTAAAAGAGCTACTTGAATATACGGATTTGATACTTCTAGATATAAAGCAAATGGATCCAGAGAAGCATCGTAAACTGACTGGTGTAAGAAATGAAAAAATTCTTGAGTTTGCTAAATATCTAGAGAAAGAAAATATCGATACATGGATAAGATATGTGTTAGTACCAGGGCACACTGATGATATGGATGACGTAGATAAGTTGAAAAATTTTATTAAAGATATGGACAATGTAAAAAAAGTAGAAGTCTTACCTTATCATCGACTTGGGGTAGAAAAGTGGAATCAATTAGGTTTAGATTATCAATTGGAAGGTGTTTTAGAACCGAGTGAAGAGTCAGTTGAAAAGGTATCAGCCCTTTTAAATGATAGGGGTAAAATTTGCTCCTTTAAGATAGCGTAGTTATTAAAAAGTAAATATCATAATACCTTAAGAAGCATGTTAAATAATATAGAAAAGTCATACAAAAAGAAAGGGAGCATCTAGCTTCCTTTTTTGATGTATAATATATATAATTAATCTAATTTATGACAAAGAAAGGATTTTAAAATGTTAGAATTATTGAAGAAAGAGAACATAATAGAGATATTCACATTTGAAGTTGAAAACAAATCATATTTTGAAAAAAACCTTCCCCATAGACCTAGAGGTTATTTTGAGATGGAAACATTTAATGAAATTATGAAAGAAATAATAGAAGAGCAAGGCATGGGACTTTGTTATATGCATATTATAAGAAATGAAGATAATAAAATGATAGGAAGAATAAACCTTTCAACTTTTAAAAATGAAAAAAATGAGTTAATATGGACACTAGGATATAGAATGGATCAAAATGCAAATGGTAAAGGCTACTGTTCAAAAGCTATAAAAGAAGTATTAAAAATAGCAAAAGAAAAGTATAAAATTGATAAAATAATGGCAGGAACAGCACCAGAAAATAAAGCTTCTCAAAGAGTATTAGAGAAAAACGGTTTTAAATATCTGGAGACAATTAAAGATGATTTTGAGATAAACGGTGTGATGGTGGATACAAAATTGTATTCTATTACATTACAATAAGGGCCGCGGTTGCTAGGTCGTAGGTGGTAGGTCGGAAGGTCTTTTAAGACCCAAGGATATTTTCCTTACGGAAAGATACTTTAAATAAGACCACAGTTCAAGTCGCTCTTGTCAGTTAAGCTAATAAAAATTAAATTGAAATGCTCCTATTCATTTAATTTTTATAGTTTTGCTTCAGCAAAAAGCATCCTTTAAGGTTTATATCCATATAGAGTGATTTCTCAGTAAGTTTTAACCGTTTATCGTTGGTGGTAGGTCGTAGTTCGGAAGTTCAAGACTGTAATTTAAGTCGCTCTTGTCAGAATAGCTGTGACATTCATATAGAGTGATTTCTCAGTATTAGTAGTCCTTACAGGACAAATCAGGCGAGCTAATAAATATTAAATTGAAACGTTCTTATTCATTTAATTTTTATGGTTTTGCTTCAGCAAAAAGCATCATTTTGATTCTTCGACATTCATATGCCAGACTTTCTTTTGAAGTCTTATTTCTTTATGACCACAGTTCAAGTCGCTCTTATCAGAATAGAATGACATCCATATAGAGTGATTTATCAGTATTAGTAATGCCTTGCAGGAAATATCAACCAAGCAAACATCATTTTTTAACAATGAAACTATGACCTATTGAAAGGAGTAAAAATGGAAAGTAAAAGATTAATACTAAGAAGATACATAGAAGAGGATGCAGTAGAATTATACAATACTTTAAATGATGAAAATGTATTACACTACATTCCAGAAGATAAAATAACAATGGAAGAAGCAAAAAATGCAGTAAAGTGGCTTATTTCAAATTATGATAAGGGGTTAGATGAAAACTATAAATATAGTTATGTTGTGGAAAGTAAAGAAACTGGAGAATATATGGGGTGGTGTGGTTTTGGATACTTGGATTTTGATAGAAGTAAAACTGAGATATACTACACTCTTAAAAGCAAGTTCTGGAATAAAGGTTATGCAACAGAGGCAATGGAACTTATAATGAAAGAAATTGATAGATTACAAATAGAAAATATAGTAGCTTTAGTAAAGGCAGATAACTTACCGTCAAAAAGAGTTATAGAAAAACTAGGTTTTAAATTTGTAAGAGTAGTTGAAGATATGGAAGAAGAATTTAAATTTTATGAAGGAGAGTTGCTCTATGAAAGAAAAAATAATTAACCATAGAAAAATTCTTATTATATTACTTATAGATCTTTTTTTATACATACTCCTTGTAAAATCTAATATAGTATTACCGTATATTAATCCAAGCATAGAAGAATACTCAAAAGTTACTTCATTCCCACGAAACACAAATCAAGTAATAATGTGGTACGCTCTCCAGATTCCAATTTCAATGGGTATCTGTATTTATCTAATAAGAACACTATTCACTTTGAAAGGAGCAAGAAATGACAAAACGAATGAAAATTAATCTAATACATACATTCACACTAATAGTTATAGAAACAGCTGTATTCTTCATAACAAGACCTGACGAAATAGGAATCTACTTCATGCTATGGTGTGCAGCATACTGGGGACTAATGTTAGTAAATATATTTGGCGGACTAGGAATGTTACTAGATATGCTAGGCTTTTACGATAGCAATTTCTACAAGAAAAAAATCCTATCATCAGAAGAAGAAAAACAGGGAAGAAGAGACCCACTAAATTCAAATACAAACTTGGTTTACATGTTTTTGGCTATTGTGAATATAGTTGTTTATATGGTGGTTTAGCAGTATTAGACAAGCCGTTCCTTGAAGTCACTCGACAAGGTACAAGTAAATAGGTGGTTAGCATTTAGGTGGTTGGGCGGTAGGGAAGACCCAGTACAAAAATCGGACTTTCACCGGGGAGATAGACCAATAAAGAAAGTTGATTTAGCTCCAATAATGCCATGAAGTTCTTTTTGCTCAAAAGGGGAAACGCATAATCTTTATGCTAGGGGAATCGTTTTTTATACTGAAAAACTAGGGGAAGAGGAAGACCAAGGTATTAAGTCGCTTCTGTCAGTTAAGCTAATAATAATTCAATTGAAATGTTCCTATTCATTTGATTATTATGGTTTTGCTTCAGCAAAAAGCATCATTTAAGGATTAAAATCATATGAAGTGACTTCGCTCTTAAGGATACTTTTGTTACACAAAACTTATAATAAAAACAAAATCCAAAAAGTCGTCGACCCCCAATAGTGCAAAAACTCCGGGAGGTCGACGACATTTTCATATCATCAACTTTGTACTTTTTTCAGTACTTACAGAGATTGCACTAAAAATAAAGAGGATTTTGGGAAAAAATGTCGAAATAAAGAATAGGGAAATTGCAACGGCGTTACGGGTTTAGAGCTTAACTATGAGGAATTGAAACAAAAATAAGAGATGCTCAAGGGCTGAACAGTATTGGTTTAGAGCTTAACTATGAGGAATTGAAACTTCACTTCTTCAACAAGTCTTTGCGAATGATCGCTGGTTTAGAGCTTAACTATGAGGAATTGAAACATTTCTTCAAATTCATGTTTGAAGTTATAGAACAATGTATGTAGCTTAACTATGAGGAATTGAAACCTAATACTACAGCTGTCCAATCAGTTTTTGATTTAGTGTATGTAGCTTAACTATGAGGAATTGAAACGGAAATATTAAAATGACCATATCCTCCCAATCAACGGTATGTGGCTTAACTATAAGGGATTGAAACTATAAATATTAAGTATTTCTTCAAGTGTAAATCTTTCATGTATGTGGCTTAACTATAAGGGATTGAAACGAAGGTTTACCTTCTTTAAAAAAAGCTCCCGCAATAGCGTATGTAGCTTAACTATTAGGGATTGAAACTACTTATACCCAGTGTTCGTCCCATATCCTGTCTCGGTATGTAGCTTAACTATAAGGGGTTGAAACATACTTTTAACATTTGAATCACTCCTTATATTTTTGTTTATGGCTTAACTATAAGGAAGCGAACTTGTGATTGCTCGGTCCTATGAAGTGTTCTTAGTTTTCTTAGAACTTAATTATTGTTGAATTTAAAAAGATGTCTATATTGGTTGAGGATCTTCCGACATACGAACCACGACCAACGACCTACGGTACTTTTGTTTATGGCTTAACTATTAGGGATTGAAACTATTATCCAAAGTTTTATCTTTAGCTTCAGACTTAGGGTATGTAGCTTAACTATGAGGAATTGAAACTTCTTCCTCCTTCTGTATTTTTCTTGCTTTAGTTATGTATGTGGCTTAACTATAAGGAATAATGAAAGCTCCACCAAAGGAAGTTTTTAGCTGAAGCTAAAGATAAAGCGCATAATAATTGTGAATAGGAACATTTCACATTTATTATGCTAACTAACTATACATTATATTAACTAAAGGACATTTTAGAGTGTCCTTTTTTGTTTTTTTGAAGTGATAAAATACAAAATAAGTAAATCAAGAAGAATAGAGGACTTTTGCACTATATAAAACATACAAATAATACCATATAATAAATTGGCATCCATAAAAGATAATAATAACTCTAGGGGGTAGTAATGATGAAAAAGGTTGTTTTATTGGTAATGATGATGTTAATTGTCTTGCCAACCTGTGTTTTTGCAGAAGAAGTTGTAGAAAACACTAGTTCAGAAGAAGTAAAAGCTATGACAGTAGAAGAGTTACTTAAAGATTTGTATGTAGTAGATGAAAGGTTAAATCTAGATTTCCCTATTACAAAGGAGCATGCAGTGAAATTATTCCTAAGACTGAATGAGAATAATTATAAGATATCTTCATTTGAAACTCCACAAGAACCAAGTTTTAGAGATGTTTCGGCTGACAATCCAAATTATAAGTATATAGAATTCGCCAAATCATTGGGGCTAGTAACTCCGGATAATGAGGGGAACTTTGGTACAGGGAATAAAGTAAATCATGATTACATAATGGAGTTATTAGCCCTTAATTTAGGAGCAAACTATCAGGAAGTTGTTTCAGCAAAAGATATTGATAAGTATTTAAGTAGCAGATATGCATACTCTAAACAATTTTATATGAAGCCAAATCAATCAGTAAAAATTGGAGAGGCTTATGCAATATTTATTGATGGCTTAAGTTTGTTTAATCAACAAAACTTACCATACGAAGATATGATTGATAGTAAGAATGTTTTCAATACTCTAGGATATAGTGAAATAATGTCATATGATGATTTTAGGAAAAAGTCATTGACTGCCTATATTCCAGTTAAGTATGATATAAAGGTTCATAATATAAGCAATAAGTACTGTAATACAGAAGACTTTGTTGAGCGTAAAATTATTGCTATAGAATGGAATACTAAAGTAGACTTAATGAGACTAAAGCTAGAAGAACTACAAAAGTCATCCCTTAAGGAACTTTCATATACTGATTTTATATCTAAGTGGGGAGATAAGGTGATTACGGTAGATTACGATGTACCTGATAGATATGAGTCTGAAGATGGAATTTATAAAGAGTTTCAATACAAAGGAACTATATCAGTATACTTACCAAAAGAAGAAAAACAAACTTCAACATATTACGTTGAAAGTAGTATGGGTAGAGCAGATAAAAAGTTTGAAATTATAAAAGTACAAAGAGCAAACATTAGAGGAAAGAATGTATATGTTTTATTGGTATCGGAAGATACATACAATATGTATAGAAAAAGACCAGGATTTATAATGATTGAAGAATTAGGAAATGGACAATATGAATTTATAGCTTCACTTTCTTATGGAGTAGGCTTAGGGCAATCGAGTTACTAGAATTAATAAATCAGCATTTATTGTAAATGCTGATTTTTACATAAACTGAAATTGGAGATTAATATGAAAAAATATAAAGGAAGATTGATTGATTTAGTACTACTACTACTTTGGAATGTTATATTTGCACTGATTTTAGGAGAAATTCAGATAAATACAGGATTTGATATTATAAATGTGTTTATAGTACCTTTTATATTGATAATAAATAGTATCATAATAACAATCATTTACTTTATTAGAGTAGTTGATAAAGACATAAGTTTTGCTAAGAGACATATAGCTACACTGATTCTACTATTAATATGTTCATACTACAGTACACAGTACTATGTTTTTGCAAATACATATGTGAACTCAAACTTTAGAATAAATTATCTTAATGATGGAGTATTATTAAAGGAAATGAAAAGTAGCAAAAGTGATGGAAATGTCAAATTTGCAGAATACTATAAATTTGCTTTAGAAAACAAGGGACTAAACGGAAATATACGAAATAGAGAGGACACAAGTATGACAATAGGTCTTTTCTTAGAAATCTTAAATCTTATATCAATGTCAGCCTTCCCATTACTTTTCATCGGTATGAAAAAGTTAGATCCAGAAAAAGACAAGGATTTTTTTGAGGAAGTTTTAGGTGAGAGAACAAAGAATATATGAGAATAACAAGCATATGAAGTAATTTGTCCTCGAAGGACATTTGTTTTGACATAGCTTTGTACTGTTTTCAGTACTTGCAGAGGTATTTCTGAAAATTAAGAGGAATTTGGCAAAAATGTCGAATTTAAAAGAGTAGGGATTGTAATGGGTCTACGGGTTTATGGCTTAACTATGAGAAATTGAAACTCATTAGACAAGCCGTAAGCTGTCATAATGATGTCGTATGTAGCTTAATCATAAGGGGTTATATACGGATAGTAATTGAAAAACCCTTACAGGATAAATCAGGCCATATAATAGCACAAATTTCCTGATAGGCCAGACTTTTTGTTTGGGTCATTAAGGGATATTAAGTTTCATAAAAAAATGTCGTCGACTTTACAATAGTGCCTACAGCTATTATGGTCGACATCTTTTTATGTTCAGTTATGTACTGTTTTTAATGCTTATGGAGAAGTTTTCAAAAAAAGAGAGGGATTTGGAAATAAATGTCGAATTTTATAGAGTGGTAATTAATTGAGAAAAGAGAATAATAAATGAAGATGAAGTTAATTAGTTTTAAAAATGTTTTTATTGTGCTAATAGTAATATTAGTAATAATGATTGTTATAGTTCAAAACAATCTTGAAGTAAGAGTTGTTCTAAAAAACTTTGCAAACCAAGAACTTACTTTGGATGAAATAAGGAATTCAAGGTTATATGGTAAATATGAAGAGATTCAATTGAATGATACATATGAGGATGTTGAAAAGATGTTTGGTAAAGCAGGTGTTGAAAACGCTTGGGGTTTACTTCATGTGTGGAAATATAGTTATGGAAGTGTACAAATAGGATGTCTTAATAATAAAATAATACATAAGCATGTGGTATTTTATAATTCTCCAAGATACCAGATATCAGAAGAGGATACTAAGGGAATAAAGGGGATAACAACATTTGATGAAGTTGAATTAAGAGTAGGAAAAAGTATGGAATACGGTAAAAGTATTGATATAAAAAATCAACAAATGAATACAACGTACATATGGAAGAATCAAAGCAATGAAGTATTGAAAATAAGTTTTAGTGAGGGAACTGTTTATGATATTGATTGGATTAAGTAAAAAGATATTAGTCGATTAGATATATATGTACTTACTGCTATAGTAATGAATTCTTATCCTGTTAAAATAAATCCATCAAGGGTCAAATCTATACGGAAGGATTCATTTGTTGCTATGGTCTTTATATGTGTCTTAAGGGATAGACTTATACTGAGAAATCACTCTATATGAATGTCACAGCTAACCTGACAAGAGCGACTTGAACTGTGGTCTTAAAAGAGACCTCTAAAGAAAGTCTGGCCTGTCAGAAGAGGACTGCTAATATATGGCCTGATTTGTCCTGTAAGGGATAGACTTATACTGAGAAATCACTCTATATGGATGTCACAGCTAACCTGATAAGAGCGACTTGAACTATGGTCTTGAATTTCCAAACTACGAACGACCAACGACTCTATATAGTCAGGCCTGTCACAAAGATTGTTTACTAAATGTTGACATGCGTAATAATGATTATTAAAGCTAGTCTAGAAAGGAACAATAATGAATCAAAATTATAAAAATGAAGGAAAATACAAACCGTATAATGATACTAAGTATATGATAGGATCTATAATCAAAATATATATAATATTGACATTAAGCAGTTATTTTCTTGATAAGATTACATATTTTAAGGAACACGATTTGATCAAGTCAATTGTCATAGTGGTAATACTTATTGTTTTTACTACAAGAATTATGTTTAGAATTGAGAGCTTAGTCACAAGAGAAATGTTTATAAATAATAGGATTGAAGAAAGTGACTATGGAAAAAGTAAAAAAGAATTTCTGAATTTATATAAGTCAGGTGATTTAGGTAAATTTCCTATTATGAAGGAAGCTAAAAACACAATAAAGATTATTTTCATGTATTGGGTAATTACATTTTTTAGTGCTTATTCTTTACATGACTGGTCAATCAAAAATTATCCATTAGTACTAATGATTATATTTCCATTTATAGCAGGAAGAATGGCATATATTATCTGGGTAAGGGATGAAACATTAAAGTTGATGGGCTATGATATTGATGAGTTGTTTAATAAGGAATAAGCTCTGATACTGTAAAATCACTCTATATGGACGTCACAGCTATTCTGACAAGAGCGACTTAAACTGAGGTCTTGAATTTCCGAACTACGACCAACGACCAACGGCTCCATATAAGTCTAGTCTGTTTAAAGAAAAATACTAATATATAGCATGACTTATTCTTCAAATATTATCGAAGGGAGTATAAATGGAGTAAACTGATGACAAATTATAAGATAACATGAATTAGTCTACTTTTTCATCTTAAATCATTGTGATATAATTTGAAAAAGGATGTGAGCCTAATGACAAACAAGTATAATATTCATCTTGAGGATGAGCTTATTTCATTTCTTAAATTGAAAGGTAAATCAATAGTAACTTTAAGTATTGTTACTTCTGGTGGTGGATGTTGTGGTAGTGTCTACAAACCTGAGATAAAAATGTCTGAACCAAAAGATTTGACTTATTATGATTTTTATCAAATAGGTGATTTCAGTCTGTATATAATGAAGAATATTAAGGTTGAGGAATCAGGTCTTAGGTTTTCCCTGAATAAGAATGTTTTTATGAAGAGTATTGCTGTTGAAGGAGTTATACTTAAAAGTTTAATATAGTATAGTTTGAGTTTATGCCTGTTTGGCGTAGACTCTTTTTATCTTTTAGATAGAATAAGTTTATTCAGGGGTATAATTAATTTAAAGAAAACATGGGGGAGATACTATGAAAGCAAAAGTATATCTACACCTTGAAGATAAGCTTGAAGAGGTAAGTGTTAGTGGTCCTGATAAACCGGAAATTGAAGATACTATTATGGTTAAGTGGCAACATATTGTGAATTTGATTGCTAGACTTGTAAATGTTCCTACTGGGCTCATTATGAAGGTTACTGACGATTCATTGAAAATATTTTTGAAGAATAATAGCGAGAAAAATATTTTTGAAGTAGGTGAGAGTGATCCTCTAGGGTGTGGGGTTTATTGTGAGACTGTTATTGGTAAAGATCATGAGTTGTTAGTTGTTGACGCCTTGAGTCACGAAAAATGGTATAACAATCCTGAGGTAAAGTGGGGGATGATTTCATATTATGGGCTTCCGATAAAATGGCCTGATGGTGAATTCTTTGGAACAATATGTGTTATGGATACGAAAGAGAATCATTTTTCTGAGGAATTTAAATCAGTAATGAAAGAGTTGAGAAATTCTGTAGAAAAGGATTTAGCTTTATTAATGAATAGAGAAAACCTAGTCAAGATGGCTGAATATGACTCTTTGACGGAGATTTATAATAGAAGGAAAATTGATAGTATATTGAATAATGAGTTTAAGAGAAGTAAGCGAAGTGAAGAGATTTTTTCAGTTGTACTAATAGACCTAAATGGATTTAAAGCAATTAATGATAATTTTGGTCATGAAATAGGTGATAAAGTACTAATAAATTTTGCATCAAGCGTAAGTAAAAGAATTAGGAGTACAGACTATTTTGGTAGATGGGGAGGAGATGAATTTCTTATAGTCTTACCATATACTAAAAAATCAGATGCTGAGAACCTTATTGATAAACTGTATAACAATGCAGTGGAGGATATACAAAGTTTTATCCCAAATTTTTCTTTTTCCTATGGTATAGCTGAATACAACACAAATGATGAAGTTTATGATAGTATAATAAAAAGAGCAGATGATCTTATGTATTACATGAAAAAAGGTCACAAGACGAGGTAGATATATCAACCTATTATGTAGGTAAAAAAACGGAGGAGAAAATATGGTTAAACATATAGTAATGTGGAGACTAAAAGAAGAAGCTGGAGTTGAAGATGCAAGAAAAATTAAGGAGCTTCTTGAAAGACTTAAAGATATTTGTGAAGGAGCAATAGAAATTGAAGTGGGTATAGATACCTTAAAATCATCACAATCTTTCGATGTATCACTGTATTCAGTATTTGAAAGTAAAGAGGCCCTAGAGGCCTATAATACGCATCCAGAGCATTTGAAAGCAGTTGATTTTATTAAGTCGGTTGTTTGTGAGAGGATTGCGGTGGATTATTAGAAAATAAGAGGTTCTGTAGCTAATGCTACAGAACCTTTAATTGTCTCAGCCTATTAATCGCAGCAACAACTTCAAATTTCCTAGGCATAGCTAAATTACCAGGATGTTTTCCTTTGTATGGTGATAAAACTTCCAATCCAAATTTATCAATATCTGAATAAAGTATGTCAATAATTTTATCAAGTGGAGTATTATTATCCACTATTTTTTTCCCTATATAGTTAATCATCATAGCTATTGCCCTTGTCTGACTGTGATCTACTAACTGTTCTACATATGATAAATCTATTGAACTCATCCCGTAAAGAATAGTATGGAGTCCTTTTGAATCGACTTTTTCTTTACGTCCCTTTGAAGGATTAAAAGACCTATTACTAATTATTCTGTGGCTTATTGAGCCGAAATTTACTCCTCCTTCAATATTTCTTATATGGGTATATTTTTCTGATAGTTCTTTAGCTTCTTTTGTTACATCAATAGCTTTATATTCATCTAGCATTATAATATTGTCAGCCACAGAAAAATAATCTCCAGAACCACCTATTACAAGAATAGTGGAAACATTATAGTCGTTATAAAGCTGTCTTGCTTTATCGATGAATGGAGTGATAGGCTCTTTGTCTTTTCCAACAAGTTTTTGCATTCTTCCATCTCTAATCATGAAGTTAGTAGCACTTGTATCCTCATCGATAAGGAGTAATTTGCTCTCCATCTCCAGAGCTTCAATAATATTTGTAGCTTGGGAAGTAGATCCAGAAGCATCGTCTGAAGAGAATCTTTTAGTATCCTTACCGAAGGGAAGGTTATTGATAAAAGGTGATATATCAACCTTTTCTACGCTACGTCCGTCTTCAGCTCTTATTTTGAATGCCGTAGGATCTGTGATTACAAATTCTCTACCATCTCCAGGAATATGATTGTAGACACCTCTTTCTATTGCTTTTAGAAGTGTACTTTTACCGTGATAACCGCCACCTACTATTAGTGTAATTCCTTTGGGAATTGCCATACCTGTGACTGTTTTTCCATGAGGAAGATCAACCTTAACTTCAAATGACGGGGGAGATGTAAATGGAACAAGTGACTTATCCCTAAGTGGTCTATTGCTAATACCACTTTCCCTAGGTAGAACTGCTCCGTTTGAAATAAAGGAAATATAGTTATTATCCTTGATAAATTTGCGTAATTCATTCTGTTGATCATTAGTATGAATATGTTTTATCAACTGTTTATGGTCATACTCAAAAACAGTTTTATTAAGAATTGCAGGTATGCTATTAGACAATAAAGTAATAGCCTGTTTACCTAATACGGATCTTCCTCTTGCAGGAAGACCTATTGATAATCTAAATTCTATTTTCTCCTTGTTGACTCTTACAGAAGCCCTATCAATTACTTCTTGACCGGGTCCATCGATTAATATCAAGCCGCTTTTACCAGATCCACTTTTGTTTTGACCTTCTTTGTGAATTCTCCAAGAGGCTTCCCTTGCAAAGAAGTCTTCAAAAGCAATTTTTCTTTCCCTTGTATTGAAAAGTTCTGTATCTAGATTGGACCTTTTAATTGGATAATCAACTCTTATCCTTGATGGACTGGCAAATGGATCCCCTTGAACATAGTCTATATGCAGGGTGAAACCCTCACCTTGATATGAACCTTGAATATCTTTATATGCTTTGTAGCCTCTACCGTCAATTTTTTTCAATGCATTTATTAATCTTTCCATAATTACTTCTCCAATATTAATTTATTTTACTTTTCTATTATTGTACCGTAAATTTGTATATTAATAAAATGAGAAATAGTGATATGATATATATAAGGGGTGATAATTTTGACAAAATTTCATGAAATAAGAGAGTTGTTTCCAGGTGCCGAAAAAAATATATATTTGGATACAGCTACTTCAGGTCTGTTGCCAAAAAATACATATCAAATCATGGAGGAGCATCTTAGGCTTAGGATGGAAGACGGTCTTATAATAGAGAAGTATTGGGATAAGTGGAGTAAAGTTGATGAACTTAGAAGTAAGGTAGCTAAGCTAATTAATTGTATCCCCGAAGAAGTTTATTTTGGTATAAGTTCTTCTGATATGATTAATGCATTTTCAGCTAATATAGAAATACCTGAAGGAAAAGAAATACTCGTACCAGATATATCATTTCCATCTACAAGAAATACATGGCTTGCAAGGGAGAAAGATGGAGCAAAGGTACGTTACATAAAAGCTGTGAATAGTGTAGTTACAACTGAAAGTATAATAGAATCAATAGACGATAATACATTTGCGGTATCAATATGTTCTGTAGAACCTTCAAGTGGTTATTTTTATGATCTGAAGAAAATAGGGGAGGCTTGTAGAGATAAGGGGGTATATTTTGTTGTTGATAGTACCCAAGGTTTGGGTGCAATGAAACATGATGTCAAAGAAATGAAAATAGATGTACTTATTGATTCAACTTATAAATGGATGTCAAATATATTTGGTATAGGGTTAGGATATATAAGGAAAGATATTTTAAAAGATCTTACACCATCCCACATAGGTTGGGTAGGCACAAATGATAGGATGAAAGATTTCTCAAATCCTCTTTTAAACATGAGTGAAGAAGCTAAGAAATTTGAAACTGGGGGACTGAATTGGTTAGGAATACTAGGACTAGACAGTTCGCTAGATATTGTTGAAAATTTAGGAAAAGAAAACATAGAATCCTATATTTTAGAACTTACCGATTATTTGTATGAAAAAGTAGAAAAAACAGAAGGAATATCCTTCTATCCTGAAATCAACAAAGAAAATAGAAGCTGTATTTCATATCTAAAAATAGATAATCCCCTAACAAAAGAAGAATTCCTAGAAAGGGGAGTAGTACTTAACGTTTCAGGAGATAAGATTAGAGTAGGATTACATTATTATAATAATAAGAAGGATGTAGATGCTTTGATTAGCGTTTTGGAAACGGTTTAGAAATTAAAAAAGACCCCAAAATAAAAGTCTGGTCTATGAATGTCGAAGAATCAAAATGATGCTTTTTGCTGAAGCAAAACCATAAAAATTAAATGAATAGGAACATTTCAATTTAATTTTTATTAGCTTAACTGACAAGAGCGACTTGAACTAAGGTCTTGAATTTCCGATCTACGACCTACCACCAACGATCAACGGTTACAATTTACTGAGAAATCACTCTATATGAATGTCACAGCTATTCTGATAAGAGCGACTTAAACTCTGGTCTTAAAGAAAATGACCCAAAATGTAAGTCTGGCCTGTCAGGAGAGTACTGCTAATATATGGCCTGATTTGTCCTGTAAGGGCTACCCATACTGAGAAATCACTCTATATGCATGTCATAGCTATGCTGTTAAGAGCGACTTGAACTAAGGTCTTGAATTTCCGATCTACGACCTACCACCAACGATCAACGGCTCCTCTGATGGAGTTGAAACAACTCTCCCTAGTCTAGAAGTAGCAGGGCTAACTTCTCACCTAGACATGAACAAAGTGAACGCCTAGATGCTTATGAAATAAGTCCCTAGACAAAAAAAGATGCCAATAAAAGGCATCTTTTTTAAAGTCTAAGCAGTAGTCAAATTATTTATCCATTTAAATGATCTATATCTAATTAGGCAACAGAAGAATTTTATAAATTCTTCAATTAAAACCAATCCATATACATATTCTACACCTAATTTGAACACGAAAGCTCCTGCTAAAGCTGCTGGCACTCCAATAAGCCACATTGTTATAAGTTCAAAGTATAGAGCTGCTTTTGTGTCTCCACCGCCCCTTAGTATTCCTACAATAAGTAGAATGTTGATAAATCTAATAGGGAAGATAAAAGAACTAAGCATTAATATATTATCACTACTTCTATATACTTCACTGGATACATCGAAGAAACTTAATATGAATCCTTTTGATAGGAATAGAAGAATACCAATACTTACTCCTATACCAAGTGCTGTTTTTAGGAAATACGCAGAATATATTTTCGTCCCCTCCATATCATCTTCACCGATCTTATTAGCGATCATTACACAAGATGCATGGGAAATCCCGAAGAATAGAACCATGAATACATTTTGGATTGACGTACATATCTGTATTGATGCTAGAGCAGTTACACCAATTCTTCCGTAAATGACCGCGTACACAACCATACCAAATCCCCAACACATTTCATTAACAACTACGGGCATAATAGTTTCATTTATTTGTTTTACAAAACTTCTTTTAAGTGATTTTAGATTACTGATGGAAACTACAAATAGAGGTGTACTTTTATGAACTATAGCAATTAATAAGACTGCCTCAATAATTCTTGCAATAAGTGTTGCTATAGCCGCACCTTTTACTCCAAGTACTGGAGCACCGAATTTACCAAATATAAGTACGTAGTTTAATATAATGTTTATTATTACTGCAATAAAACTAGTTACCATTGGAATATATGATTTACCAATACTTCTATAAGAAATTCCATAACATAAGGATATTGCTGTGAAGAGGTATCCAAAAATTACTATATAAAGATAGTCAAGACCATATTTTATTACATATGAATTGTCATTGAATATTTTAATAATATAATCATCCATGATGAAAAGGGCTGCTATGAATATTAAAGCAGTAAATATACCAACAACCATAGAATACCCCATGATTTCCTTAATCTTATTCTTATAGACTTTAATCTTCTCACCAGTGTTTGTTACTAGGAATCCATAGTACTGTGAAATAAGTACATTAGATCCTGAGAATAAACCCATTGCCAACAGGTTAAAAATAAAAAATATCTGATTAGCAACTCCAAGTGCTGCTATTTGATATTCGCCAAGTTTTCCAATCATAAAAGTATCAACCATATTTACAGACGTACTTATGAGTGATTGAATAGTGATTGGCAGAGCTATGTAAAATAACTTTTTTGCAAATTCTTTTTTCATTATGTCCTCCCAAATATACAAAAATAGCCACTATATCCCTCGAAACGAAAGGATTATAGTGGCTTTCTTCACTGTTATCTCAATAAATATTACTACATATTTTATTGGAAGGCAATAGTTTTTTTTGCGGTGTATTTTTTCTTATGGAAAAAATGGTGGTGTACTCACCATTGACTAATGGTATCGTGGTGGTTTTTGGGCATTATGCCCAAGGTGGTTTGGGTAGGGGAAGAGGGGAATCGCACTTTGTTAGTGCTGGGGGAATCATCTTTGCAAGCAAAGACTAGGGGAAGGGGAAGACATAAAATCTTTAATAAATAATTAAAAGATCTTAAGTTCTTCCTCTTCCCCTAAATATTGTTTTCAATATTGATTCACCTAGTTTTGTAAACAAAACGATTCTCCAAGCACTAAAGAATTTAAGTGCGATTTCCCCGACCGCTGTTTGATTTATCAAACAAACCACCAGGTTAGTATAAAATATTGACATGGTCCTAGTCATTAATTTATACGATTTAGCTTCAGCTAAAAACATCCTAATATGACGAGTAAACCACCTAATTCACAAAAAATAAAAACACACTACAAAGCAAAAGTTGTGATACCTTTGTTCTGCAGCGTGTAATGTAGGCTAATTTAATTACTTAACTGTAATGTTCTCAGCTTGAGGACCTTTTTGTCCTTGTCCAACTTCGAAAGATACTTCTTGACCTTCTTCTAAAGTCTTGTATCCATCAGCATTGATTTGTGAGAAGTGAGCGAAAACGTCTTGTCCGTCTTCTCCAGTAATAAATCCATATCCTTTTTCTGCGTTAAACCATTTAACTGTACCGTTCATCTTGTGAACCTCCTAAATTTTATTATTATTAAATCAAGTAAAACTGATACTAACTTTAAAAACAAGGAGATTACGGTAGTAATGAACCTTCTTAAATACACATCAATTTTTCTTTTGTTTTAACAACATACTTATAGTATCATGTCTTTGGTCGATTTGTCAATCAATTTTCCAAAATTTATATTTTGCAATTAATTAAGCAAAGGCTTAAAATATAAATATAGCATAAAATGGAGGAATTAGATGAAGGATAGTTCAAAAGTAACTAAGATAATAAATTCCCTCAAGAGTGGTATTGTACCTAGCGAGAATTTTAGAGAATTTCTTGTGGGAAGGGACGATGAAAAGAAGGAACTAAATAGAATACTAGATAATATACAAAGTGATGTCGGATCGATAAAATTTATCACAGGGGCATACGGAAGTGGAAAATCATCCTTACTTAAGTATGTTATGGAGTATGGGGGAAATAATAATTTTCTAATTAGTAAAATCAGTCTAGATAGGGGATTTAAGTTTTATAAACTTGAAGAGCTTTATTATCACATTATGCACGGACTATATTATAAGGGGAAAAATGTTTCTTTTGATGACCTTTTTACAATATGGTTAGACAAAGTAAAGGAAGATAAAAATAATAAGCCATACAATTATATAAATAACCTTATTAAAGAAATTACAACATACAATGAATCATTTGGAAGAGTATTTTTTTCATATATAAGGGCGAAGATATCAAATAGTGAAGAGGAAATGAAAGTAATGTCCTCGTGGCTTTCTGGGGAACCTAATATTCCATACAAAATTAAAGAGAAGTATGGTATAAAGGGTTCAATAGATAGGAATAATTCAGTTGATTATCTAAAATGTTTTTGTACACTAATCGAAATCCTTGGTTTTTCAGGAATGGTAATTTTAATTGATGAAGTTGATGTATTACTTGATGAAAGAAGTGATTTAAGGCAAAAGTCTTTTGTAGGTGTTAAAGGCTTCATAGATATGACCGTAAATAGTGAGTTTAAGAATTGCGGACTAATTTTCTCAGGTGGAGAAAGATTTTTTGTGGATGATAAGGGTGTAAAGACTTATGAAGCTTTGATGCAGAGATTGTCTTACACAGAGTTTACGGAAAAAGCTGGCTTGATGGATTATAAAAAGCCAGTAATGTGGCTTAGAAATATAGATTTAGATAGTTATTATAATCTTGGAGAAATGATATATACAATTTACAGTAGTATTAATGATATTAATCTTAAAATATCAGTTCCTTCTGTTGTAAATTGGGTTTTTCTTGAGTATAAGAAAGGAAAAAGAGAATTTCGTGATCTTACAATTAGGGACTTTTTAATTAAATATATGGAGATTTTAGATATTATATCTCAAAATCCCGAAAACAAGATATATACGTATGAATTAGAAGCTTCCTACAATGGTAGGGAAATGAAGTTCAAAAATAGACTTTAGGAGGCAACATGGCATATACGGTTGAAGATTTGGTAAATAAGTTTATAGAAATAGAAAATAAAGGTGATGCATATTATAAAGAGTTATCAGTAAATCCTAATATGGATATCAAAACTAGGACTATATTTAAGATATTTCAGGCTGAAGAGGAGAAACACGCTGATGAATATAAGAATATGCTAAATCTTTTAGGGGAAGAGAAAAATCAAGAAATAGATTTTTTACTATATGATAAATCTCAAAAAATTCTTCGGAATATGAATTTTAACAATTACACTTTTAATGAATTAACTAGTAAAGATGTATTGAAGAATATTTTATTTATAGAAAAAGAGTTTTTAGCTCTAGCTTTATCAGTGCAAGGTACTATAGTGAAGGAAGAAGCAGATAAGGGTAGTGGAGCATATAGAATTCTTACGGAAATAATCGAAGAAGAGAAAAATCATATTTCAAATATTGAAAACTTCTTATAGGAGAGTACTATGTTTGTTGATTTTCATTCACATATTCATATGTATGATAAAAATGAATTAGATGATTTAATAAAGTATTACAAAGAAAATTGTATTTTTACTTTTTCTAATAGTTTGGACATAGACAGTTTTGAGTACTCTAAGAAACTGTTTTCTGAAATTGAAAATATATATCCCACATTCGGTATTCATCCATGGAAATCTGACATAACTTTTGATGAGTCTCTATTGTTGAAATATCTTGATGACTCATTAATTGTTGGTGAGGTGGGGATAGACAATTTGTGGACTGATATTGATATAAGAATTCAGAAAAAAGTATTTGGAAAAATTCTTGGATATTGTAGTCACAATAATGTAATAATGACTATTCATACTAAAGATGCAGAAGAAACTATTGCTGATATGATGGAGAAGATGGATTATAGATTGGGTGTTATACATTGGTATTCAGGAGATGAAAAAATATTTAAAAGATTTTTGGACTTAGATTGTTATTTTACAATTTCACCTGAAATACTTGTGAGTAAAGAGTATTTGAAAAAATACCCGATCCCTATAAATAGATTACTAATCGAAACAGATAATCCTGGTGCATTTGAATGGGCAACAGCTAAAAAATCTGAATATGGTGATATTATTAAGGTTTATGAGGCTGTAGCCAAAGTGTTTGACATTGAAACTGAGAATCTTAAAAAGCAAATCATAAATAATATGTCAAAACTAATGAATAGAAGTACAAGGGGAAAAGAATTAATGAATCATTTTATTGATATTAATAATAAGTGTAGGTGTAAATCTTGAAAAATGCTTGGATAATATATAATGGGAGTCTTAATTCTCCCAAAATAATGGATTTAGTAGATTACTTTGTTGAAGAGATGTCTAATAGAGGTGTTTTATTAGAAAAAGTGAGTAATCTTCAAATCATTGGTGAATTAAATACAGATATTAATAGATTGATTGCAAATTTAGACTTGAAGAAACCTGATTTTGCAATACTTTGGGATAAAGATGTTACACTAGGAAGACATTTGGAAAAGATGGGACTAAGGGTATTTAACTCATCGCGGGGAATTGAACTTTGTGATAATAAGGGATATACTTTTGAGGTGTTGAGCGAAAAAGGAATAAATATTCCGCGAACAATTATTGCTCCACTTATTTATCCAAGAGTTAAGATAAATGACTTCCAATTATATGAGAATATTGCTATAGAATTAGGTTATCCACTTGTTATAAAAGAATGTTATGGTTCTTTTGGAGCACAGGTATATTTGATAGAAAACTTTGAACAGATGAAGGAAAAGGTAATTTCTTTAGGTTCAATACCCTACGTTTTTCAGGAGTTTATATCAACAAGTCATGGACGTGATGTAAGAATAAATGTGGTTGGAGATCTTGTTGTAGGTTCGATGTATAGGGAATCAGACGGAGATTTTAGAGCTAATATTAGTGCTGGTGGTAAAGGTAAGTCATATATTGCAAACCAGCGGGAAGAAGAAATTGCTATCAAAGCTGTAAAAGAATTGGGTCTTGATTATGCTGGGGTTGATATACTTTTTGGAAAAGGAGATCAACCTGTAGTTTGTGAAGTTAATTCAAATCCACACTTCAAATCAACCTTAGAGTATACAGGTGTAGATGTAGGTAAGGCGATTGTGGAATATATTTTGAAGGAAGTTTATCTATGATTCTTTGGATGATATATGATGAAAAAGATTATAAAAACAATAATGAATATGTAAAATGGTTTGAGGAAGAGGGAAAAATCCTTGGTATTGAAGTTAAGTTAATACTAAGAAATGAATTAGATATATTAATATCTAATAAGGGCCATGATTTTCTTTACGCGGGAAGGCTTATTTCTAAACCTGAAGCTGCTATAAATCGTACAAGAGATTGGAAAATAGCGAACATACTAGAAAATGCTAATGTTAGAGTTTTTAATAATAGTAAAATCAATATGCTAGCTAATGACAAACTGCTTTCGTATTCCAAAGCTAGTTCATTGGGATTAAATGTCATGTACACAGATACAGTTATGTATATAGAGGATAATTATATTTATAAGAGCCGTAGTGGACATGGTGGTAATGAGGTTTATTTCAGTAATGATGAAAATATTAATAGGTTAAGGGATATTGTAAATGAAGATTATCTAAGACAGTCAATATCAAGTGTAGTAGGAAAAGACCTTAGAGTCTACATTATGGCTGGTGAAATATTAATAAGCATACTTAGGAGTAGTGAACTTGATTTTAGATCAAACTACAAACTAGGAGGAAAAGTAAGGCAGTATCACTTAAATGATAAGCAAAAAGAAACAGTTATGAAGATTGTTGATACAATGGAATTAGATTATGTAGGAATAGATTTCTTATTTGATGAAGAAGAGAATTTAATATTCAATGAAATAGAAGATCCAGTTGGAAGTAGAATGGTGTCGAAAGTAGCTCCAGAGATTAATATAGCCCAGAAGTTTCTAACTCATATAAAGAATAGTATACAAGTAGAATAGTAAACACCTCAAAATTAAGTAATTTACTTTATTTTGAGGTGTTTTTTATGACAAGAAATAAAATCAAAAAACTCAAAAAAGTCTGGCCCATGAATGTCGAAGAACCAAAATGATGCTTTTGCTGGAGAAAAACTATAAATATTAAATGAATAAGAACGTTTCAATTTAATATTTATTAGCTCGCCTGACAAGAGCGACTTGAACTAGAGTCTTAAAGAAAAAAGACCCTAGAAGAAAGTCTGGCCTGTCAGAAGAGGAATACTATTATATGGCCTGATTTGTCCTGTAAGGCGTTACTAGTACTGATAAATCACTCTATATGCACATAAGTCCTAAAGGATGCTTTTTGCTGAAGCAAAACCATAAAAATTAAATGAATAGGAGCATTTCAATTTAATTTTTATTAGCTTAACTGACAAGAGCGACTTGAACTAGGGTCTTGAACTTCCGATCTACTACCTACCACCAACGACCAACGGTTACAAGTTACTGACAAATCACTCTATATGCACATAAGTCCTAAAGGATGCTTTTTGCTGAAGCAAAACCATAAAAATTAAATGAATAGGAGCATTTCAATTTAATTTTTGTTAGCTTAACTGACAAGAGTGACTTGAACTAGGGTCTCTATTTCTAATTTTCCATAAGCTTTAAATACTCTACAATTGCACATTGTCTATTTCTTGAAAGAATATCTAATAAGAAATCAATATCGGTTATTGTTTGATTGTCAGAGATATATTCAATATGACTAGAATATTTATAAGTATCTATTGAAGTAGCAATCTTTTGAGGATTTCTATGTATGTATTTGATTAGTTGTAGAAAGTTAGCCTCATCTTTACATAATATCTTTTTGTATCTTTTCTCAAAAGTATGTCCAGTTCTCTTATATTTTTCGTTATAAAATTTTGAGTATGAAGTGTTTATTCTTTGCATCAGCTTTGATAATTTCTCATCGGTAGTTCTAATAAGCATATGTATATGATTGTCCATTACTACATATGAAAATAAATCAAAATCAATCCTATCTTTTGCTCTTTTGAGATAGAAGAGATATTTCTTCTTATCAGAGTCATTATCGAAAATATTTTTCTTATTGTTTCCTCTAATGATTATATGAAATATTTGATATAAATCATTCATTATAAATCCACCTCTCTTTTAATAAACACCTTTAATAACATATTATGTAATTCGAATATTATAGTCAATGGTTTTCATTAACTGGAAATTATCCATGAAAGGGAAGTAATACTGAGAAATCACTCTATATGCATATAAACCTTAAAGGATGCTTTTTGCTGAAGCAAAACCATAAAATTTAAATGAATAGGAGCATTTCAATTTCAATTTTATTAGCTCAACTGACAAGAGCGACTTGAACTAAGGTCTTGAATTTCCGAACTACGAGCAACGATCAAAGGCTCAACCCTTTTTGATCTTAGGGCGGGCATTTATTTATACGGAAGGAAATAATATCCCACCCAATGATCATATTGCACTAGTTAAATAGTTGTTGTAGTGTTTTGATTTTCTATTGATGTTAAGTATTAATTCTTTGGCTATTGGGTTGTATGTCTCTGGTATTTCGGAAGGTTTATCAAGTAGGTAACCTTGTCCATAATCTACACCTAAGGATATGAGTTTTTCTAGTTCTTCTTTGCTTTCTATACCTTCGGCTATGCATTTTATATTCAACTTTTTACATATATCAACAAGACTCTTTACTACTATTTCTTTGTACTCATTAATATATATATCCCTAATAAGTTCCATATCGATTTTAATATAATCTGGTTTAGTTTCTACAATTCTAAGTATCCCATTATATCCTGATCCAACATCATCTAATGCAACCTGATATGATTGTTTCTTATAATAATTAAGGGTTTCTACTATCGGCGCATAATCATCTATAGCACTTCTCTCTGTAATTTCAAAAATAATACTAGATTCAGATAGTTGAGAGTTTTCAAGAAGTGATTTTGTAATCCCGGTTTTGAAATCATCTGCTTTGATGATGTGAGGGTCTACATTTAGAAAAAGCATAAAATGCTTGTCTGTTTTAAAATTCTTTATTGAGTTGTTTCTTAGTTGAAACTCAATATCCCACAAAAGGTTTTCTAATCTGCAACTTTCGATTATTTCTGCAATAGTAAAGTCAGTGATGGCCTGTATTCTGCTGAGTGCTTCAAAACCTACTATATCACCTGTTGTCAAGTGATAGATAGCCTGATATACCGATTTAAATGGGTTTTTCGATATTAATCTTTTAAGGTACTCTCTTTTAATATTTGTCATTTAATCACCTGAAATGATCTTATCAAATCAATGTTAAGTTTAGTTTAAATACAAGTAAAATTTTAAATCAAATTTATTTGGTAATATCTACAGATTAAATGGGTAAATATATTCTATACAGAAAATAAGGGGTGTGCTTATGAATATCGTCTATCGTTTTGTAATTGATTTGGAGGAAAAATATCGGGATATGATAGCTTCATTTTCTAATGATTCTATTCATGATTACAGAGTTCTAGTAAGGAAAAACCAAGAGTTTTTTAATTATTTAAAAGAAGAATATGATAATGAGAATTTCAAATTATATTTTGATTTTCATAAGAGTATTTTTGAAACACTAAGTGGGGCAAGGGACTTAAAAGTCGGAATGGAGATTTTATCTGAAAGATATGGTGTTGAACTTACGAATGATATAAAAAAGAAGATTTTGTCTAAAATTGATTTGGCCCTTGAAAGAGTAAAACATAAAGAACCTGCTATTGATATTTTAAATGATCTTGAGTCAATGGATATAAATGAACATGATTTAGTGAGTTTCCTTTTTGTTAAATTGTCTGTATATCACGATAGATTAAAAAGACAATCTAACATATCAGAAAAAAACCTTACAGACTATCACGAGGAAAGAAAAACAATTAAGAAAATTAGATATATTATTAGCCATATCAATATGATAACTAATGTAGAAATTGTTAGTCTGAAATCATATAAAGCATATCAAGATGTCTATGGATTATTAAATGACTTAGATAATATTAGGTTTAATTTCATTGAAGAAAAAACCATTCCTTTGGGGATAATTGATAGTGATATTAGAAAACTTACAACAGAAATTGATACTCTAAAAGTAGTTTCGAAAATAAAAAAAGATATTCAAAAGATTAAAGTCAAGAAAAGTAATTTCTATAAAAACTATAATTATTGTGAATCTAAAATATCAATAGTTACCGGAAAAGCAGTTATTTTAGACGATATGAATAGGATATTATTTATCAAAAGAAGTAAAAAGTATAAAGGTGTAGACAATCTATGGGAACTTCCTGGTGGAAGAATCGATAAGGGAGAAAAAATATATAGCGGATTAAAAAGAGAAGTACTTGAGGAATCAGGACTAGATATTAAGTCTCTTGAAGTCGGTATGATTTGGGAATTGTTCAGGGAAGGAAAGCCTGATATTTTGGGTCTAACTTTCATTTGTAGAGCTGCTTCAAGTAGTATTATACTTTCTGAAGAACATTGTGATTATAAATGGGTTGAAATAAAGGATTTGGAGACTTTTCCAATCATTAATGAACTAAAGGAAGATTTCTATAATAAGGGCTTATTGGGTCAAGTAATGAGATATATTATTTAAAGGGATGATGAAATGAGAACATATAGTAGAATGCATAACTCATACGTTAATGCAGATATTGTACCTTTTGATAAAGATTCTAAAATTATAATGTTTAGCGATGTCCATAGGGGTGATAACTCTGTATCCGATGAGTTTGCCCACAATCAATACATTTATTATCATGCTTTAAATACTTATTTAAATGAAGGATATACTTATATAGAACTAGGTGATGGTGACGAACTTTGGGAACATGGAAAGTTTAAACATGTAAGGTTTGCCCATAGGGATATATACGGTATTCTTAAGAAATTCCATCAAGATAATAGATTTATATTTTTATATGGCAATCACAATATGGAGTTGAAGTATCCTAGGTATGTTGCGAAAAATCTTCAGAGATACTATAACGAATATGATGAGAGAGAAGAAAAACTTTTTGAAAATATAAAGGTACATGAGGCTATTAGACTGATTAATCAAGATGAAGAGATTGAATTATTTGCAGTTCATGGACATCAGGGAGACCTTATAAATGATCAGTTGTGGTTAATCACAAGATTTTTTAATAGACACTTTTGGAGATACATGCATATAGTTGGATTCAGGAATCCAGCAAGTCCGGCGAAAAATGTTCATAAGATGCATAAAATTGAAAAGCGTTGCAATAAGTTTATAAGAAGACATAAAATTCCGATAATCATTGGTCATACTCACAGGCCTAAATTTCCTAAAAATGGTGACTTACCTTATTTTAATACAGGATGTTGTATCCATCCCAGAAAGATTAATGGTATAGAAATTGTAAATAATGAGATTAGTCTAATCGAATGGAGAGTTTTTGTAAGCGAAGAAGGAAAAATGATAATACGTAAAAATATAGTGAAAGGTCCTGAATCACTAAAAAACATTTGTAAAGCAAGATGCCAATAAGGTATCTTGCTTTTATATTTTCGGATAAAAATAGGAAAAAAGTACTATCTTTCTATCAGTAAAGTAAAACCCCCGATATGTCAAAGAAATAATATTTTAAAAAATGTATAATAAACTACATGTGGTTAATTAGGTGGTATAGGATGAAAAATAAAACAGGGGGAATTCAATTTGCTTGCGTCAGAAAATTTTATTAGTAGCTCACTAAGATTAGTGACGTTTCATCCCTATCATTTCCATGATAATCTTGTAATTTTAAAGGTTGTTAAAGGGGATATACGGGTTAAGGTTCTGTCTAACGAGTACATACTAAAAAATGATGATGTGATTGTCTTTAATGTAGGTGAAATCCATTCTGTAGAAGCGATTAGTGAAGTGAATTTGGTTATATTAATGTCAATTGATTATGCATACTGTAAAAGTAAAGTATATGATTTTGATAATGTTGTATTCCAGTGTAACTCAGCTTTAGATAATGAATGTCACAAGAATAAGTTCGAAGGTTTGAAATACATTATTGATAATTTGATTCATGAAGTAAATAATGGAGCTAATAAGGGAACGGTTCAATCTTTTACAGATGAGTTGCTAAGATATTTGCTTCATAATTTTGAATACATAAGTATGGGACATAAGTTAAAAAAGTTTGAAACAAAAATAGCTAATAGGTATAAAGACTTATTCAGAAACGTTTTTAGAACAGATGGTGAGTGTTCAAATTACTCACTACTGGATGTTTCGAAAATGTTGAATATAAGTTATTCTCACCTTAGGAAGGACATCAAGCTAAGATACGGCAGCAGTTTTAGAAAACTAAAATATAGATATATGGTAGAACATGCTTGCAGGTTAATTCTTTCGTCAGACACATCAATTACTGAAATAGGCTTGAGATCAGGTTTTTCGGATCCAAAATACTTAATAAAGTATACTAAAGAGTTTTATGGATTAACACCTTCTCAGTTAAGAAACTTTTCAAATATCACCAAAACCGATTATCTATATGAAAGTAATGATGAAAAAGTAGATTTGATGATTGAATTTAATCAGTTCTAAATCACAGGGGGGAAAACATTTGAAGTTAAAAACGAGGCTAATATTTGTAAATCTAGGTGTAATACTACTCATCGCATCAATAATCGTGGGTTACTTAGTTTACAATACTTACACAACAATAACGGCTGACAACAAAGAGATATTAAAACATAGGTCAATGGAAGTAGCGAAGGATATAGAATCAATAATGAATAGTGCCAATAGGGATGCTTTGGAACTTAAAGAGATTGTAGAAGCAATGATAGAGGCAGATGGTGTAAATAGGGATGTCATAATAAAAAAACTTGAGGAAGTAATTAAGAGCAATCCTAATTATCTATATACATGGAGTGCATTTGAGGAAAATGCTCTAGATGGTCAGGATGAAAGTTATATTGCTGTTAAGGGCAATGACCCTGAAAATGGTAGATTTTTACCTTGTTGGGGTAAAGAAGGGGACAGTGCTAGCTTAGATATCTGTACATCACTTGATGCAGCCTACTATACTGTGCCAAAAGAAACAAAAAGAAGTTTAATATCGAAACCTACTGAATACACCTTAAATGGTAAGAAAGTTATTTCAATTACTTTTAGTCAGCCAATCATAATAAATGGTGAGTTTAAAGGTGTAATTGGACTAGACATTGGTTTAAATAGACTTCAGGAAATAAATAATGAAGTAAAGCTTTTTGATACTGGATTTGGTAGGCTTATCAATGAAGATGGCCTTGTATTAGCCCATCCTGATGTTGAGAGAGTGAATACTTTAGGTAAAGAGTTTACTGGATCAGAGGCTAGTGAAATATTAAGTAAAATTGATGCTGGCGAAAGTTTTATAATAGAAGATTATTCAGAGTACTTAGATAAGGATGTAATTAGACTATATAATCCAGTAAGTTTTTCGGGTAGTGATTTAAAATGGTCATACATGGTTATGGTTCCTATTAATGAGATGATGAAGCAAATAAAATCTATGATAATGGTAATAGGAATATTAATACTAGTGGGATGTATGATAATGGGTACTATTCTATACGTAAATAGTAAGTATGCTGTCGATAGTATAACGGCATTATCTGATGTCATTTCTAAACTATCGGATTATGATTTAAGATTTGATGAAAACCATGATGCTATTAAGTATTTAGATAAGAAAGATGAAGTTGGTGAAATGACTAATGCGTTGGCAACTATGCAGACTAACTTTATAAAACTAATTAAAGAAGTTCAAGAGGTTGCTTCACAAGTTTCTGCATCTTCTGAGGAACTTACGGCTACGTCACAGCAATCAGCAGTTAGCTCAGAAGAGGTAGCTAGAACTATTGATGAGTTGGCGACGGGTGCAATGGACCAAGCTAAAGAAACAGAAATGGGTAGTGAAAAAATTAATGATTTAGGGAATATTATAATAGAAAGTAGGCACTCTATGGATGATCTTGGTCAAGCAGCTGGTAATGTGGGTATGCTTGTAGAAGAGGGATTAAAAGTAGTTGAAGACTTATTTGACAAAACAAATATCACAGGAAAAGCTTCTGATGAAATTTGTAGAGTAATT
Organism: Bacillota bacterium; assembly: GCA_025210655.1. Taxonomy (GTDB): domain Bacteria; phylum Bacillota; class Clostridia; order Peptostreptococcales; family Acidaminobacteraceae; genus JAOARG01. The sequence goes on from JAOARG010000035.1 coordinate 34,402, forward strand.
GAAGAGACAAATGAAAGTTCTGAAAAAATTAACCAAGCTAGTAATGTTATTGCAGGTATAGCAGAACAGACTAATTTATTGGCACTAAATGCAGCTATTGAAGCCGCAAGAGCTGGAGAAGCAGGTAAAGGCTTTGCAGTAGTTGCTGATGAGATAAGGAAATTGGCAGAGCAATCGACGAAGTCAACTAAAGATATAGATGTAATTGTTGATGAATTAAAGTCAAACTCGAATAATGCGGTTGTAAAAGTTAGGGAAGTAAGTGAAATAATAAAAGACCAAAGTGTAAGTGTTAATAATACTTATGAAAAGTATAAAGAAATGAGTATAGCAATATCTAAAGCAGAAGCCGCAACAGGCAAACTTGCAGAAGGTACTAATCTAATGGAAGAAAGAAGAGAAAATATTATGGGAGTAATAGAATCACTTTCGGCCATAGCTGAAGAAAATGCTGCTAGTACTGAAGAAGCATCTGCATCAACACAACAACAGTCAACCTCAATTGAAGAAATAGCTGGAGCTAGTGAAAATCTTGCTGAACTAGCTGAAAATCTTCAAAGTTCTATTAGTAAATTTAAGTTATAGAATTAAAACATTCCACTGATTTGTGGAATGTTTTAGACTGTAGACAAACTACAGTCTGGTTGAGCATCATGATGAATCATAACGTTAAGCGGTCATTTTATTCCTGTGAAGCGATGAATTTATCAATTCATTGTTAAGCAGTAATTCTTCGAATTACGTACAAGGTAATTTCCCTTAGGGGAAATACTTATATAAGAAAGAACTTAAAAACCTTGTTATTACAAGCTTTGAAATTCTAGCTTGCGTAGCAAGGTTTCCTTGTACAGCGTTTAAAAAACGCCGCTTAACGTCTATGGAAATAGATGCTTAACGGTGCGAATGCACCTGCTTAACATATATTGAGATTTACAATATATTGCTTAACGAGGGTGTAGACTTTGTCTACATTCTGAAACATTCCACTGATTTGTGCAGGCCACTGAAAAAGTTCTATTTGAAATTCTTATACCACAATATGTACCTTCCTTTCAACTATGGAACCCAACATATTGTAGATGAGAATCAACCGTAGGTACTTTTTCAGTGGCTTCGATTTGTGGAATGTTTTTTTTTATGAAGTTTTCCTCTATGTAATGGGTATAAATTTATTATTCTAATAATTAATTTCATGGAGAAGAAGGTGTTTTAAATGACTGTTATTAATGAAATAGCTATGAAATTTATCGAAAACTCTGATTTTAATGAAAAAGTAAATGATGTTTTAGAAATGATAGGTGAATCACTAAATGTGTGTCGCATATATATTTTTTTAGATAGTCTAGATGGAAGTACGACTAGTAATACCCATGAGTGGTGTAATGAGGGGGTAATTCCCCAAATTGACAATCTTCAGGATTTAGATTATAAACAGTTTTCTTCATGGAAAAAGATGTTAGATATACAAGGGAAAATTGTCGAACATGATATTCATAACTTACCCAAAGATGTAGTTGAGATATTGAGTATACAAGAAATTAAATCAATTGTTGTATTTCCAGTAATTGTAGAAGGAAATCAGGTTGGTTTTGTTGGTGTAGATGAATGTAGTAAAAATAGATTTTGGACAGAGAAGGAGATTGATTTAGTTAGTACTGTAGCATTTATGATTTCTTCAACCTACGAGAGAGAGCTTGAAAGAAATTTGTTGAAGGTGTATGAAAGTAATTTTAAGTCATTTTTTAACTCTGTAGATGGTATGCTTTTAATCTCGGATGAAGAAGGGAAAGTCATCTATGTAAATAAGAAATTTTGTGAAAAAATATGTGCTTCAAAAGAAATACTTGGGAAAAGTATTTTCGAATTTCCCCTTGATAAAAGTAAATTGGAAAAAGTAATGGATACAATATCCAGTGGGGATATATATAAATCGGAGTTAGTTGTAGAAATAAAAAAAATTAAGTTTGCCGCTAAAATAAAAATATGGAAGGGTGAATATAATGGAGATTCTTGTATATTCACAGTACTGAAGAATATAGAACATGAGAAAGAACTAGAAAACAAGTTTCTTAAAATATTTAGAAATAATCCAGCACCTATGGCTATTACAGATATCGAAGATTATTTATTCGTAGATGTAAATGATTCTTTTCTCCAAAGTTTGGGATATGCTAGGGAGGATATAATAGGCAAGAATGTTAGAAAAGTTAAGATTTTTAAAGACAATGTTTCCTATGAGTCTGTAAAAAAACAAATACTAAACGGTGTAGAAATTAAGAATATTTCAGTTAGGGTAAATAAATCTGATGGTACGGTTATTGATGGAATTCTTTTTGGCGAGATAATTATTTCTGATGGAAGACAGTTATTAGTTTCAGTGTTTGTAGATGTCTCAGAACAAGTAAATCTATATAAAGTTGTGAATGAGCAGAAATTAAGACTTGAGCATATTATAGATAGTATTAGAGCAGGTACTTGGGAGTGGGATTTAATAACAGATAAAATGATAATTAATGACAAGTGGGCAGAGATAATAGGCTATACTGTAGAGGAATTAAGTCCAATAACAATTAATACATGGAAGAAATTCGTTCAAATGGATGACTACGTTAAGGCTCAAATTCTTTTTAATGAACATTTCGATAGGGTAACAGAATTTTATGAGGCTGAATTTAGAATGAGGCATAGATCCGGAAACTGGATTTGGATTCTTTCGAAGGGTAAGGTAACCCATTGGAGTGAAGATGGTAAACCTTTAAGAATGTTTGGAACCCATACAGATATTACTGAATTAAAGCTAATGCAGCAGCAAATCAGGGAAGTGTCAATTAAGGATTCATTGACAGGTTTGTATAACAGAAGATACTTCATAGAATACCTATCCCATATGCTAGAAGAGTATAATAGGGAAAAAAATGATTTCTCCATAGCTTTAGTAGATATAGATCATTTTAAAAAAGTAAATGATAACTACGGACATTTGTGCGGAGATTATATCTTAAAAGAGTTTTCAGATATTCTTGTAGATAGCCTAAGATCATATGACATCGTAGCCCGATATGGTGGTGAGGAGTTTATTGTAATATGCAAGAACTCAAATAGAGAGAATTCAGTAAATATTATGAGAAGGATACTAGCTAGATTGAGGGAACATACCTTCGTATATGACGGAAAAGAAATAAGAATTACTTTTAGTGCAGGAGTAGCAGATGCTGATGAAGTACTCCACAAAGGAGCATCCGTTGAAAGCATAATTGATATAGCAGATCAAAGACTCTACCAAGCAAAAAATAGTGGGAGAGATATGATTATTTAGGATTAGTAGATAGCGGTTGGTAGTTAGTAGTTAGTAGTTAGTAGATAGTAGATAGGATGACTATTAAAATCTATTCTCGATTTTAATGTCTTACTGAGAAGAGTGACTTGAACTAAGGTCTTGAATTTCCGATCTACGACCTACCACCAACGATCAACGGTTACAATATACTGAGAAATCACTCTATATGGATGTCACGGCTATTCTGACAAGAGCGACTTAAGATGTGGTCATAAATAAAAAAGACCCAGAATAAAGTCTGGCCTGTCAGGAGAGTGATGCTAATATATGGCCTGATTTGTCCTGTAAGGGCTACTAATACTGAAAAAAAATCACTCTATATGCATATAAACCTTAAAGGATGCTTTTTGCTGAAGCAAAACCATAAAATTTAAATGAATAGGAGCATTTCAATTTCAATTTTATTAGCTCAACTGACAAGAGCGACTTAAACTAAGATCTTGAACTTCCGACCAACGATCAACGGCTACTTAAACTGTGGACTATCAATCAAAATCCCCCTTGGAATTTTCCAAGGGGGATTAAATTTGTCTATTCTTTTATCTCACCGTATTCAAGTGATTCTGCATATACTGTACTTTTGTCCCATGTTCTAATTCCAACATAGTTTTGTTTTTCTTTGTCTAAAGAGTCAACTATAACTTCTTTTCCATTTGTTATTTCAGTGCCATCGATATAAATTTTTACTTGTTTTTTATTTGGACTATGATCGGTAACATCAACCTTTACATCATGTTCATCAGTCCAATAATTATTTGTAAAGCCTGGTATAACATCACTTGGTTCAATAACTAGGAATGGTGAACTTTCTCGTCCATTTGTTCTTTTTCTAAACAGAAACTTTCCAGTACTGTATCCAGAATCAAACTGGAATATATAACCTGTATCATTACCATTCTTATCTGTTGAAGTTTCAAATGAAATTCCGTAGCCTCGACCACGTTTTGTGTTTCCGTTGCCGTGTAGTATGTCTCCACCAAGAGCAAGTTTACTAGTTATAGAATATTGAGAATAATCATTCTCCAAGAAGATTCTGTTTTGCCCGGTCTTTTTATTTGAAAGATATTTCTTTCCATCTTTTTCAACTATTTCCCAGTCTTCAAGTTCTCTATTTGTGATAGGGTTAGCCAACTGATCCATGGCAAAGTCATCTGATGAAAAATCATATTTAACTGTATCTTTGAGAGTTTCATCAATTTTTCCATGAATTGAGCAAATAATTTCACCATCTACAACCGAGTAAGTTCCTCCAGAAGGGCATTTAAGCTCCTTATCAAAATATTTATCGCTGTTTTCTACAAACTTTTCAAGGGTTAAATCCTTATCTGTAAAACTAAATATCTTATAATCATCCATAATTTCATGTCGGTGATTAACGCAGAGTTTCTCTTTACTTATGTCGAGGGTTGCTGAATAGTTTGGAATAGCAATTAATAATATTACAGACATTACAGCCAAAGCTATAATTAATTCTATTAAAGTAAATCCTTGTTTATTGATATGTATCCCTCCCTTTAACTCCAATGGAAATAATTATACTATAAACTAGGACCCTAGGACTAGTGAAATCTGGTTAAGATTTAGTAAATTTTTTGCATTGATATCTTAAATTGTGTATAGTATTGGTATTAGGAGGTTTACAAATGATTGAAAATATTAATTATGTATTCATTGTAGCAATAGTATTAGTAGTGATTGTTTTAACTAATAGTATATCTAAAATTATTTATTCTTTAGTGAAAAATTATTCTGAAAAATTATTGTTCCTTCCTGGAGCGATTTCTACAGTGGTAATGGTTATTACATTGATACCTTATATAATGAATAATGAGGATATTGTAACTATAAATGCTATTACTGTTACTGCATTTATTCTCCAGATAATTTTATGTTTTGCAGTAGGGTATTTTAAAATTAAAAAGTTGTACGAAAAATAGAAAACCTGTCGAAGGACAGGTTTTCAGACTGTAGAGAAACTACAGTCTGGTTGAGCATTATGATGAATCATAACGTTAAGCGGTCATTTTATTCCTGTGAAGCGATGAATTTATCAATTCATTGTTAAGTAGGAATTCTTCGAATTACGTACAAGGTAATTTCCCTTAGGGGAAATACTTATATAAGAGAAGTACTTAAAAACCTTGCTATCACAAGCTTTGAAATTCTAGCTTGCGTAGCAAGGTTTCCTTGTACAGCATTTTAGAAAAATGCCGCTTCACGTCTATGATAATAGATGCTTAACGGTGCGAATGCACCTGCTTCACATATATTGAGGTTTTCAATATATTGCTTAACGAGAGTGTTGACTTTGTCTACACTCTGAAACCTGTCGATTGACAGGTTTTTATTATAATAAACTTAAACAAAATTATCAGGTATGTGATGGTCAAATGGTCTATCTTTAAATAAACCAAATCTAAATAGTTTAAGTGCGGATTTTGCATCAATTTCTGATAAGTGTCTAATAGAATTTATGAAATCCATTACTTTTTCATTAATTATAATGTTTGAATCACTTTCGACTACCTTATCGATAAACTGCAAAATTTCCACAACATTCAAATTGACATTATAAATAGCCAGTATTTTAAGGGCGAAAAAGTTAAGATAGATATCTCTATTTCCATGCCAATTATCATAATTCATATAAGGACTAGTTAAAACATTTTCAATTTGTGTAAGCACATTTATTATTTCTTCTATACTATGATCATATACAAAGTCTATATCCTGGATTCTTTTAAATTGTTTAGCTATTGTAACCAGCAAATCGTTTTTAATAGTAGCAATTTCTTCACTAGAAAAGTTTGCTTTTAAGTTTTCATTTTGGAATGAATCTTTAAAACGATTCTTAAGATATTCTATAAAAGTTTCAAAATCTTCAGCATTATTTCCTAACTCAATTTCAAATAAAATTCTAAAGAATATATACCACTGAAAGTCTTTGTTGATATACTGCAAAATTGTTTCTCCAATTATTTGAGAAAACTCATCTTTGAATTCAATATCCCTTGAAAACTCAATATTGGTATTAAATGATATTGGTTCAGCAGTTATTTCGTTGAGTCTTGTAAAGGTTGCAATCATCATTTTATTATAATCTTTTACATTATTTGCAGCGTTTGATCTGAAAATATATTTCATAATAGTATCGCAAGAGTTTTTAAAATCTACTACAAAGCCAATACTTTCATACATTGCCTTAGACATGGCAGAATGTATGAATTTTGATAAAATCCCTTCGATCTCTACTTTTTGTTCAGAGTTATTACTTACCTCAGATTTGTTAAACTCCTTATGGATAAGCATTAATTGTCTATCAATCATAGCTAGGTTTTTCTTAATAGAACCTAATATATCCCTAAGGAAAGTATCAAGCAGCAAATAGTTATTATTTTTATAAATAATCTTATGTTCGATTTCTCCCCAGAAAACATTAACAAGTGACTTAATCTGCAACTCAAAATTATAATGACGGGTGTTGTAAATATATACTCCGTCAATTCTATAAATAAAAAATCCGTTTTTCTGTTTTTGAGGCTGTTTACCTGAAAGAATCAATCTTAGGTTGGGATTAGAGTCATTATAGAATAAACCATTTTCGTCTATGAGATTAAAGTGCTTATTAATAATATGATATATTTTATCTTCATCTTCAATGAAGTTACATTCAATACGGACACCGATTAAGTCTGATAAGTTGCTAATTAGCTTTTCAGGATCATCGTAAATTTTATAATAATTGTTTCTAAGAATCTTCTCCTTTAAACTGTTAGGAGACTTTACCCTTGCATTGATATTAAGATAGTCACCTGAAGAGTTTTTTAGGAGATTTTCTATATTATATTTAATAAGTCCAGAAGCTTTTTGTAAATCATCTGTGATTTCCTCTAAGTATGTTGATACATCTTCAATGAAATCAAAAACCTTAAGTTTCATTTATGTTCCTCCCAATGAAATATTTTATGATGTAAAAATTGGTCTACAATCAATTATATTATTATTCATAAGATATTGATACCCTCTTTTATTAATATAGATACAAATTAAATAAAAATAATTAATATATTAATCACAAGAAGAATGAATTAAACTTAAAATTTGTGGTAAAAAATATCTAAGGAGAATAATAGCTAAATGGCTCATATACTTTGATATGGAGTGATTTTATGGATAAAAATATAATGGTTATGTTGAGTAATGACACATATGCAAAATGGTTCAAATACTTACATAAATATGATGTTACAAAAATTGAAACTATATCTGATTTGTTATCTAAAACACATATAAAAAAACCAGTTTTAATTACAGAAACAGACATGATTTCTTGCCAAGAATTAAGCATAATTAGTAAAAGTACAGTTACAATAATTGTTGGTGAAGAAGAAGAAAATGATAATATTTGTAAGGAGTATAGTGATGTATATATTTTTTTAAGTAGCAATATGACACAATTGACAATAAATAAACTCATAGACAGAACTATAGAATATTCATATCTTATAGGTGGTCCCGAGGATAGCGACATTTCTAAAGCAAGTATGTGCTGTGCCCTAGTGGATGCAATTCCAGATGCGATTATTATAAGAAATCGTGAAGGTGATTATGTAGATATAATCGTAAATAAGGATAGAGAGCAAAATATGATTTTTGGCAATAAGGAAAAAATGATAGGTAAAAATGTCAAGGAAGTACTTAATGTTCGATTGGCAGAAGAGTTCATAAGAAAAACAAGAGAAGTATTAGATACTAAGCAAAGCATACATTATGAATATGAATTAATGCTTCATGGTGAAAAAAGACATGTAGTTAGTTATATCGCTCCTATTAAAGGTACAGATAATGTAGTCTGGATAGCCAGAGATATTACAGATCAATTTAACGATAAGATATATATTCAATCAATAACAGACAATCGTATTGGAATAATAAATAATCTAAATCATGAAGTTAGAACACCGTTGAATTACCTTTCAACAACTATTGACAGTATTACTAAACTTGGATGTGACAGTTTTGGAGATAAGCTTGGTAAAATGAAAAATGCTGTTGATCAGATGAAGGAAGTTTTGGGTAAGTTAGTTGATTTCAATAATATTTTACAAGATAATATTATTGTTCAAAATGAAGAATTTGATCTATACAAGCTTATTGAATCCTTGAGCAATAAGTATATTGTTAAGTGCTATGACAAAGGAGTAGTGTTTAATACGGTAATCGAAGACAATATTCCTAGATACTATGTAGGTGACAAAGGAATAATTACAAAATGCTTAGATATCTTACTTGACAATGCCCATAAATTTACTCAGGAAGGCGAGATAAATATTCTTGTCAATTTAAGTGATGATAAATTGATTTTATCAGTTAAAGACACTGGAGTAGGTATTGAAAAAGATAAAATCAATGATATTTTCTATGAGTTTATTCAAGAGGATCTTTCTCCGACAAAACACTATGGGGGTATAGGTATAGGTTTGTCTGTACTAAGGGGACTGATTAAAAAGCTAAATGGTAAAATAAATTTAAAATCAAAAAAAGGTATAGGGACAAAGTTCGATATTTCTATCCCTATTGAAGTTATAAAGAAAAAACAAATGCTGAGATCAAACAGTTTTTTTATAAACAAAAATGCTCTAATTGTTGACGATGATACTATTTCGAGACAAATACTTGATATATCCTTAAAGAATATCGGTTTTAAGGTGAAATCTTTTACAGAGGGAGAGTCTGTAATCGATTATTTGACCAAAGATTACCCTGAAGTTGATATCGTGGTTGTTGATTGGAATATACCAAAAATGGATGGTTTGGAAATAGCAAAAAACATCAGAAATATTAAAGAGTATAGGGATTGCAAGATAGTCTTGGTAACATCATTTTACAACAATGATTTGACTAGTCTATGTCGTGAAGCGGGTATTGATAGTTTTATCTATAAACCAATTGATAACTCCCTATTCAATGATATTTTGTATAACTTGTTTGATGTCAATGATGAGGAAGAAAAGGAAAATAATAAATATAATTACAAGGGAGCAAATGTATTGGTATTAGATGATAGTAGTCTCAATACTGAAATGATAGGAAACTTCCTGCTAAGAAGAGGCATTGAAGTATACAAATATACCGACCCAATAGAAGCGATAAGAAATATAGACAAAAACAAGATTGATATGGCAATCATAGATATTGAAATGCCTGTAATGGATGGTTTTGAATGTAGTTCTAGAATCAGAAAAATTAACAAAGCATTACCTATTGTAATGATGAGTGCAAAGGAAGAGGAGATTGTTTCTAGGAAGATAAACGAGGGAGATTTAAATGGTTTCTTAGGAAAACCAGTTGATATGAACTTGATGGAAAAATACTTACTTAAAATCCTAAAAGACTATAAGGTAGAGAATAAAGGAGTAAGTAATACTATCAAGAGTGAAGTGTTTGAAATAAATGGAATTGATGTAAATAGGGCAATAGAGAGATTTCATTGGAATAAAGAACTATTTATTCAATCTGTAAGGAATTTCTTAACTGACTTCAGTGCTGAAAAGGAGATAATGAAAAAAAGCCTAGCAGAAGGGGAGTACGATATATTAAAACAAGTTGTTCATAAAATAAAAGGACACTCGGGCAATTTAAGTATTGATGCAATCTATAACTGGTGTATAAAAACAGAAAATCTAATCAAAAGAGAAGAGTTTCATTTGATAGATATTGATAGCAATGATTCAATTATTATTTCAATTTCAAATGAATTAGAAAAAATTGATATAAGGAAAGAAGGTAAAGAAATAGAAATAAGCGATGATCAGGCTAAAGAGATAAAAAAACATATGATTGATGCATTGAAGAAAAGGAGTGTTAAGGACATAAATAAGTATCTTTTAGAGCTTCAAAATAATATTCATCCGATATTTGAAGACTATGATGAAATAATATCATCTATTAAAAGATATAAATATAAAGATGCTTTAGAAAAGATAATGGAGCGTGATTAACACATGGATAAAATACTTATTGTAGATGATACGGAAACCAATATTGATATATTAGTCAGTACACTAGCAGAGGAATATGAACTATATGTTAGCTTGAATGGTGTTGAGGCCCTAGAAATACTTGAGGATGTAACACCAGACTTAATACTACTTGATATTATGATGCCTGAAGTGGATGGGTATGAAACTATTAAAGAAATTAAGAAGAATAAAAAACTAAAGAATATTCCTGTAATATTTATGTCAGCAATTTCAAATATGGAAGGAAAATCAAAAGGCTTTTCACTTGGTGCTGTTGATTATATTACAAAGCCTTTTGAAATTGAAGAGGTAAAGCTTAGAATTAGTACCCATATTGAGTTAATGAAGGCAAGAAAATTTCTCAAGTCGCAAAATCAAATATTAGAGGAAAAAGTAAAAGAAAGAACAAGAGAAATTGAAAATTTAAAAGATGCAACCATATATTCTATGGCTGCAGTTGCTGAAACAAGAGATCCAGAGACTGGCCAGCACATTACACGTACAAAAAAATACGTAGAGATTCTTTGTGATGGTTTGTGGGAAATAGGTGACTCAGAAATTTTAGTAGAAAAAAATATTGATAATCTTGTACGTTCAGCTCCCTTACATGATATTGGTAAGGTTGGTGTTAAGGATGAAATATTGCTCAAACCGGATAAGTTGACTAAAGAAGAATTTGAAAAAATGAAAGAACACACAGTTTATGGGAAGAAAATGCTTCAAGTTGTTAAGAAACAGCTATCTGAAAGTGATTATATTGACTATGCCTTAACAATAGCATATTCCCATCACGAAAAATGGGACGGAAGTGGGTACCCACAAGGATTGAAAGAGTATGATATTCCCCTATGTGCCCGTATAATGGCATTAGCAGACGTATATGATGCACTTGTTAATAAAAGAGTTTATAAAGACGCCTTTAGCCATGAGACAGCAAGAGAAATAATTATAGATGCAAGTGGAAGTCATTTTGATCCAAAGATAGTTAATGTATTTCTTAATAAGGAAGAGAAGTTTATAGAAATTTCTCAAAAATATCGTGACGATAAATAATAAGAGTGGTATAATTTCATGTATACATTATTTTAAGGAGCAAGACATGGAATTAAGCTTTAAAAAATATATATTGCTAGATTTGTTAGCAGTAATAATCACTTACATAATTGATCATATACTTGATAATACAGCATCAGCTGTAGGGGTAATCGGAGGTGCCGATGGCCCTACAGCTGTTTTCGTTGCAAGGAAAGTAAATGAATCAGTAATGGAATCTTTTATAGATCCAGGAATGTATAAATATATTATTATATTTTTTATTTTACTCTTATTGTATAAGCCCATAACTTTTATGATAAAAAAGTCGTAAGTAGAGTATATACATCAATTTGCATTAATTGAATAAAATAATTATAATATAATATGTAGTATTATGATGGAGAGTGGTATTAATGGTCAGTATTGAAAAAAAGATAGATATAGTAGTAAATTGGTTAAGAGAAGTTGTAAAAGAGTCAGGTACAAATGGCCTTATTGTTGGACTATCTGGTGGAATTGATTCATCAGTAGTAAGTTTCCTTATTAAAAAGGCATTCCCAGAAGATTCTATGGGTGTTATTTTACCATGTAAAAGTAATGATAAAGATAAGGCTGATGCAGAAGCTGTTGCTAAAGCATGTGATATTGATTATACAGAAGTAGACTTATCAGATACACATGATTTACTTATGGGTAAAGTAGATGTGGCTATGGGTGATAGAAATAGAGTAAATATGCAATTAACAGATGCAAATTTAAGAGCTAGACTTAGAATGAGTACACTTTATACAATAGCAAATAGTAAAAACTATTTGGTTGTAGGTACAGATAATGCAGCAGAGCTGTTAACAGGATACTTTACAAAATACGGTGATGGTGGAGTTGACATCTTACCAATCGCTGGTCTTACAAAGAGAGAAGTATTTGAATGGGCAAAACATTTAGGTGTTCCTCAAAGTGTAATCGATAGAAAACCTTCTGCTGGTTTATGGGAAGGTCAAACTGATGAAGATGAAATGGGCACTACATATGACCTGATCGACGATTATATTGAGGGTAAAGAAATACCAGAAAAAGATAAAGCAATTATAGAAAGAATGAATAAAAGATCAGAACACAAAAGGGTAATGCCAAGCATGCCCCCAAAGTTTCAGTAAGGAGAGAAAAAGAATGGGACGTATAGGAACTATAGTAAACAGAAAAAACAAGCAAGATGCAGCAAGGGGTAAAGTATTTACTAAGTTAGGTAGATATATCATGGTTGCAGCAAGAGATGGTGGATCAGATCCAGAATATAATGCAGCCCTTAAATCTGCTATTGAAAAAGCAAAGGCAGCAAATATGCCAAATGATAACATCGATCGTGCTATTAAAAAAGGTGCTGGTGAGCTTGAAGGTATGGTATTTACTGAGCTAACTTATGAAGGATATGGCCCAGGTGGAATAGCTGTACTTGTAGAGTGCCTTACAGACAATACAAATAGAACATCAGCAGATGTAAGATCATATTTTTCAAAAGGAAATGGTAACCTAGGAACAAATGGTTGTGTATCATTTATGTTCGATCATCTAGGTGTACTTGTAATAGATAAAGCAGAGGGAATGGATGACGAAGAAATCGAGATGGCAGTAATAGAAGCCGGAGCAGAAGATTTCCAAGTAGAAGATGATCACTACGAAATCTACACATCAGTATCTGATTTTGCATCGGTGAGAGATGCTTTAACAGAAGAAGGATATGAATTCTCAATGGCAGAGCTTAGATACCTTCCTCAAACAATGACTCGGTTAACTGATGAAGGAGACATTAAGAGCATGCAAAAGCTTATCGACCTTATGGAAGATAATGATGATGTTCAGAACGTTTATCATAACTGGGAAGCATAATTAATTATTTAGGGCAGTCATTTAATGACTGCCCTGTCTAATTAAGCTAGTAAATATAAATTGAAATGTCACTATTCATTTATATTTACGGTTTTGATTCATCAAAAAGCATCCTTCAAGAATTATTTGCGTCTAGTATTCAAGCTGGCTTGAATGTCTAGTACAAAATTTACTGCATTATTTTGTGACTAGTGGGATTATTTTTATAATCCCGACCGTGGTTATTTTCAGGGTGAAAATTTTGATTTGGAATGTTAGGGAATAAGTAACACTAAAACTTTTCGTTTTAGTGTTATTTTTACGCATGCATTTTAGAATAATAATTGAAAAAATATAGAAAATACAGTATCTTTTAATAAAATTGAAATTTTATTTCTCGAGACCATCATTGCTCAGTTTTATAACATGCACAGGATCCTCTGTAATATTAGTGTTTTTCTCAATAATAGCATCAATATCTGATGGTTCTTCGATGTTTTCCTGTTCTTTTGGGACGCTTATTACAATTTTTGCTCCAATCCCATCATCATCTTCAGAAGTGTCTAAAACAATAAACACAGGGATATGGTCACTAACGGTTTTTCTTATTGATGGGAAGTTTGAATTAGTGAAATCATATGCACCTGCTGAAATTATTTCTTTTGTGTGTTTTGAGTAGAATATATTATCATAGGCTGATACTAGTCCTTTGTTTCCTATTGATGTTTTTAGCACTGGATTTAGGGCATAGTTTATTTTATCTATTTTTGTTAGATCAAATGCTGGGTAGTCAGCTGATAGGTTGAAATCGCCTCCTATTATTATGTCATCCTCTATTTTATTATTGTTTTGGTAGTAATTATAAACTTTATCTAGATTTGAATTCTCTTTCATTCTGACTTCTTTGGAATCTCCGAAAATACTGTGGAGTAGGACATATGTGAAATCAACTTTTCCAATTTTAAATGTTGCTCCGTATGGATCTCTTTCGAATAAATCATTTTTATCAGGATAAAAGCCATTGCTACATATAAAATCTACTGAGTCATTATATATATATCCGTAGTACTCCTTGTATGTACTTCTTCCTACTTTTTTATTACTTATATGATAACTCCATTTACTTGTTGAAACTTCATTAAGTATATTCACCACTTCTTCAAGCCCTTTAGGGCTCATTACTTCTTCAATGCCAACTAAATCAAAATTATTGATGATACTTGCCATTTTTTTATAGTCTTTGTCATTATCCCAACCTAGATGTAGGGCATTGAAGGATGCTATCCTTGTATGGTGTTTAGAGATATCTTCTTCAAAGAACTTAACATGTCCCAACTGAGTTGCTGTTACATTTTTTTCATTTACCTTAAAAACTAATGGGATGTTCGAAAAAATTAATAGTAAGGACAAGACTATGCTGATAATATGTTTCATAGAATACTTTCTACGAATGAATAAATTTTTCATAAAAACCTCCATTTTTTCTATCTGATAGTGACATGCTTTCTAATTGTAACACTTTGTTTATGACAAAGTAAATAAGACAATAGTCTATGAATCTATTGAAAATTCAAGTTAACTTAAGTATCCTATTAATATAAGAATTTTAGGAAGGTGCATGAGTATGAGTATACATAATTTTATTAAATCAATAGAATGGACTAATTTTAAAATGCCATTATTTTATGAATCAAACTATGGTCTTAGATTTGATACTAGAACACAAGGGATTGATATTGGAACCTTAGAATATTTTGATAATGCTGTAGAAAAAGCAATAACTCTTTTTCTAGATTTATTTGAGGATGCTGAAAAATTTGCAGTAGTTATAAATTCAATAGAAGAAAAGGGGAAAGTTGATATTGAAAGATGGTCTTTAAATGATGAAGTGTTGGAATGTTTTGAAGTTGAAAATATAGAAATGATTTCTGAAGTTTTTCCTTATATATATGGGGATGATGATACATTGCTTACTGTTCGAACTTTAGTAAGACTTGATAAAAAGGATTTTCATTACTATGAGCTTATTAAAAGAATTTGTCGTCAAGATATTGGTAGAAGTCCTAGTATAAGTGATGAAGTGTATATATTAAATGATGACTTAAGTATTGCTTATAACTTTTATGACGATAGGGGTCTTGATATAGGAGCTGAGAGTGGTGAATTATTACGTGGAGTATATAATCTTAGAAAAGATTGGCTTTATGATTATGATAGAAATCATGTAATAAAATGTTAGTATATAAATGCACCATTGTGGAAAAACTTGAAATATAATTTTCTGGATTGTAAGTAAAAGTGGAGCGACTAATTTCGCTCCACTTATATATATTAATTCAACTTAGGCAGTTTAGACATCTTTAATAAATCATATAAAAGACTGAACATAACTGGTACTACAACCATCGTTAGTACTGTAGATACTAACAGGCCAGCCATTAGTGATATAGCCATTGGTGCGAAAAGACTGCTTCCTCCAATAGCAAGTGGGAATAGTCCCATTACAGTTGTCATTGCACTTAATATGATTGCATTGAATCTCTTGTCTACGGCATCTTCACAGGCATCTTTAACTGACATTCCATTATCAAGAGCTTCGTTTATATACTCTATTAGGAGAATACCATTTTTAACAACTAGCCCTATTAGAGCAATTATTCCTAGAAAAGCTGTTAATGACAATGGTTGATTTAATAGGAATAAACCTATGATAGAACCTATAAGTGATAATGGTATTGTCATTAATATTACTATTGGTTGCGTGAAGGATCTAAACTGTACCATTAAAATAACATATATCAATGCTATAGCAAATATAGCCAATTGTCCTATTACTCCAAAGTTTTCTGCTATATCCTCTCTTTCTCCAGCGAAGGTAACCCTAGCACCAGCCATGTTTACTTTTGGAAGTGCAACATTTTCAACTAATCCAGTAAGTGTTGCAGAATCAAATCCAGGTGCAGGATCTGCAAGGATTGTTGTGGTCATCTCTTTGTCAAATCTTTTTATAGTATCAACTTTGGTTGAAAAAGTAACATCAGCATATTGTTTTAACAGTGTTTTGTTACCTGATACAGAAGATTTAATGTTGAAATTTTCAAGCTGTTCAGGTGATGAAATATCTGTTTTTAGATTAAGATTAAATTCTTTACCATCTTTTCTAAAAACGGTTGGGACTGATCCATAAAGTGCAAGATTAACTTGTCTTTGGATATCATAATTTGATATACCCATCATATTTGCTTTCTCAGTATCTATAGCAACATTATACTGTAAGGTTTCAGGTTTAATATCATCACGAATATTTATGATTCCCTCAATTTTACGCATTTCTTCTTCAATTAAGAATGTTACTTCTTTTAATCTATCGAAGTTCTCACCACTTACTCGTAAAATTATTTTAGCGTCTGATGGAGGGCCATTTTGTAGAAGATTAACTTTTATCGTTCCTCCAGCAATTTTGGAATCAAGTTTATTTTGAAGATAATTTGAAAACATTTTTCTATCTTTAAATCTAGAATTTTCCCCAGTGTCCAAATTGTATTTTAGAACCATTTGAGCATAGTCAGATGAAGGTGTGGCAACAGGCATGGAAATATAAAATTTTGGCATACCATTACCTATAGCAACTGTATAACTGGTTATTTCAGGATCGTCCGACAAAAGTTCAACCACTTGATTAGCTAAGGATTCTGTAGACTCAAAATCTCCTTGAAGCTCATTAGTTATATCAATATACATTAAGTCTTTTTCAACAAATGGGAAAAATTCTGAAGGTAACTTGGGCATAATTTGACTAATCACTAGATAGAAGACTATGAATATAGAAATCACAGTAACTAACCTGAATTTTAGTCCTATATCAAGTAGTTTTTCAAAACTTTCTCTCATAAGATTACGTTTCTTAGTCTTTTTAGGTTTTGCAGCTTTAAAAATCCATTCCCCTAGAACTGGCATTACAATCATTGCAACTGCATATGAGGCAATAACTGATATTATTAGTACTAAAGGTATTGAAATAAGAAATTCTCCAGCACCACCAGGCATTCCCATTAGAGGAGATATTGCCGCTATAGTTGTTAATGTTGCAGTAAAAACAGGGATAGCAGCTTTTTTTACTGCATCTATAGACCCATTGAGATTATCTTGACCATTATCAATATTTACTTGAATTCCATCACTGATTACAATTGCGTTATCAACTAGTATACCTAGCGCTATAATTAATGCCGTAAGAGACATCTGATGTATATATATATCCATGGCATACATAGCTGAAAAAGTAATTAGTATTGAAAGGGGAATAGCTGTAGAAACAACGATTGCATTTCTTGCACCCATACCGAAAAATACTACAATTATTACTAAAATTACACCAACTAGTAAATTCATCATAAAATCGTTTACTGAAGTAGATACATCTTCAGGTTGATATACAACTTCTTCAATAATTAAGTCTTCAGGAAGTGATTTTTTTACCTCGTCAAGGGCTTCCCTTACATCACGACCTATGATTACTATATTTTTTCCTTCTTGGAAAAAACCAGTCAAAAGTACTGAGTTATTACCGTTTTGAAGGAATTTTTCTGTATCTTCTTCTATAGCAATTTTAACATCCGCAATATCTCTTAAGCGAAGTGTTATACCAGATTCTTGTGAAACAAATAATACAGTATTTCTTATGTCATCGATTTCAGCAAATGAACCCGTAGCTTCTACAGTAATTTTTGAACCATCACCTTTTAAAAAACCAGGTGGGATTTCAACATTTCTTGCGGACAAAATCTGATTTATATCCTCAATAGATAAACCGATTGCATTTAGTTGATTGATATCAATATCAATTCTTACTTCCTTTTCCAGTTCGCCTTCGATTTCAAATTTTGTAATGCCGTCTATATTTGAGAGCCTTTTTTTAAACTTCTCACCAAATGAGGCAAGTTGTTGATAAGAATAAGATTCTCCAGAAAGACTTATCAAGATGCCGGCGGTTGATATAATATCTGTATCAATTATGCTATCAAGGGCACCACTAGGTAGTTCAGATTTTACATCTGCCATTGTGTTTCTTACATCTTGCATGGCTTTGTCATTTTCAGCCTTATCTGTAAACTGTATTACTGTAATACCCATGCCAGATTTTGCGGTTGCTGTTATTTGATCAACATCCTTAACTTCAGAAAATTTATCTTCAATTTTTTTAAGTACTAATTCTTGTACATCAGTTGCACTTGCACCAGGATAGGGTGTTATTATCATAGCAACAGGGAAAGAAACATCTGGATTTTCTTGCCTAGGTAAATAGTAGTATGCAAAAACACCACTAAGTGCGATTAGTATTACTAGTACTAGGGAGATAGCACGGTTATTTATCATTGATCGTATCAATTTAATCATTTTTATGCCTCCCTTATTTAACTATTTCTATACTTACACCATCTGACAGGCTCTTCATGCCAGATACAACCATTTGTTCTCCAGAATCTAGACCTCTTACTTCAGCCTGAAATCCTGAAATATTAATGACTTCAACGCTTCTTTTAAAAGCTCGTCCATCTTTAATTACATAAACAAATTTTTCACCTTCAGATAGAATACTTTGAATAGGTATCCAAATACCTTCTTTTTGACCTAGTTGGAAACATACTTCAGTCAATCTACCAAGTTTTAAATCTTCGCTTTCAGAACGTACCTTTACAAGATAAGTTCTAGTGGCTCTTTCAGGCATAGCGTCCAGTTGGCTTATTTCGCCCTCAATTTTTTTACCATTGTAGTTTATACAAACAGGAGTATCCTTAGTTACTATATCTGCATCCTTTTGAGATAAACCTACGTTGACGGTTTTGGCTTTACTTCTCAAAGTAACAACAGCTTGTGCTGCTCCAACTAATTCTCCGATTTCATAATTAACAGATAGTACTGTTCCCGATGATTGGGCAATTAAATTGGTATCAAGTACAAGATTTTCAGTGATTTTTTGATTAGCTTTTACTGAGTTGTATGATTGTTGAGCTTGTTTAAGAGTATTATCTGCAATATCATAGTTAAGCTGCACTTGATCTAAGGTATCTTGTGAAACACTGCCTGAATCAAATAAAACTTTCGTTTTACTTAGTTGACTGGATGCATAATTAAATGACTCACGGGCCTTTTTCACATCGCCATAAGCAGCTGTAGCTTGAGCCTTTAAAGCGTCTACTTGTAAATCAAGGTCTGTAGAATCTAGTGTTGCAAGAATATCACCTTTAGTGATATTATCACCTGATTGTACATTAACAGATTTAATTCTCCCGGTAGATTTGAAACTATAATTAATTACATCTTCTGGCACGACGACTCCTGTATATATAAGTTCAATAGATCTACTTTGTTCAATGATTTCGATGACTTTTACTGGTACATTAGGCTGAACAATTTCTTCTTCAACAGTTTTTTTACATCCTACTAAAGAGAATAGAGATAATACAAGGATAGTAAAAACAATTCTCCTAGCCATATTTTGGCCTCCTTTTGGACATTATTAGTATATGTATACCCTGAAATGAGAAAATCGTGACATTAAATGTATTTTGATATAAAAGAATGTTTGCGTGATTTGTATATGTTTTGGCGTGATATGTAGTTTATGATTATATATAAATGGTATATATTTATAATAAATAATTGGAAAGGTGGAGTTGTTATGCAATATAGAAATTTGGTAAAAGGTGCGGAAGATTTGTCTGTACTTGGATATGGATGTATGAGATTTCCTACTAAGGGTAATAGAATAGATGAAGAGTTAGCAGAAAAACAGATTATGTATGCATATGATAAGGGTGTTAACTATTATGATACAGCTTATCCTTATCATGGTGGAAAAAGTGAAGTGGTCCTAGGAAAAATTATTAAGAAGAATGGTATTCGTGAAAAAGTATATATAGCTGATAAATTACCTGCATTTCTGATTAACAAAGCAGAACAAATTAATAAATATTTCGATACACAAATTGAAAGACTTGACACTGATTATATAGATTATTATTTGATGCACATGCTGGACAGTCTGAAATCATGGGAGACCTTAAAAGATTTTGGAATTCTAGATTTTATCGAAGAGAAAAAGAAGAGTGGTGCAATAAGGCATATCGGCTTTTCTTTTCATGGAAGACCAGAAGAATTTATTAAGATATTAGAGGATTATGAATGGGAGTTTTGTCAAATTCAGTTTAACTACTTAGATGAGTACAATCAAGCAGGTTTAGCTGGCTTGAAAAGAGCACATGAACTTGGCATAGGTGTAGTAATTATGGAACCACTAAGAGGTGGGAGTCTTGCTGCAAAGGCGCCTGATAAAGTAAAGAAAAGATTTGATGAATATCGTGAAAAAAGATCACCAGCACATTGGGGGCTAAGATGGATATGGAATCATAAGGAAGTTGCAGTAGTACTTAGTGGAATGAATGTTGATGAACATGTTAAAGAAAACATAATGGTAGCTAATGAGTCACTTCCGGGATGTATGAATGAAGAAGAAGAAAAGGTAGTCAATGATGTTAAAGAAATTTATCGCGAACTAATGAAAGTACCATGTACTGGATGTAATTATTGTATGCCATGTCCTTTCGGAGTTGATATACCAGGAGCATTTAGTGATTACAATAGTAAATACTTTTTTGGGGGAAGAACTGCTCAGGCACTATATGTAGGTAGATCTATGGGGGCTTTTGGGATAAAAAAAGCAGGAGCTGATTTGTGTACAGACTGCGGAAAATGTGAACTTCATTGCCCTCAAGAAATAAAAATAAGAGATGAACTAAAAAATGCTCATAAAGAATTGGACAGCAAGTTAATGAGAGCGGGAATAAAAGTTGCTTCCTTATTTATGGGGAGGAGAAGTAGGGATTAGTTGGTGGTGTATTTCTGCTATTGGCAGAAATGGTAGTGTTACTCAATACCTTCTGTATTTTGTGGTGGTGAGCTTGCTTTAGCAAACTCACCACCACAAGCATTTATGCGCGTACACTAGCATTTTTTCACCAGAAAAAATACACCACCTACAAACTATATGCTATAATAATATTCTAGAATATAGTTTGAAAAAGTTAGGAGATAAAGATGGAAAACATAAAAGCATTACTAGAGGAAATTTTAACAGAAGTATTTAAAAATAATGATAAGTTGACTGATGAAGAAGGTTATACTTTCATTGAAGTAAATAAAGATGAATTTCTAAAGTTATTTGAAGATTCAAATTTAGAAGAGTTAGTACTCGGAGACATGGAAGGTTTTGAAATCCATGATATGGGTGTACTAGTTGTAGACATGCTAGAAGAATTAGAACTTGCTGAGTGTAGTCTAGTGTCTGATGGAAGTTCTTATGTTATTTACCCTTATGAGGCACTTGAACATTTGTTGTAAGTTAGTAGATCGTAGTTAGTAGATAGTGGGTAGTAGTTAGTGGGTAGTGGATAGGAAAATATAAAAAGCCTTATTTTGGATTTTTCAAAATAAGGCTTTACTTTTTTAAAACAACTTTCCACTACCTACTACCTACTACCTACTACCTACTAAACAACTACATAAGTATAAAAGTCTTGAGTTTTCTCTTTTCCCATATATAAACATTTTCAATCTCACATGTATTTGTATCAACCTGTTGATAGGAGATTTTGAAGTCGTTTTTTTTGGCGAACTTGTTGCCTAGAATATTTTTTTTGAATACTGAAAAAGCAAGTTTATGATATTTTTTCTTAACATAGTTTATCATTTCAGATCCTATATGATTAGCTTGATGTTCTATTGAAACAAAAATCATTCCAACTGTGTCTTCTGACCAAATGCTAATAAAACCTAGGATGGTATTGTTTTTTTCATAAACATAAGTGTCGGAGTCAATTAAATATTTATTTTTTATTTGATCCTTAGCATTATCCCAATAAATTTGATCAATAAAATCGTGGGACTTTATAATAGATTCATGCCAAATCTCTAATACACGATCTATATCCTTATAATTCATTTTTCTGATCATAAACAATTCCTTTTCAATATTATTTGTAGTAAAAATGTACATACATCTTCATTATACATCATGTTAAGAAAACTTCAAATTATACCTACGATTTTTATTGTAAAATATTATAAAATACTTTATAATGTATACAGATGATGTGTTTATACTTAAGTTGGCTCGCTTAACTATGAATACATATGATGGACAATACGTGAATAATATGCCACAAAAGTTTATGTGACAAATTTACGTAGATGTCTTTTTTTTGTGCATATTAAAAGATTCTCTAGCAAAAATGTAAGTTAGAGAGCTTGACGGAATTTTAATTTAGGGGGAAAAACATGAACGCATTCAATCCCGAGGCAATCGGAGTATTTGGTTTAGTAGTTACAGTTTTCGTATTTGGTTTAGAGCAAATTGGAGTAAACGTAGATGGAGATCATAATGAAATTGGTAAGACAGTTTCTTACGTAGCATTCTGGTTTGGTGGAGTTGCTCAGGTTTTTACAGCAATTATGATGAGTATTTTTGGTTTTGCTGGTGAAAATTCAACTTTCATTGCAACTGTATTTGGATTATACGGATTCTTCTGGTTAACTGCGGCTAACCACTTTAGACATGGTGGAGACAAGAAAATGTTAGGTCACTTTTGTGGGGCTGTAGGTATTATTACTGCATTTTTAACAGTTATTGCATTTAAATTAGGTTTAATCTGGCCTTTAGGTGTTGTTTTAGGTTTAATCATTCTTTTAATGGCAGCTTTAGTTGTAGCCCTTACTGGAATTAACCCTAAATTTATAAAAGTTGCTGGAGTTTTAAACATTCTTATCGGAATCGGTGGACTGTTTATTTTCTGGTCAGCTGTAACACATGGATTACATTTATAGTTAATAATTGAGCCTAAAATGGACCTGAAAATATTCAGGTCTATTTTTTTTGAAATAAATGTTATTTAAACAATTTTTACGGGTATAATGTGAAAGATTCTAAAGTAGGAGGTAGAAATAGATGAAAATGAAGAAGTTCGTAGCCATTTTAATGGTAGTACTGCTTGTAGCAGGGGTGTTAGCCGGTTGTGGTAGTTCTCAAAGCTCAAGTGCTCCTCAAGATGAGAAGCCTGAACTAGTTGAACTTAACTACTATTCTCATCCAGATGAGAAGGGTGTTATGTCAAAAATGATTGAGAAGTTCCAAGAGGAAAACCCAAACATTAAAGTTAATTTAATTGAATTACCAGCAGATACAAACAAAAAATTAACTATGATATCAACTGCTTTACAGGCAGAGGATTCATCAATGGATGTATTCGATGCTGATGTAATTTGGCCAGCAATTTTTGCTTCTGCTGGATGGGCTGAGCCACTTGACAACTACATGACGGAAGAAGACAGGGATCAGTTTTTACCAGGTGCTGTTTTTGCAAATGAATATATGGGCAAATACTATGGTATTCCATATAGAACTGATGCAGGAATGCTTTATTACAGAAAAGATTTACTTGAAAAGCATGGTAGGGATGTACCGGAGACTTGGGAAGAGTTGGTTGAAACTGCTCAATACATAATGGGGAAAGAAGAATCTATAACATCGGGTCATGCGGGATCTTGGAAGCAATATGAAGGTTTAACATGTAACCTTACAGAGTTTGTATGGTCATTTGGTGGGGATTTCTTAGACAACAAAGGAAATGTAATATTTGATTCTAAAGAATCAGTTTCAGCAATGGAAACTATGTCTGGTATGATTAATCAAGATAAGATTACTCCAGAAGGTGTTATTACTTTTGGTAGTGGAGACGCTAGAGCAGTATTTTTTGCTGGAAATATGGTCTTCTTAAGAGACTGGCCATCGGGATGGAGTAAGTCTCAGGATGCTGAAAATTCAAAGATTGTTGGTAAAGTTGGTATTGCACCACTTCCAAAGGGATCTATGGAAAATGAAAGTTATTCGACATTAGGTGGATGGCAAGTAATGGTTTCTAAGTTCTCTGAACATAAAGAAGAAGCTGTTAAATTTGCTATCTTTAGAGCTAGTGAATACTCTCAAATTCTTGCAGCTGAAGAGTTGAGTCATATTCCAAGTAGAAAAGCTCTTTATGAAAATGAGGAAGTACTTGCAGCTATGCCTTTCTTAAAGGATATGTACCCTGCAATCATTCATGCTTACCCAAGACCAAAATCGCCTTATTATGCTGAGCTTTCGAATATCTTACAAATTGAAACTCAAAGAGCATTTATTCAGGAAAAGACACCTGAAGAAGCTGTTATGGACGCGGCAAAGCAAATGAGAGAAGTGTTAGGTCAATAAGAGAGACTAGGGTTGTATCATTTGATACAACCCTGTTCTTTAAGGGGGAACACAAGTGCAGAAGATAAAAGAGAGAGAAAAAATAGGCTATTTATTTCTAGTGCCTGCTATTGTGTTGATTTTAGTATTTATAATTTATCCAGTAATTAACACAATATATATGAGTTTTTTTAACACTAGAATACAAACTCTTTCTCAGGGTTCACAGTTCATTGGATTTGATAATTTTAAAAAGGTAATGTCTGATGACCAGTTTAAAGTATCATTAATATTCACACTTAAGTTTACTGTTATTGCAGTATTTCTAGAAACTATTATTGGAATGTTGTTTGCAGTAATAATGGATAAGGCTATGAGATTTCAAGGTATAGTTAGGGCATCTATACTTATTCCTTGGGCTATACCAACAATTGTTTCAGGCTTGATGTGGCAATTTATGTATAGTTCTCAATATGGTATTGTAAATGCTATTCTTATCAAACTTAAGATAATTGGTCAATCAATTCCATGGTTAACAGATGAATTTTGGGCAACAACTGCAACTATTATTGCTGATGTATGGAAGACGACACCATATATGTCTTTACTAATACTAGCTGGGCTTCAAACGATACCTAAACAACTATATGAAGCTGCTAGGATTGATGGAGCTTCAAGGTGGCAGATTTTCACAAAAATAACTTTGCCCCTCATCAAACCGATACTTGCAGTAGCAATATTATTTAGAGTTTTAGCAACATTTAGGATATATGACTTAGTAGCTGTCTTAACCAATGGTGGTCCAGCAAATAAAACTGCCAGTTTATCATTATATACTATTAATACATATTTCAATTTTGGTAATATCAGCTATGGAGCAACTTTGGCTACTGTAACTTTCCTTATTTCATTATTGATAAGTTTCTTATTTTTAAATGGACTAAAAGAGAAAATCAAGGGGGTGGAGTAGTTGGCTAAAAAAAGCAAAGTTAAAGAAGGTTTGTATCTTTTATTCGTTATTTTCTTTGTAGGTAATATAATTTTTCCATTCCTTTGGCAACTTATAAATTCATTCAAAACACAGGTTGATTTGTTTAGTATTCCACCAGTATTTTGGCCGAGTGAGTGGACTTTAGATAATTATAGAGAAGTATTTACCATGCAGCCGTTTTTATTATATTTGAAGAATAGTTTTGTTATTTCGACTATGGTTACAATTATTTGTATATTGATTGGTTCTATGGCAAGTTATTCTATTTCTAGAACAAATATAAAAGGGAAGAAACTATTTATGGTTGGTTTACTGACTATTACATTGCTTCCTCCTATTACGATTATAAATCCCATATATAGATTGTTAAAAACTATGGGACTACTTAATACATACTTGGGACTTACCCTTGCTAATACTACTTTGCAATTACCAATGACTGTATGGTTCTTGCAAGGGTTTTTTCAAAAAATCCCCAAGTCTATTGAAGAAAGTGCTGAGCTGGATGGTGCCAGTGTAATCCAAGTGTTTTTTAGAATAATATTGCCCCTAGTATTACCTGGTGTATTTACTGTGGGCATTCTAACCTTTATTGGTGCATGGAATCAATACTTGTTTGCACAGGTCTTGAATCCTTTAAAAATTAGAAGAACCGTTACAGTAGGTTTGACTTTATACCAAACTGATTATACTGTTCCTTGGGGAACTATGACCGCAGCATCAGTAATAATAACTTTTCCTTTGATAATTATGGTATTGATTATGCAAAGAAGAATTATTTCAGGAATGCTTGATGGTGGTATAAAAGAGTAGATTAAAAAATCCGTTGACTTTCAACGGATTTTTATCGTGCCTTCTGTTATAATAAAAAGGGGTATATTTATCATGAAATTTGGGTTATTAGGTGCTGTTAATATTGAAAATACAGTAGAAGCTAAATATAAGTATATAGAAAAATTAATGGCATTAAGAAACGGTATGGATATATTATGTTTTCCTGAAATGTTTTTCATATCAGATTATAAAGAGATTAGCTATGATATAATAAAGAAACTTGAATCAATACGATTGTTAATTAAGGCAAAAGTAATTGAATGGGACCTAGCTGTATCTTACGGTACGGTGGTATGTGAGAATAATGATTTCTATATTGCTCAGATAATTGCTTTACCTGATGGTAGAGAATATGAGTATAGAAAAATGATTTTAGGTAAGAATGAAAGAAAACACTTTAAGAGTGGAGAAGAAATTTGTTTTTTTGATTATAAGGGTATAAGATTTGGTGTTTTACTATGTATAGAAACCCATCTGCCGGAACTATCTTATCTTTATAAAAGGAAAGGTTGCCAAATTATCCTAGCTCCTTTTAAAATGCCGGGAACTATGGAGAAAAGAATAGAAATCTGGAAGAAGTATATTCCGGCTAGATCCTATGACTATAACTTGATACATATATGTAATAACTACTATGGTGGAGTATATGCTACTGATGGTAAAGGTGATAATATTGATATAAAAAATGATGGAAATATAAATTACCTTGATATAGATTTTAAAGATGCATTTAATAACAGGGTGGAGTATTTTGATTATTCAAGAAATGATCTGATTGAGAAATATATTGATGAGTTTAGAACGGGAGATAAAGATGACACAAGGAAAGAATAAATATTTGGAATTATTTTTAACATTTTTTAGGATAGGATTGTTTACAATCGGTGGTGGATATGCAATATTACCAATGTTGAAAAAAGAGTTTGTAGATGAGAAGAAAATAATGACGGAGGATGAGCTATTAGATTTTTATGCTATTAGTCAATCTACTCCAGGGATTATTTCAACAAATGTTTCAACATTTATAGGTTACAAAGAAGCTGGTTTTCCAGGAGTGATTTTCTCTAGTCTTGGAATGGTTACCCCTTCTTTAATTATAATAATAATAATTGCTGCTTTTTTTGATAATTTTGCAGAAATAGTATATGTTCAAAAGGCTTTTATGGGAATAAGAATTGTGATTTTAGCATTGATTCTCAATGCAGTACTAAAAATGGGTAAAAAATCTATAAAAAATTTGATGGGTTATATTATTCTTATAGCTAGTTTCTTAGCTGTAACATGGGCTGGAATTACACCTATACTTGTCTTATTTCTATCTGGATTTATTGGTTTTATAATGGGTGCATATAGAGAAAAGGCTGGTGAGAAATAATGGAGTATATTAAAATATTTTTTATATTTTTCAAAATTGGCTTGTTTACAATAGGTGGCGGGTTAGCAGCAATTCCTTTATTACAGGTAGAGGCTTTTTCTAGGAATTGGGTTACACCAGAGTTTTTTACAGATATGATAGCAGTGAGTCAATCTACACCAGGTCCTATAGGGGCGAATATGGCTACATATGTAGGTTTTAATGAGTTAGGGATTGCTGGTGCAATAGTAGCAACCCTTGGCCTAATATGTCCCGCTGTAATTATAGTATATTTGATATCAAAATATCTACTACATTTTAATGAAAAGAAAATTGTAATAGATGTATTCAGCGGACTTAGACCAGCTGTAGCAGGTATGATATTAGCAGCAAGTTATAATATAGCAAAAGTAACAGTATACAAGGGAGATATATTCCACCCAACTGGAAATATAATAGAAATGATTGATATCAAAAACTCAATATTATTTATAATTTTCTTTGCTCTAATAAGCAAATTTGACAAGCACCCAATATTCTTCATAGTCTTAGGAGGAATAGTTGGGAATTTGATACTTTAGGAAAGTAGTTAGCAGCTAGTAGCTTGTAGGTATATAAAAGGGACAGTTTTGATTTCTCAAAACTGTCCCTTTATTATCTACTATCTACTATCTACTATCTACTAACAACAAACCACGACCCTACTTATATCCATCCTTATAAACATTTTCATACTCATCCTTAGTGCAATCAATATACTTGTATTTGCCTTTCCAGTCACATTTATAATAGCTACTTCCTTCTATAACTGGCCACATTGCACCATGATCATCTACATAAAACTTTTTTGTCTTGACATTGTATTTAAGAACATAATTTCTATTACTGTTTTTTGATGCAGTATTTTGAGTTTGAAGAGTATTTTCTAAGTATTTGAAATTAGAAGGTATTACTTCAATCGATGGTGTATCAGAACTTTCCGTTAACTCTGATATCTTAATCCCGTCAATCTCTCCATACTTTGTTACTTCCAGCCTAGCAAGTTCAATAATACTCTTACTATTATACAAATCAGTTTTTATAAGTGACAGCTCACGCATATCAGAATATTTTGGTACGGCTATAGCTGCAATGACAGATAAAAGTGCTATTACAATTATTAGCTCAATTAATGTGAAACCACGCTTATTCATTTGTTCCCTCCTAAATTTTACTATTTATAATTTATCACAAAGGGGAAAATATTACCATAGATTTTAGGGTAAATTTTGTGTAAAATATTATTATAAATAGTGAACTGATTAGGGAAATAATGCTATAATGATACAAGACAGTAATTTTAGGGGGAGGAGTGGAATTATTACTAAGGGACAAACACTCAAGAGATTACTTACTAAATCTATGCTCATTGTAATAATTATTCCGATGTTAATAACCTATTCATATTTCATATATTCAAAAGTTAAGGATAGTTCCGATAGCTTTGATGAAAACACAAAGAAGGCTTTGTTTTCTATAGAAGACACTATATGTGATTTTGACAGGGAAATAAGAACAACTTTGGAGTACTTAAGTAGTGACATACACTTTTTAGAGTTCAACAAATATGAAAGTGAGCTTATGGGACGAATTGATAGATACAATGAATTATACAGTTCACAAGATTTAGGTTTTGGTACTGACAGTGGAAAAATGTATGCAAGTAGTAACAATATTTTGCCAGATGATTTTGATCCTAGATTAAGACCTTGGTATGTAAAAAGTGTCATAAATAGGGGTGAAGTGATAATAACATCTCCTTACAAAGGGCTTGGTGAGGATAAAAGTTTATACATTACTTATGGCGTAACTGTTGAAAATGATGGTAAAATCATAGGTGTAATTGGCAGCGATGTTATGCTTGATAGCGTACTGAATTCTCTAAACGAAATTCAGTTTAGTAAGTCTAGTCAAATATATGTTATAGATGAAAATAATAATATTATATTAGAAAAAATAGAAGATAAGGATTTTGATTTTAGTGATAGTAAGTCATATGGCTTTGAACTTATTAATAATAAGAAGAGTATAGATAAGATAGAATTTAGAGGAAAAACTTATAGATTCAATCAATCTGAAGTTAAAAAGCTAGGTTGGAAAATAGTCATTTTAAATCCTAGAAGTGTTATGGCTACAGAGTTTTCAGGCTCTATTTATCTAATTGTCTTAATAGGCTTCGTTTTATCATTATTAGTATATAAAGTCAATCTAAGTATGGATAAGGCACTTATCAAACCAATAGACAATCTAATATTAAATATAAACAATATAAGAGATGGTAAATCAATTCTTGTTTCAAGTTATGACGACAATACTCCTGTAGAACTTGAAAAAATTAAAGAAGCTATAATTGATATGGATGAAGAAATTAGGGAATCTACAGAAATATTAATTAATCAAAAACAAGAAATTAATGGACAGTATGAAGAAATTAATTCTCTATACGAAGAAACTACTGCCATGAATGAAACATTAAATGAGCTACTTACAGAGTTAGAAGATAATTATAAGATGACGGTTATATCTTTATCCAACGCTATTGAAGCTAATGATTCCTATACAAGGGGACATTGTGATAGGGTAAGGAAATATTCAGTCGATATTGCAAAGGCTTTAAATCTTACAGAGAGTAAAATAAATACTCTTCAGTATTGCGCTATACTACACGATATTGGTAAGGTTGGAGTGCCTAGTGACGTACTGAATAAGAATGGGAAGCTAAGTGATGAAGAGTTTTCAATTATTAAAAAACACCCAGAAATCGGCTACAATATACTGAAAGATATACCTTTCTTGAAGTCATCTGCTGATATAATTTTACAGCACCATGAAAGAATTGATGGTCAAGGATATCCTAATGGAAGAAAAGGAGACGATATTCATCTATTCGCTAAGATTATTTCTGTAGTAGATGCATATGATGCAATGACCTCATCTAGACCATATAGGAAAGAGCCTCTAACTAGTGATAAGGCAATTGATCAACTAAGATCTAATAGGGATACTCAGTTTGATTCAAAAATAGTAGATATTTTTATAGATATCATAAATGATAATTAAGGACATGCTTTGCATGTTCTTAATTTTTTTTGTAAATGGTACCTAAAATTATCTAAAATACGTATGTATATTAAAAATAACAAGTGCTGTTCAAGTTGTTGATTTGTCTTTGATGTAGATAATTTATACATCATTATGAATAAAAAATATCAAAAACATTGTTGACAAAGTATAAAAAAACAAGTAAGATACTTACTATAAACAAAATATCAAACGACGTTGACAGAGAATAGTAGAAATGTCTGGTATCTTAGAGAGCTGATGGTTGGTGAAAATCAGCATACCATAATTTTGAATCCACTCTTGAGTCATTAGGGATAACCTAATTCGCATGGAACCCGTTAAAGTTCCCAAAAGGTTAGAATTTCTAACGAATCAAGGTGGCACCACGTAGTATATTACTTCCGTCCTTGTATATTTATTATACAAGTATGGGAGTTTTTTTATTGCAATAAAGGTTGATTTATCTATATCGAGTAGACAAAAATACTGGGGAGTAAACTACTTGAAGAAGATTGAAAATTTCGAAAATTCAGAAAAAGGCATGGAAAAAGTATGCCACTTAAAAAGTACTTACAGTTGATTCTTAAAGGCAATATGTTGCTTTCTATAATTGATAGAAAGATACATATGGCGGTGTAAGAATTTTTAAATAGACTTTTTCAGTGGCCTTAGAGAAAGGGGAGTTTCTTATGAAAATATTAGTAGCAGAGAAAATAGCACAAGAAGGTGTAGAGGTATTAAAGG
Source organism: Bacillota bacterium (assembly GCA_025210655.1). Classification (GTDB taxonomy): domain Bacteria; phylum Bacillota; class Clostridia; order Peptostreptococcales; family Acidaminobacteraceae; genus JAOARG01. The sequence goes on from JAOARG010000035.1 coordinate 65,968, forward strand.
GATCAGGAATTGAAGTAGATGTGAAGACTGAACTCACTAGAGAGGAATTACTTGAATGTATTGGTGATTATGATGGATTAATAATAAGAAGTGTTACTAAGGTAAATCAAGAGCTTTTAGAGAAAGCTATAAATTTAAAAGTTGTTGGTAGAGCTGGGAATGGAGTAGACAATATAGTTCTGGAGGATGCAACAAAGTATGGCGTGATAGTTGTTAATACTCCAGACTCTAATACAGTTTCAGCAGCAGAACATACAATTGGACTTTTATTAGGTTCTGCTAGGAATTTACCACAGGCAAGTGAACATGTAAGAAACGGTGGTTGGGAGAGAAGTCTTTTTAAAGGATCTGAGCTATATGGTAAAATCCTAGGAGTTGTAGGACTTGGTAGAATAGGTTCTATGGTTGCTACAAGAATGCAAAGTTTTAATATGAAAGTTATCGCATATGATCCATATATTACAGATGATAGATTTAAGAAATTTAATGTTGAGAAAAGAGAAGACTTGATGGATTTAGTTAGAGAAGCTGATTTCATAACTGTCCATACACCAAAGACTGAAGAAACTCTAAGTATGATTTCAAGAGAGCAATTTGAAGTAGCTAAGGATGGTGTTAGAGTTGTTAACTGTGCTAGGGGTGGGATCATTGATGAAGCCGCACTATATGAGTATCTTGTTAATGGAAAAGTAGCTAGTGCAGGAATTGATGTAATGATGAATGAACCCAATCCTGATTCTCCGCTGAGAGCCTTAGATAATGTGGTAATTACTCCACATTTAGGTGCAAGTACTTTTGAAGCTCAGAAAAATGTTGGTGTTACAGTAGCTAAACAAGTAATTAATGCACTTCAGGGGGAAATGGTTCCAAATGCAGTAAATCTTCCGAGAATAAACGTTAAGGAAATGGAATACATTAAACCATACTTACAGCTAGCAGAAAATCTAGGTAAGCTTTATTATCAACTAAACAAAGGTGCAGTTGAGAAAGTAGATGTAAAATACTACGGTGATGTTAACAGATTTGAAGTAAAGACAATTACTATGACTGCACTAAAAGGTATATTTGAACCAGTATTAAAGGAAAAAATCAATTATGTAAATGCTTTATATGTTGCACAAAATAGAGGTTGTACTGTTACAGAATCTGTAGCAGAATATGTAGAAGATTATCATAATATGATTGAAATAACAATCACTTCAAAAGAAGCAGAATTTAAGGTAGCTGGGACAATACTTGGTAAAAGGGGACTAAGAATTGTAAATGTTAATGGTTTTGAGTTTGAAGTAGAGCCACAGCAGCACATGATTATTGCAGAAAATACGGACAAACCAGGTATGATAGGTAAGATTGGTATGGTTTTAGGGGAACTTGATATCAATATAAATACTATGAAGGTTAGTCAAAATGATGAGGACAAAAAGGCAATGATGTTCCTTACTGTAGATAATCATGTAAATAAAGAGCAAGTAGATAATATTAGAAAGATTGATGGTATATTAGGAGCAAATTATATCAAATTATAAGGGGAGTTATAATATGAAGACGTTTAAGATAGCAGTTATTCCAGGTGATGGAATAGGTGTAGATGTAACAATGGAAGGATTAAAAGTTTTAGACAAATATGAGGAGTTATTTGATATTAAGTTTGAAAAGACGTTTTTTCCTTGGGGTTGTGAGTACTATTTAAAGCATGGAAAGATGATGGACGATGATGGCATGGACGTTCTGAAAAATTACGATGCAATCTTACTGGGGGCCGTAGGATTCCCAGGTGTAGCAGATCACGTATCACTTCATGGTTTATTAATTAAGATTAGACAAGGTTTTGATCAATATATCAATTTAAGACCAATTAAACTATTAAATAAAAATTATTGCCCTTTAAAAAATAAAAAGGAAGAGGACATTGATTTTGTTGTAATTAGAGAAAATGTAGAAGGTGAGTATTCAAATGTAGGAGGAATCAGGAATGGAGATAAAGCAGAAGGATTCGCGCTTCAAACATCAGTATTCACTAGAAAAAATACAGAGAGAGTAATGAAGTATGCATACGACCTAGCTATGGAAAGAGGTAAGAGACTTACTAGTGTTACAAAATCAAATGCATTAAATTATAGTATGGTATTCTGGGATACAATTTTCGGGGAATTGGGTCAAGAATACAAAGAAGTAGAGACAGAAAGTATCCATGTGGATGCATTATCAATGTACTTTGTTCAAAAGCCAGAAGCCTATGATGTTGTAGTAGGATCAAATCTTTTTGGAGATATTATCACAGACTTAGGTGCAGCTCTACAGGGAGGTTTAGGTTTCGCAGCAAGTGCAAATATTAATCCAGAAAAAGAGTACCCATCAATGTTCGAACCAGTTCACGGATCAGCACCTGACATAGCAGGAATGGGTATAGCAAACCCAATAGCAATGATTTGGACAATTAAGTTAATGATGGATCACTTACTACCGGAATTAGATAACGATATTATAGTAAATGCAATTAAAAGTGTAGTAGATGAAGGTAAAGTACTGACAAAGGATATGGGTGGAAATGCCACTACTGTTGAAGTGGCGGAAGCAATTGTGCAGAGAATCTAGAATAGATTCTCGTTGAGCATCAGCAAAATTGCTGATAGCCCAGCAACATCGTGGATGTTAGACCAGCCATATCAAACTGATATGAGCCCAGCAGTTGTGAACAACCTGTACAAGGATATTTCACAAAGTGAAATCAATATTAGAAAAGCCAAGGAATTGATTATCAATTTACCTTGGCCTTTTTTTATAATTGTTTTCCCTATGGAAAACTTCAATGTACTAGAAGTTAAAATAACTTCGCTGGACTCATACCTCATAAGAGGTATGGCTGGGCTTACATCAAAGATGTAGCTAGGCTGGCATCTAAATATGCCGCTAGACTAAAAAATGCCCTCATAAAAGCATTTTTAAATTAGGTCTAATATTTCAAGAGCCAATTCCACTTTAAGTCTGTCATGATAATCACTAAGATTAAGACCGAGAATTGTCTGGATTCTTTTTACTCTATAGGTTAGTGTATTCCCATGTATGTGAAGAATATCTTTTGATTCTGACCAGTTATAGCCACTTTTAACGTATGTCTCTAGAGTTACAAAGAAGTCATTATCAGAGGATTTCTTTGAATTGATTAAGGGTCCTAATGTGGAATCTACGAATTTTTTTAATTCACTTTGTGGTGTATTTAATAGAAGCTTTTTAATTTGTAGATTGTCAAAGAAATTTATTTGTTCATTAATATTTTTTTTCTTTCCTATATCTAGGGCTATTTGAGCATTTACAAAAGATTCTTTAAAGCTATTGTTAGCGCTGAAAATATTACTTACTCCAATAGTATAGGAAACATTTTGTGAATACATATATAGTGATTCATCTTTAGAATCAAATAGCTGTCTAATTAATCCCTCACTGAAGTTTTTTGTAGTAACTTTATTGTACTCAATTATAAATACTATATAATTGTTTCTTATAAAAGTTATAGTATTAGGGAAAAATTCTAGGAGTTTAATATTTAATTCTTGACTGATGTAATCCAAGAAGTTTACGGTGAATTTTTTTGATCTATTCATTTCTGAATCTGTTACATCCATTAAAATAATCCTGTGATCCTTGTCTATTTTATAATTAAAGTTTTCTGAGAACCTTTTTAAATTCTCCATATTTTCATTTATTAGTAAATTGTCAAGAAAATCACCTTTGAAATTCAATTCTAACTGTTTCTTTTCAAACTCATTTAGTAATTCAATAGAAAGTACTGTGTTTGCCTGTTCAATTGCTAAAACACGTCTTTGTGGAAGTTCTGAAGAGCTTGAAATTACAAAATTACATCCTAGTAAATCTTCCTTAGCGATAATAGGGAACATGAGAAAATATCTGCTTATTTCTGGCATGTGAATAGGAGTGAAATCCCCAGTATTGAGACGCTTTAGTATTGTAGGTTCATAATTTCTAATTATAGATCTTATAGATGGATTTGTTACTGTAGATATTCTTAAATTGAAAATATGACTGTACAAAATTATATCTTCCTCAATAATTTTACTCAATTTATGAGTTATATTATAAAAAGAATTACTATCTAGTACCATGTTAGTAAAGTTATCATGAATTTCAATAATAAAGTTTTGAATCTCATTATTCTTCTTAATTATTCTATTTGATTCCTCAAGTTTAATTTGTTGAAGTTTCTGCTTTTCTTGGATAATAGAATTGTTGATTGCAACAGAAGCTTGTACTGAAATGGTACTCAAAAAGTTTAAGTCATCAGTGCTAAGTGGTAAATGGGGATTAAAACTATCTACAACAATAACACCTAAACATTTATCAAGAAAGTTTAAGGGGCAAGAAATGGAGCTAGATATTTTAGGAAACATTGTACTGAAAATATATTCAATTGACTCTCTATTATCCTGTGACATAGTTGAAGTTGTATCAGATACTTCTTCTAAATTTGTAAGGAAGAAGGACTTTTTATCCTGAAAAGTTTGTCCTGTAGTAGACTCACCAGGTTTGATTTTTACTTTCTCAACTGTACTGTCATAGCCTGTGTATGCCTTTACTTCAAGGTAGTCCATTTCCTCGTTGTATAAGAAAATTATAGCTGCATCACCAGCAGGTATTTGCTTTAATGATTCTTCTAATAAGTAGTCAAGTATATATTTTAAATCGTTGGACGAATTAAGTATTCTTGTAGTTTCTAGTAAAGCGAATAATTTATTGTTATCCATCATAAACCTCCGTAGTATTTTAAAAAGATTGTAACATACACCAAGTAAAAAATCAAAACTTTGGTGTTATTAACAATGGATTTATTTATGGCAAATGTTAAAATAACAACATGCTATAATTTTCAGAATATTTAGCATTTGCTAAATACTATATCACAATTTATAAGGGGGAAGAAAAATGTTAAACGTAGTAGGGGCTTTTAGTATAGTTTTATTTATACTAACAGTCGGAGAAATTGTATCAAAGAAGACCAAGGCCTTTATACCCTCGGTTTTCGTTTCAGCAGCATTGTTCTTAATAGGTTTCTGGACAATACTGCCAGCGGATATTGTAACACAGAGTTCTTTTTCTAAGCCGGTAGTATATTTGTCTATGTATCTTTTATTGACTCATATGGGTACTTTGATGAGTGTAAAAGAATTACTTAGTCAATGGAGAACAGTAATAATAGCACTAGCTGGTATTGTAGGTATTATTGCCTTAACATTAACGGTTGGTAGAGCACTATTTGGATGGCAACAGGTTGTTGCAGGTACACCTCCATTAACAGGTGGTGTTGTAGCATCTATACTTATGAGTACTGCAGCTACAGAGAAAGGTTTAACAGCTATAGCAGTATTAGCAACTTCTATGTACATAATGCAAGGTTTCTTTGGGTATCCTATTACAGCAGTAATGCTTAAGAAAGAAGCTAGAAGGGTAGTCAGTGAGTATAAAAATTCTTCTGTAAATAAAGAAGAAGCAAAAGTTGAAGAAGAGGTTAATAAGTTTAGAATTTTTCCTCCTTTAAAAGAGGAAAATCAAACTCCGTATATTATACTATTAAAATTAGGTATTGTAGCTTGGTTAGCTACTCAAGCAGCTCCATTTTTACATCTTAATCAGTTTATTGTATGTCTTTTATTCGGTGTAATTGGAAGAGAAATAGGTTTGCTTGAAGATAGAGCATTAAACAAGGCTAATGCTTTTGGATGGTTGATGACAGTGCTTATGGCATTTATATTCGCAAACCTGTCAAAAGCTACTCCAGAGATGCTGAAGGAAATTGCTTTACCACTGTTTGGTATAATAGTAATTGGTGTAGCGGGTATGGCCATACTTTCAATGTTAGTTGGTAGATTGCTTGGATATTCAAAGGAGATGGCATTTTCAATTGCTATGACCGCTCTTTACGGATTCCCAGCAGACTATATCCTTACAATAGAAGCTATTAAATCAGCTACTGATAATCCAGAGGAAGCAAGTTATGCTACAGATATAATGCTTCCTAAAATGTTGGTTGGTGGATTTACTACAGTTACTATAGCTTCAGTTGTTATTGCAGGTATATTTGTTAAAATGCTTTAAAGAAAAAAGGGATGATTTTTAATGATTAAGGAATTAGGAAGAAAATATAAAGATTATGGTATTGAACTAAGAAGAGAATTTCATAAGTATCCTGAGAAAAGCATGCAGGAAACTAGAACTTCTACGAGGATTAAAGAAGAACTAGATTCTATGGGAGTCGAGTGCAAGATAATAGATGGAGCTGGTGTAATTGGAGAATTAAAAGGAAAAATGCCAGGTAAGACTATCGCTTTGAGAGCAGATATTGATGCACTTGATGTTAATGAGAAAAATGATGTTGACTATAAGTCTACAGTTGAAGGATTAATGCATGCTTGTGGACACGATGCCCACACAGCAAGCTTACTACAAGCGGCTAAAATACTTTCAGAAATGAAAGATGATATTAATGGTACTGTTAGATTTATCTTTCAACCTGGAGAGGAAGTTGCTTTAGGTGCTAAAAAAATGATTGATAATGGTGCTATGAAAGGTGTAGATGGAGTTTTTGGTATTCATATTTGGAATGATCTAGAATGTGGAAAAGTATCAGTTCAAGAAGGACCTAGAATGGCGGCTGGTAGCCAGTTTAGAATCACCATTGAAGGGAAAAGTGGACATGGTTCAATGCCACATCAAACTGTAGATGCAATAGTAGTAGCTTCAGCAGTGATTATGAACTTACAATCATATGTAAGTAGAGAAGTTAGTCCAATGGATTCTGCTGTAATTAGCGTTGGAAAGATCAATGGTGGAACTAGGTTTAATGTTATTTCTGGTAGTGTGGAAATGGAAGGTACTGCAAGATGTTTCACAAAGGAGCTAACAGAAAATTTCGAAGGTGATATAAGGCGAATTGTAAATTCTACAGCTGAGGCATACAGGGCTACAGCTAAAATTGATTATGATACTTTAGTATATCCAGTAATAAATGACCCTGTGATGGCAGCTATTGGTGAAAGCGCTACTTCGAAATTGTTTGGTCAAGATGCTGTTTCAAAGTTTCCTCAGACTACTGGAGGAGAAGATTTTTCATATTTCATGGAGCATTCAAAGGGTGCATTTGCATTTGTTGGAGCTAAAAATCTAGAAAAAAATGATTATTACCCTCATCATAATGAAAGATTTTCGATTGATGAAGATTGTATAGAAAACTCGGCAATGCTGTATTCACAGTACGCCATAGATTTCCTTAAATAAAGGAGTCTAAAAACTAAATAAGGTTTGTACAAATTTATTTGTATAAATAGATTGTCCCTTATAAGCCAAAGGAGTTATGTTTTATTTACCCAGTAAAACATAACTCCTTTTGGTATTTATAAGCTATAATTTGGGCTAAATTTAATCATATTGAAATATTATGTAAAGTCATAAAGTGTTATACTATTAAAAGATTGTTACATTAAAGAATACTTAGAGGTGGAAAATGAAGAAAAGATTAAGCGCAACATTATTAAGTCTCATGGTTCTTTCAGCAGGTCTTGTTGGATGTGGGTCATCAGATTCTAGTGAACCTAAAGAGGCAGTAGTTGAAGAGAAGTCAACAGAGATTACATTAGAAAGAGTATTTGATAATCCATCTATACTCAGTGAAATGACTGAAATGGAAGTGAATTTTAGTGATTACATTAACAATTTAGAGGCTGAAGTAAAAGTATTTACTATTGAAGATGAAGAGGAAAAAGTTTCTGAAGAAATAAAAATCTTCAGCAATACAGAAGATCTTACTTCCTTAGAACTATTCCTAGAAGAAGGAGTAGTGACAAAACTAAACTTAGATGAGTTCAATGGGATCATTGATGAGACTCCTTATAAAGGAAGTTTCCTTAGATATGATTATATGATTTCTGAAAGATACAATGAGTTTGATAAGGAGATGTTACCTATAGGAGTTGGGGAACTAAATGAAAAGTATCTTGGTAAAGATATCCAAAACTTCTGGGATGATTTCAAAGTAATCATTCCTGATTCAAAGATTGTTAATACAGATAACAATATGACACTTGAAATATACACACTTGATAGTGAAAACACAATTATTCTTCAAATGGATGGAAGTACAGTATCTGGACTTACATTAAATGAGGATATAAACTTAGATTTAATAAAGTAATAAAAAGACCTTATTGAAAAAAATTCAATAAGGTCTTTTTTCATAATATGAAAAAAGAATTTTGTGAATTCGCTCCAATAGACTTAATACACAAAATAATGTAAAATATACGTATATTGTGTTTCCACAAAACACTTCTAGAAATATCACATCTTATTATTACATATTATCAAACCCTTGATAATTTTTCCCAAGGCTATCAAAAAAGCAGGTAAAAGTTGATACTTTTTACCAAGGGAAAATGTTTTCACAAGTTAAAAACGTTGAAAAACAGTAAATTTAAAAGTTGGCATCATAATTGCAAATATAGAAAGGCAGGAGAGGACAATGGGCGATACACTTAAGAGACGATTGCTGGATAATCCTATTATTGCAGCAGTCAGAGATATGAAGGATCTTGACGAAGCGCTTGATTCAAATGTTGAAGTTGTTTTCTTGCTTACTGGCAATTTATTGAACATTAAAGAAGCAGTTGAGAAAATTAACATGACTGGAAAACTATCTTTTGTACATGTAGATTTAGTTGAGGGACTTTCTAAGGACTTATATGCATTAGATTTTATCATCAATGAAGTCAAACCTTTTGGAATAATATCTACAAAGGGTCCACTAATAAAACATGCAAAAGCTAGGGGCATATATTCGATTCAAAGATTGTTTCTACTTGATTCCCAAAATTTAAAATCGGGAATCAGTTCAATAATTGCTAATACACCTGATGCTGTAGAAATACTTCCAGGTGTAATGCCGAAGATAATATCTAAGGTAGTAAGAAAAACAAAAAAATTGGTTATAGCTGGGGGGCTGATATCAGACAAGGAGGATGTAATACTGAGTCTTAAAGCTGGGGCTCAGGGAATTTCGTCAAGTAACAAAACTGTTTGGGAATTATAATCTTTATGGAGGTGTAATAATTTGAAGCATTTTGGAACAATTGTGGGGACAGCAATAGCTGGTATGTTTGTAATGAGCGTGTGGGGCGCTTTCGTAGGAGAGTATGGAATCGGCGGTGGCTGGTTTGCAGGACTTATTATTATAGGTACTATGTGGTTCTTGAATCATCATGTTGGATTACACAACAATCACGGTGCATGGGTTGATATGGCACTGGGAATTGGAATGGCAGGACTTATGAGAGGTATATTCGAAAATGGAATTGAAGCTGGAATAGCTGCAGTACCTACTTTAGTTTGGACATTAATCGGTGGTGTGCTAGGTGGAGCATGTGCATATGCTTTTGAAAAGCACTTAACACCAAGCGATGACTGTAACGAATTATAGGGGGGGATGAATGATGACTATTCAAAATATAATTACTACTTTAGCGGGAGCTTTTATATTTCCATTTTTAATTAGATTATGTTGGGGTAAGTTTTGTGAAATTTGGGGTCCAATAGGTGGCTGGATGGCTGCTGGATTTATAGTTGGTACAGCTTGGACAATAAACCATGGTGTTGGATTAATTGTGCAAGGTGCTGGAGCTGCTTGGGTTGATATGGCCTTTGCTGCATTCTCTGGATTATTTGTTGCATCTGCAATGAGTGGCGATGATATTGGTGCTGGTTTATCAAATGCATTATTCGCAATCATAGGTGGAACATTAGGCGGTTTTATTTTATCTTGTCTATAGGATTTAATTTAGTATTATGTTAAAAAAAATTGATGAAGGTGGGTTTTAAAACATGGAGAAAAAGTATATCTTATCCCTAGATCAGGGAACAACTAGTTCAAGAGCTATAATTTTTAACAAAGCTGGTGAAATTGTAAAGGTAGCACAAAAGGAATTTACTCAAATCTATCCAAAAGCAGGTTGGGTTGAGCATGATGCAATGGAAATATGGGGAACTCAATCAGGTGTTGCAAGAGAAGTACTTGAAACAGCTGGTATTAGTCCAGAAGAAGTTGCAGCTATCGGTATTACAAACCAGAGAGAGACAACTGTAGTTTGGGATAAGAACACAGGAAAACCTATTTACAATGCTATTGTATGGCAGTGTAGAAGAACAGCATCGATTTGTGATGATATCAAAACAGCTGGTTTTGAAAAATATATAAGAGAAAATACTGGTCTTGTTGTTGATGCATATTTCTCAGGAACAAAGGTTAAGTGGATTTTAGATAATGTTGAGGGAGCAAGAGAGAAAGCCGAGAATGGTGAATTATTATTCGGTAATATCGATACTTGGCTAGTTTGGAACTTAACAAGAGGAAAGGTTCATGTAACTGATTATTCAAATGCATCAAGAACAATGCTTTACAATATTAAAGATTTATGTTGGGATGAAAAAATCCTAGAATTAATGGATATCCCAGCTTCTATGCTTCCTGAAGTTAAGCCATCTTCGGAAGTATACGGTACAACAGATGAAAATACTTTCGGTGGTGCTAATATCCCTATTGCAGGTATAGCTGGAGACCAGCAGGCTGCATTATTCGGACAAGCTTGTTATGACGAAGGTATGGCAAAGAACACATATGGAACTGGATGTTTCATGCTTATGAATACAGGTGAGAAGATGGTTCCATCTAATAACGGACTTCTTACTACAATTGCATGGGGTATTGACGGTAAGGTTGAATATGCACTTGAAGGATCAATCTTTATTGCTGGTGCATCAGTACAATGGTTAAGAGATGAGTTAAGACTTATCAATGATGCAGCAGATAGTGAGTATTTTGCAACTAAGGTAGATGATACTAATGGGGTTTACGTAGTACCTGCATTTGCTGGACTTGGAGCACCATACTGGGATATGTATGCTAGGGGTACAATTGTTGGTCTTACTAGGGGAGCTAATAAGAATCACATAATAAGAGCAACTTTAGAGTCTATTGCTTATCAAACTAGAGATGTACTTGATGCTATGCAAGAGGATTCAGGAATCAAGTTATCAACTCTTAAGGTTGATGGTGGAGCTACTGCTAATAACTTCTTAATGCAGTTCCAAGCAGATATTCTTGGTTCAGAGGTTGCTAGACCTGTTGTTACAGAGACTACTGCTCTAGGTGCAGCTTATCTTGCTGGACTTGCTGTTGGATTCTGGTCATCAAGAGATGATATAAAGAACAACTGGGCTGTAGATCGATTATTTAAGAATGAGTTAGAAGACGCTAAGAAAGAAGAGTTATATGCTGGATGGAAAAAAGCTATCGGTAGAGCTCAAAAGTGGGAAGACTAATTTCTTAATATGAAATATCGAAGCGACAATATGAAAATATTCTTGAATTTTCTGAAAACTTTGATATAATATAATTAATAAAATATCGGGCGAGAGTATGAGAGCCACTACGAAAGGTCTATAAGAGTTTAGACCTTCTTCGTAGTGGTTTTTATTTTGAAAAATGTTTGACGTATATTTAAGGAGGTTACAAATGTTTGATATAGCCATTATTGGGGCGGGTATCATTGGATGCTCAATAGCTAGGGAGTTAAGTAAATATAATTATAAGACAATTATTCTTGATAAGGAAAACGATATCTCTTGTGGAACTACAAAAGCAAATAGTGCAATAATTCATGCAGGTTATGATGCATCATATACAAGCAAAAAAGGTATTTTTAATGCTAGGGGTAATATGCTATATGATCAAGTGACAAAAGAATTAGATGTACCTTTCAAGAGAATAGGGTCATTGGTAGTAGCTTTTGCTGATGAAGAAATAGATACTTTAAAAGACCTTCTTGAAAATGGGAATAAGTTGGAAATACCAGGGATAGAAATTATAGGCCCTGAGAAAATATATGAAATGGAACCGAACTTAGCTGAGGGAGCTATAGCAGCCTTGTACGCACCTTCTGCTGGAATCATAGAACCTTGGGAAATGGCAATTGCATATGCTGAAAATGCAATTGAAAATGGTGTTGAACTTAAGTTAAATTATGAAGTGAAGTCAATAAATGAATTAGAAGATAGATTTGAAATACAGTCAACAGACGGAGAGCTAGTAGATGCAAAGATAGTAATTAATGCAGCAGGAGTATATGGAGACAATATATATAAGTTAGTTAAGGAAGATTTTGATTTTGACATTCATCCTAGAAGAGGTCAGTACTTCTTATTAGATAAGAGTGCAGATGGCTTAGTGAATTCAGTAATTTTCAAGTGTCCTTCAAAGTTAGGTAAAGGTGTACTTGTAGTTCCAACAGTTGATGGAAATGTTTTAGTTGGACCAGATTCTGAAGATTTAGAAAATGATCAAAAAGAAGCTATTGAAACTACAGCAGATAGACTTTCATTTGTAAGGGAAAATGCAGTCAAATTAGTTAAAAATATTCCTTTTAGAGAGAACATTACAACATTTTCAGGCCTTAGAGCTGAACCGTCAAATGGAGACTTTATTATTGAAGAATCAGAAGTGAAAAACTTTATAAATGTTATAGGTATAAAATCTCCTGGACTTTCTTCAGCGCCTGCAATTGCGGAATACATTGAAAAAATGGTAGTTGATAAACTTGGTGATTCTGAAGTCAAGGAAGACTACAATCCTACAAGAAGACCAAGAATTAAATTCATGGAGCTTAGTGAAGAAGAAAAAGAAGAAATGATTAAGAAGGATCCCAGATACGGAAGAATAATATGTAGATGTGAAATGATTACTGAAGGTGAAATAGTTGATGCAATACACAGATGTGCTGGTGGTAGAACAATCAACGGTATTAAGAGACGTGTTAGACCAGGTGCAGGTAGATGCCAAGGTGGTTTCTGTGGACCAAGGGTTCTAGAAATTCTTGCTAGGGAACTTGAAATTAGTCCTTTAGATGTAAAGCATGAAGGTAAAGACTCGACAATTTTAGTTGGAAATACAAAGAATTAGGGAGGACTTAAGATGAATTACGATATTGTTGTAATTGGTGGTGGACCTGCGGGTCTTGCAGCAGCTATAGAAGCAAAGAAAAACGGTGTGGATAATATTTTAGTTGTAGAAAGAGATAGGGAACTAGGTGGTATTTTACAGCAGTGTATCCATAATGGTTTTGGACTACATTTATTTAAAGAAGAACTTACAGGCCCAGAATATGCTGAAAGATTTATAGATGAGTTGAAAAAAGAAGGTATTGAGTACAAAATTGATACAATGGTCATTGAAGTAACAGCAGATAAGATGGTTAAGTGCATAAATTCTACAGATGGTTATTTTGAAGTAGACAGTAAAGCTGTTGTATTAGCTATGGGATGTAGGGAGAGAACTAGAGGAGCTATTGCAATACCGGGTACTAGACCAAGTGGTGTTTTTACTGCTGGTGCTGCACAAAGATATATCAATATGGAAGGTTATATGGTTGGTAAAAGAGTTGTTATATTAGGCTCTGGAGATATAGGTCTTATCATGGCGAGAAGAATGACTTTAGAAGGTGCTGAAGTGTTAGCTGTTGCTGAACTTATGCCTTTCTCAGGTGGTCTTACAAGAAATATTGTTCAGTGTTTAGATGACTATGATATTCCATTATATTTAAGTCATACAGTTACTGATATTTCTGGAAGGGACAGAGTTGAATCTGTAACTATAGCAAAAGTTGACGATAATCTGAAACCTATTCCTGGAACAGAGATAAAGTATGATTGTGATACTCTTCTTCTTTCAGTAGGATTAATTCCTGAAAATGAGCTTTCTAATGAAATTGGCCTTGAAATTGATAGGAAAACAAGTGGTCCTATAGTTAATGAGTCAATGGAAACGACTGAAGAGGGTATTTTTGCTTGTGGTAATGTAGTTCACGTACATGACTTAGTTGACTTTGTTAGTGAGGAAAGTAGAAGGGCTGGTAAAAGTGCTGCTAAATATGTATTAGGTGATTCTAATACAGGTGATATAGTAAAAACTACTCCAGGTGAGGGAGTAAGCTATATAGTACCTCAGAAAATAAGATACTCAGATAAACTAGATGATTTAAGACTGTTTATGAGGGTTAATCAAGTATTCCACAAGGCTAAGTTAGTAGTAACTAGCCAATCGGGAGATATAATAACTGAAGTTAAGAGAAATCATATGGCACCTGGAGAAATGGAGAGTATTAAGCTTCCTAAATCAAAATTAGAAGGTGTGGATTTATCAGAGTTAAAAGTTGAAGTAGTATGTGGAGGTGACAAGTAATGGAAGCTATCAATTTAGTGTGTATTGTTTGTCCTTTAGGATGTAGATTGACAGTAACAAAGGAAAATGGAGAGTACAAAATAGAAGGTAATAAGTGTCCAAGAGGAGATAAATATGCTGTTAAAGAGCTTACAAATCCAACAAGAACTATTACTTCAACAGTAAAGATAAAGGGTGGTATACTGAATCGTTTACCAGTTAAGACATCTGATGAAATTCCAAAGGGAATGATTAAGGAATGTATGGAAGCGATTAACAACGTAGAGGTAACTGCACCAGTTAAAGTTGGAGATGTTTTAATTAAGAATGTTCTAGATACAGGGGTAGATATTGTAGCTTCAAGAAGTATGGAGTAGTATTCATCATGATTGTGGGGGGATAATATGAACTTTAAGCCATTTCCTTATAAAGTAGTAAACGGAAAAGAAAATATAGAAATGGATAAAGATATGGTGATATTACCTAAAGTATTTGACTCTGTCGATTTTGGAGTATGTGTAGTAGATCAGACTGGATTTATTAGATATGCAAATGAGGCTCTTAGAGAAATTTTTAGAAATCCTCATATTCCTGATCACGGAGTAAGTATATATAGGTATTTTGACGATGAAATCATGAAGAAAGTATCAAAAACAAGGGTTACTTTTGAAGGACATCTTGATTTTAGAATAGGTAATTATTCGATATATACAAAAGCGTATCCTATAGATAGCAGTGAGTTTAATGGTGTTGCATCTTTTTATTACAAGGTTGAAAATGAAAATGTTATAGATTTTGAAGGCTTTAAGAAAAATGAAAAGTGTGAGTTTGATAATCCATTTCCTGAAATAGTTGGACAAAACATCGGCTTGATAGAAACCTTAAAAGTTGCTAAAAAGTCTAGCAGAGTTGAGTCAACTATTTTGATTACAGGTGAAAGTGGAACGGGTAAAGGGCTTTTAGCAAGATCTATACACGAAAATAGCCAAAGAAAAGATGAGAACTTTGTTTCTGTTAACTGCGGAGCTATACCATTAAATCTCATTGAATCGGAACTATTTGGATATGAACCTGGTGCTTTTACAGGAGCCAATAAGAGAAAAATAGGTATGTTTGAACATGCTCATAATGGTACTATATTTTTAGATGAAATTGGTGATCTTCCTCTAGAAGTTCAGGTGAAACTTCTAAAAGTAGTACAGGAAAAAGAGATATCAAGACTGGGTGGAACGGAAAGCATCCATGTCGATGTTAGAATTATTGCAGCAACCCATAGGGATTTGGAAGAGATGGTCAGTAAGAATTTGTTCAGGGAAGATTTATATTACAGACTAAATATAATTCCTATTTATATCCCATCATTGAGGGAGAGGGTTGATGATATTCCACTTCTAGTAAGCTATTTCATGAATCAGATATCTGAAAAAATGGGGATTGTAAGACCTCAAATTTCGAAAGATACTCTGGACGCATTACACACATATAGTTGGGAAGGAAATATCAGAGAACTGCAAAATGTGCTTGAAAGAATGATTGTCCTTTCAGAAGATAATAGAATTGACTTTGAAAATTTACCGTCAAAAATTTCAAAGCTTTATCGCTTTAGACAGGATGAAAATAATGAAGGCGGAATACTAGTAGGTAAACTTAAAAAATTCGAAGAATATGAGAAGGAAATAATTAAGAAAGCTTTAAAGGAATATGGTAGTTTTAATAGTGCTGGAAAAGCCTTGGGTCTTACTCATAAGACTGTGGCATCAAAGGCAAGAAAGTATGGACTTGTATAAACAATAGTTATATATCCCCACATGAAATGGCAGCCCTTAGGGCTGCCAAATTTGTTTAGTAAGAGAAATTTTTAATTATTGTAACTCCGTTTAGATTCATATTATATAAAGCAATGTTTGCTAAAAAGTTTCCATTGTGATTCTCAGAATCGTAAGTATCAACTAATTCAAATGGTACAATTACTGATTTTTTCAAGTTTTCCTTATTTAGATATGCCTTCAGTGTAGTAGCAAACTGACTAATACATATATCGGTACAATTTCCAACTACAATAAAATTATCATAATTATTTATATTTTCTTTAAGATACTTCTGGAATTCTTCTTCAATAAAACCATTTGTAGAACCCTTTGTAATAGTTTTATCTACTCCTATACTGTGAAGTTCTTCAATAAGCATTGATTCAAAAGTATCTTCAACACAGTGTTTTACGTAGGAGTCGAATTCTAGAGAGTCACATTTGTGACAATCAAGGAAAGCTAAGGAATCAATTCCTAACTCTTTTGATGACTCAAGTAAATGCTTAATTCCAGGGATTAGTTCATTTATTCTTAAGGAATATAAGGGACCTTTTTTTGCAAAGCCATTTACCATGTCTATTATTACGATTAGTGAACGATTTTTATAGTCCTTTAGTTCATGATTTTGTAAATGATTAATCATTTCTTCAACTTGCTTATAAAAATTGAACTCAATATTCATTTCATCACTCCGTTCCTTTATTTATATAATTGTTACCCTAAAAAATGAAAATTAAAGGTAGTGTTTAAAATTTTACAACTTTGTAATATAATAAATGATATACAATGATATTAAAGTGTCTTGATTTTCTTTATGGGATGGAGGTGCGTCACTTGTCACACAATTCAGAAATAATGGAAAGAATAAGAGAACTGCTAAAAAACAGGGATTTTCTAACTGTTTATGGGAGCTTTGATATTAAGAATGACAAAGTTTTAGTAAACAGTGGATCAGCAAAGAATATGATTATGAGTATGGATTTGTTTGTAAAAAAATATATCAGTGACCCTGATGAAATGGAGCCTTTATTAAAAGACGACTGCTGTAAATGGGTATATTTTATGGCTCAGGGAAAGAAGAATAGCTCCTGTTTTATTTATAGAACAAGTGATGAAAACTATGGATATTATTTTATAAGAAATGAAGATATATATAATATGATACAGTTTTTTAATTACGAACATAATGATTTTTTTGAAACAATTTTGAATTTTATTTCTGAACCTATCTTTTTTAAAACTATCGATAGGAGATACACCTTCGTGAATGAAGCTTTTCTTAATGTCACCGGTATATCAAGGGATGAGTTGCTTGGAAAAAGGACTGAAGATATTTTTAAAAACGAGACCGGCATGAAGTTTAAAGCGATGGATTTAGAATTGATTTCTAAAGGTGGAAGTCAAGAGTATGAATATGAGATGAGAAGCCGTTCAGGAGGATCTGTAGACGTAATATATAAAAAGGTCTTATTAATGGACAGGTCAGGAAATAAGCTTGGAATTGTTGGTATTATGAATGACATTACCAAGATTAATGAAGAAAAGGCTAAATCAGATAGATTAAGTAAGATAAAGGATGCTGTAATAGATATTAGTCACAGTATTTTCACAATAAAAGACATAGATGAATTGCTATACTATATTCTCGGAAAAATGACAGAAGTTATGGATGAGACAATTTGCTCAAGTATTATCGTATACGATTCATCAAGAAGCTTTCTTAAAATTAAAACAGCTGTTGGCTATAGCCAGAGTGATATAGAAGATTTCAAAGTTGATATAGATGATGCATTTTTTTATCAGAAGGAATACGAGCTGACTAATAAACCTGTTATTATAAACAATCTAAGCCAAATATCTGATTACCTTTTAGATAGTATTAATGGAGAAAAAATTGTTTCTTTGATAAGTGTACCTTTATTTATAGGTGGGGAAATTTATGGTTTTCTAAATCTAGATAGTAATAAGAACTATGTATATGATGAAGAAGATTCGAAAATTGTTGATTACTTTAAAAATCAGTTGGAGTTGGTATTTGAAAGGTTTATCTTATTGAATGAGAATAGATTCTATAGCAACAATGATTACTTAACAAGGATCTATAATAGAAAGTTTTTTATGGAAAAGGTCTACATTGAAGCAGAGAAAAATCTTGATGATAATATTAAGCGTTTCTTTGTATTAATGGACTTGGATAAATTTAAGGAAATTAATGATCAGTTTGGTCATTATGTAGGAGATAAGGTTCTTTTGTTGTTTGTAGAGGCTGTAAAGGATAACATAGATGATAATATGGTTTTTGCAAGACTTGGTGGAGATGAGTTTGCAATACTTTTAGTTGATAAAAGTGTTGATTTCGTAAATGAATTAATAGATAATATTAAAAAGAGCTTAATGAAGCCAGTGATTATAGACGAAAAAGAATACGATATCGCTATTGAGTTCTCAAGTGGTATAGGCGAATTTGACAAATCAAGTGACGATATGGAAGAGTTATATCGATTAGTTGATAAAAGAATGTATATAGACAAGAGTAAGTAATAATATTTTGCTATCTACAGAGTATTTGGAGGAATAAATTTGATTACGGATATGCTAGTTTCAATTAAGAAACATTACCCAGATTTAGAAGTGTTTAATGCGAAAATATATAAGTACGATAGGTCTAATCATGTACTTTTAATTAACAAGGATTATATATTTAGATTCCCTAAAAGTGAGAAAGGGGTATTGACTTTAAAAAAAGAAGCAAGGTTACTTAGGAAACTTGATAAATCATTTAAGTTGAACATTCCTTATCCAGAGTATTTGAATTTTGCAGATGACAATGTTGGAGAGACATTTATAGGATATAGAAAATTGTCTGGAAAACCATTATCATCTGAAGAGCTTAAAGATGATCCAAATTATAGATCAAACTTAGAAAAAATACTTATCTTTTTAAGGGAATTACATCAATATCAGACATTGTCCCTTGACCTTTCGTATTTTGATGACAGTTTTCAAAATTGTTGGAAAAGAACTTATGAATTGATAAAAAAAGATAAAATAGATTTAAAAGGTAAAGATAAAGAGTTATTACTTTCTAGTTTTGAGGAGTACTTTAATCTTATAGAAGATGAATCATATGAACAGACATTAATCCATGGAGATTTCCAAATTGGAAATTTACTATTTGATAATGGGAGAATTTGTAGTGTTATTGATTTTGAAGATAGTATTATCGGAGATAGAGCCTTTGATTATGCTACTTTATTAATATCATTAAATGAAGAGGGGGGATTGTTAAAGGAATTTGATAATATAATAAAGGGAGATGAAAGTTTTTATAAAAGAGTAGAATTTTATCTTCTAGCTAGACCATTTATTTAGATTTTTAGGGGGAAGACAATGATAAGAAGAAATTTGGCATTAATGATTGCACTTGTGGTAATTCTTCAGGGATCTTTTACTTTTGGCTTTACTGATACATACTTGATCTATGAAGATTCATCAAACATTATTATTAAAGGTAGCAATGAAGATATATCAAAAGGTATTGCAAGTGTAACAAAGCTTATGACATACTTACTAGCTATGGAAGCGATCGATGAAGGTAAGATATCTATGGATGATGTGTTTAAGGTAACTAGAGATGTAGATAATGTACCATATTCTTACTGGTTAGCGACAGGTGATGAAATCACTGTTAGAAAAATGATTGAATCATTATTGGTAATTTCAGCAAATGATTCTGCATACGCATTAGGGGTAATGGTGGCAGGTTCTGAAGAGGCTTTTGCTGAGATGATGAATAAAAAATGTGATGAACTAGGTTTAACTGACAGTGTGTTTTATAATGCATCTGGACTTACTCTGAAAGATGGTAGTTATAACAAGATGTCAATGACTGATTTACAAAAACTTGTTCATGTAATACTAGAAAAGTATGGAGATGAAATCATACCTATAACAAGTACGATTGCCATCAAAAATCCTAACTCAGGATATGAGAGGAATAATACTAATCACAGATTGTTAAAAAAGGATAGTCATATAAAGGGCCTAAAAACTGGATACACAGATGTAGCAGGTTCTTGCCTAGTTTCTATATATGTTGAAGGGGATGCGAAATATGTAAACCTAACAGTAGGAAATCCATCAAGAGACTATAGAGATAGGCTGACATACAAAAACCTTATGTACGCTAAAGACACATTTGTAGAGAAGGACTTATATCTTAAAGATGAAAAAGTATTAGATTTTGAACTACTTACAGGTAAGAAAATAGATTTAGTACCACTAGAAAATGTACATGGTATATTCAATGTAGATTCATCTGTATACGATATAGAGTTCAAACTAAAAGAGGGACTAAGTCTTCCAGTAACTACAGAAGATGAATTCGGTACAGTAGAATTATTCTATATGGGTCACCCACATGGATCATTTAAGGTAGGACCATCGGAAAATATAGAGTAGGTATTTTGGCCTAAGGTTGCCTAATACTACTTTGGTCGTGCCTAAGCTATTGTTTCACAATATGGCCTAATATTGTAAAATAGAAAAGCTCTAAAAATACGGATATTAGTATTTTTAGAGCTTTAACTTATTTACAACATTAGGCCTTTACGATAAGTAAAAATAGGCGCGATTGAAATAGCTTTAGGCAATATTAGGCTAGCCTATTACATAAGCCCAATCCCTTTAAGAAACACAATACTTATAGCGATTGGACAAACAAATCTTAATAATACATGTACAATAGGAGCATATCCCTTGTTTTGTAGTTGATTGTAGACGATTTTTTTGTCGATTACCCATCCTACGAATAGGGATATCATTATTCCTCCTAATGGAAGCATGTATGAGTCTGTTAGGTAACCTAAAAAATCCATAAAGTTGTAACCCATAATTGTGTGAGGAGCAAGTAGACCATTTGATAGTGAAGCAAATACTCCTATTACAGCAATTACACATAAAGAAAGTATAGTCATTGACTTTCTTGACTTATTAAATTCTTCACTTAAAAATGCAACGACAACTTCTTGTAATGATATAGTTGATGTTAATGCTGATATAGCAAGTAAAATGAAGAATAAAGTTCCGAATAATTGGCCTAAAGGCATATTGTTGAAGACGTTAGGCAGAGTCTTGAATGCTAAACCAGCACCTGTAGCTGGATCAATCTTGTATGCGAAAACTGCTGGGAAGATTGCTACACCAGCTAATATTGCAATTAGAGTATCTGCTATTGATACTTGTAGTGCAGTAGAACCTAAATCTTCATTATCATTAATGTATGAACCATAAGTAATCATGATTCCCATACCAAGACTTAGTGAGAAGAAGGCTTGGCTCATAGCACTAAATACAACGTCAAGTTTTAGCTTTGTGAAATCAGGTTTAAATAAAAATTCAAGACCTTCCTTTGCTCCCGGTAGTGTAACAGCTCTAATATCTAAAATAACAATAATAATAAATAATAATGGCATAAGTATTTTAGAATATTTTTCAATACCATTTTGTATACCTGCTATAACAACAAAGCCTGTTATGGCCATAAATACAAGTGACCAAATAATTGGTGAAAGGGTACTTGTTACCAGTGTATCAAATACATTTGATATACCACTTGCATCAAGTGGTGCAAAGACACCTGTTGCAGATTTAACAACATAGCTTAAAGTCCAACCCGCAACGACATAATAAAATGATAGTATTAGGGTTGTTGCGATTACACCGAACCAACCTGCAAGGGGCCAGAATTTACTGTTTTTTAATTCCTTAATTGATCTAACTGCATTTCCTTTACCTTTTCGACCTATGATAAGCTCAGCGAGCATTATTGGCAAGCCGATAGCTGCGACGCATAGTATGTAAACAAGTAAAAATGCTCCACCACCAGATTTACCAGCCACGTATGGAAACTTCCAAATGTTTCCCAAACCAATAGCAGAACCTGCAGCAGCAGCAATTATACCAAGTTTACTACCAAAACCATCTCTGTTTTGACTTTCTTGATTTACTGACATATTTTTGTCCCTCCTAGATAAAATTACAATTTCAAATTTTTCAAAATATAGTCATATCTGAGTATTATAAACGATTTGTGACTGCTAGTCAACAACAAATGACTAATTGTCAGTGGTTGAAAAGATTTCAAGCAAATTATATAATATAGTAATGGAGGCGTTAAATATGAATATATTCAAAGAAAGAAGACAAAAATTTTTCAATCCCTTAAGAGAAGATTCAGTTGCTGTATTTTTTTCTAAAGAGGCTCCTGTGACTTCTTTAGATGATAGATATTACTACATAGTAGATAAAAACTTTTATTACCTTACAGGAATTGAAAGGGAAAATTTTATTCTTACAATAGAAAAGATTAATGGTAAGTATGAAGAATACCTTTTTATTGAGAAGTCCAATGAGGATATTGAAAAGTGGACAGGCATAAAAATGAGAGCAAAAGAAGCGAAGGAAATAAGTGGAGTAGAGCATGTACGATATGTTGATGATTTTAATGCATATCTAAATAGTATATTCACTAAGATGTATATTAAAAATCTATATGTAGATTATCAGATAACTTCCTATAAAGACACAAGTACTTTTGAGCATAAATTTACGGAGGAAATACTTGAAAAATACCCATATGTATCAATAAAGAATTCTAATTCTTTCTTATCTTCACTAAGGATGATAAAAGATGTTAAGGAAATTTCTGAGTTAGAAAGTGCCATAGAAATTACTAGAAATTCATTAAACAAGTTGATTAAGGATATTCCACATTTGGAATATGAATATCAAATTGAGAGCTCTTTTCAACACTATAGCAAAATGCAGGGTTCACCTTATAATTCCTTCTCTACTATAGCAGCAAGTGGTAAAAATGCTGTGGTGCTACATTATCTGGAGAATAAAAATAGTTTAGAAAGTGGAGATCTTGTACTTCTGGATTTGGGGGCGACGTTCAATAATTATTGTGCAGATATATCAAGAACTTATCCGATTTCTGGTAAGTTCACAGATAGGCAAAAAGAAATCTATCAAATAGTCCTAGACTCTCAAAATGAAGTAATAAGAGAAATTAAGCCAGGTCTAAGATTTAAGGATTTAAATGAAATTGCGAAAAAAAGCTTATATAAGGGGCTTGAAAAAATAGGTATGATCAATGATATTGAAGAGTTAGATAGGTATTACTATCATGGTGTAAGTCATTATTTAGGACTTGATACACATGATGTTGGTGACAGGGATATTGTTCTTGAACCTGGTATGGTTCTAACTGTTGAGCCTGGCCTATATATTAAAGAAGAGTCCATAGGTATTAGAATAGAAGATAATATATTAGTAACTGAAGATGGTCATAGAAATCTTTCCTATAGAATTCCAAAAGAAATAAATGAAATTGAAGAACTTATGAAATAATATAAGGCTGCATACTTGCAGCCTTTATTTATCTTATATTATCTACCATTTTATCTAAAAGCTTATCTAAAAGTTCAATTTCATCTGGTGTGAAGTCTTTGAAAGATTCCTCAACTAATTTTCCAGAAATGTTTGAGAAAATTTTTTCTACAGAATGTCCTTCATCAGTTAATGTGATATAGCTAACCCTATTGTCTAGTTCACATCTGTGTTTAGATACATAACCTAATTTTATTAGTTTATTTACTAGAGCTGTTACTGTAGATTTGTCTTTACATATTAGTTTTGAGATTCCTTTCATAGTAAGTTTCTCATTTTCATTAAGTGCAGATAAAATTGATCCATGTGAAGGGCATAATCCTTTTAGTTCAAAATCTTTTAGTTCATTATTGACTTTATTGTTATATTTTGTTTTAACTTTACCTAAGTTACCAAGTACGTTCTTTTTATTCATATCTATTCCCCTTTAGTTAGGATTAATCTTATATTATAATAATATTATATACTAAAAAAATTGAGGTGAGAATATTAACAGGTTACAAAAAATTGAACTTAATGATAAAATTGTTGAGTTTTATTCTAGAAATTTCATGGAGGATCCACTTTACAAAGTAATAATAGAAGAGGAAAGTAAAAGAAAAGATATTCTTAGAATTTTCTTCAAGAATTACTTGAAATTAATTGAGAAGTACTGTGATTTCTATACTATTGATGATGTAGTTTTCGCAACTGTTTATAGGTCTAAGAAATTTGATAATCAATTTATATATAAACTACAGTTATATTATAGAATTTCAAAATCTATTGGTATTTCAAAAATTATTGGAATAAGAAAATTTTTTAGAGGAGTTTCAATTTTGATGAAAATGAGTTCAACCTGGATAGATGATCTTGTTGAAAGTGAATATTCACATATTGATATGATTGCTACTGAGCTATCTTGTAGAGGTCAAGGATATCTGAGTAGCTTGTTTGAAGCTATAATCCATGAAGATGAAGTATACACTATTGAGACTCATAATATAATAAATACGAAAATTTATGAAAAATATGGTTTTGAACTTGTTAGACAAATTGAATTAAAAAATACAGAATTAATTCAATATTGCATGATAAGAGTTACATAAAATAATTATGTAAACGAGGTGTTTGATGAAGGGATTTATTAGAAATATTATAGAAATTAGTCCAGTAGATGGACCCGGTAATAGAACAGTTATTTTTCTTCAGGGATGCAATTTCAACTGTATGTATTGCCATAATCCTGAAACAATTGAAATTGTGAATTCAGCAAGTGATGATGTAAAGGAGATGGACACTAAAGAAGTCCTAGAAATAGTTTTGAAGAATAGATCTTTTATAAGGGGGGTCACTATTTCTGGTGGGGAATGTACAGTACAGTTTCCTTTCCTCATTGAACTGCTAAAAGAGTTTAGTCAAGCAGGTATAAGTGCTTACGTTGACACGAATGGACATTTTAACTCTGAACAAAGGGAGTTGTTGATTAAGTTCTGCGATAAAATCATGCTAGATGTAAAAGAATCTAGTGAAGAGAAACACAAATTTTTAACGGGAGTAAGCAATGTGAAGGTTCTTGAGAATCTGGAAGCATTACTGAAAGTAGATAAAATCTATGAGGTCAGAACGGTAATTGTACCAATGATATTAGATAATGAAAATACAGTAAAAAGTGTATCTGAAATAATTAGTAAGTACGATTCAGGTATAAGATATAAGCTTATAAAGTTTAGAAACCATGGAGTGAGGAAGGAGCTTAAAAATATCTCATCTCCAAGTGATGAATATATGGTAAAATTAAAAGGTATTGCTGAAAATGAAGGATTAAAAAATATTATAATTGTGTAGGTGAAAAGATGTTTGATTTTATAAATGGTAAAGTTGAAGAAATACTTGTAGATTCAATTGTTGTAGAAAATAATGGTGTGGGATATAGACTTTTTACGTCATATAATACTATGTCTAGTGTTAAGATTGGTGATGAGAATAGATTTTATGTAAAAATGCTTGTTAAGCAGGATGATATTTCCCTAGTTGGATTTTCTACTAGGGAAGAAAGACAGATGTTTGAAATACTCACTTCCGTATCAGGAGTAGGTACAAAAGCGGGCTTATCAATACTTTCAACTCTAACCTTATATGACATTCAAGTTGCAGTATTGAATGGTGATGATAAAACAATATCTAAGACTAAGGGTATAGGTAAGAAAACTGCTCAAAGGATAATCCTTGAGATTAAAGATAAAATTGATAAGAGTATATCGTCTTCTTCTGCTGGTGTCGTTATGACAGCTCCCGTTTCTAATCTTGTGGGTGGAAGCATTACAAATGATGCCGTAGAAGCTCTTGGCACTCTGGGATATTCAAAATCAGAAGCACAAGAGGTTGTTAATTCAGTAATAAGTGAGGATTCAACACTTGAGGACATTATTAGGGATTCTTTGAAACTCCTTAATCGATTAGTTTAGGTAGGGTGATTAAATGTTTGATGAAACAACTAGGTTGGTGACACCAAATTTTAGCGAAGGTGACAAAGAGTTTGATAATAATTTGAGACCGAAGATGCTTAATGATTATATTGGCCAAGACAAGATTAAAGAAAAGTTAGATATCTTTATTGAGGCAAGTAAAATACGTCAAGAACCTTTGGATCATGTTTTACTATATGGACCTCCGGGTTTAGGTAAAACTACTTTATCTAATATTATTGCCAACGAACTTGATGTAAATATAAAGATAACCTCAGGACCTGCTATTGAAAGACCAGGAGATCTAGCAGCTATATTAGCAAGTGTTACAGAGAATGATGTTTTATTTATCGATGAAATCCATAGACTAAATAGAAGTGTTGAAGAAGTTCTTTATCCTGCAATGGAGGATTTCGTTTTAGATATCATTATCGGAAAGGGCCCCAGTGCAAGATCAGTTAGAATAGATTTGCCTAAGTTTACTTTAGTCGGTGCAACTACTAGAGCTGGAAATCTTACATCTCCTTTAAGGGATAGATTTGGTGTACTACTTAAACTGGATTTATATAATGTTAAAGATTTAGGTAAGATAGTCAAAAGGTCGGCGGACATACTATCAGCAGAAATAACTTCTGAAGCAGTTGAAGAAATTGCCAAAAGAAGTAGAGGTACACCAAGAATAGTAAATCGACTTTTAAAAAGGGTAAATGATTATTCTTTAGTTAGGGGAGACGGTATTATTGACTTGAAAATAGCTAATGAAGCTTTAGATTTACTTGATGTTGATTCATTAGGCTTAGATGAAGTTGATAGAAAAGTTATTAGAACAATCATGGAGAAGTTTGATGGGGGGCCTGTTGGTCTTGATACTCTCGCTGCTTCAACTGGAGAGGAAAGGGTGACAATTGAGGATGTATGCGAGCCGTATTTATTACAACTAGGTTTCTTAAATAGAACTCCAAGGGGAAGGGTACTTACTAGACTAGCATATGATCATTTTGGAGAGATATATCAAGAACAGCTAAATCTCATTACTTAACATGGAGGTTAATATGAAGAAAATTATTGTTTTATCAGTTTTGTTACTCTTATTACTTCCTATAACTTCATATGGGCTTGAAAATGACTATATTGATATAGGTCTGAAGTTTGGAAGTCAAATTGATGAAGTGGATCTTGTATTTGATAAAGGAATGTCTTTTGGATTTAACTCAGCAAATAACTATAATGAATTGTTGTCTTTTAAAGGTGTAAGTAATATTACTTTATACAAGGATACAACATATTCCCTTCAAGTGAAGAAGTCTTATAAAAGTATTGATGAGATGTCCAATGATTTAGAGGCTATTAGAAAAAAAGGTATAGAGGTATACCCAGTCTTTGATAATGGTCTATATATAAGAATTGGCAAGTATAAGTCTTCTTCCGAGGCAAAATCTGATATTAATAAGCTGAAATCTAAAGTGAATGGAAGTCTTGAAGTGAAAGAACCTTCAAAGACATTTGTGAAGATTTACAGTGGTAAGAATACTTTATTCGTGTATAATACTGTAGATGGTAGGTCGTTATATCTTAAAAGCTTAGGAGATTATTTTCAATTTTCTGGTAAGAAATATAGAAATGGTTTGAAAATAGCTAGATATGAAAATAGTGACTTAACAATTATAAATAGATTAAGAATGAATGAGTACTTGTATGGTGTATTGCCAAGGGAAATGAGTAGTTCTTGGCCTATTGAAGCACTAAAAGCTCAAGCTGTAACAGCTAGAAGTTTTGCTATAAAATCTAGGGGAAAACATAGTAGTATGGGTTTTGATTTGTGTACTACTACTGATTGTCAAGTGTACGGTGGATATGACTCTGAAGGGCCAATATCTAATAGAGCGGTTGATGAAACTTCTGGGAAACTATTGTATTTTGGAAATGATATAGCTAATACTTATTATCATTCTAATTCTGGTGGTTATACGGCAAATATAAAGAACATATGGGGAGCAGAGTATCCATATTTGGTGTCAGTAGAAGATAGTTTCTCTATTGGATCACCCCATTCAGATTGGAAAATTGAACTTAGCAAAGATCAAATGGAAAATACCCTATCAAAAAATGACATAAATATAGGTAATATCAAGGATATTTCTGTTATTGATAAGAGTATTGATGGAAGAGTAACTAAATTACTTTTTCAAGGATCAAAGGGTTCAAAAGTTCTTGAAAGAGAACTTCCAAGAAAGGTTATTGGTTACACAAAATTAAAGAGCATGAACTTTGATGTTTATAAGAATAGCTCTGTAATAGTAAAAAATCAGGCTAAAACCTTGACAACTTCACTAAAAGACAAGTATATTATTTCAAGTGACAGTAAAAAGTCAAAAACAAAACAAAATCAAATATATGTTGTGTTTAGTGGTAAAGAAGCAAAGGAGATTTCATATTCAGATGCAGACTTTACAATCCATGGTCATGGATTTGGACACGGTATAGGTATGAGCCAGTATGGTGCTAAAAAGATGGCAGAGCTTGGCTATACTTATGATCAAATTCTATACCATTACTATAAAGGCACAGCAGTTAGATAGGAGAAAACAATGAAAAGACAAGACTATTATTTTGATCTTCCAGAAGAACTTATTGCTCAGACACCATTAGCAGATAGAGACCATTCTAAACTAATGGTAGTTGATAAGAATACTGGAGAAATAGAAGAAAAAATATTCAAGGATATAATAAATTATCTTGAGGAAGGAGATACCCTTATTCTTAATGACACTAGGGTAATGCCTGCAAGGATTTTTGGTGTTAAGGACACAGGTGCTAAAGTTGAATTTCTGCTTTTAAAAAGAGTAGATGATAATAGATGGCAGACACTTGTAAAACCGGGAAGAAGAGCTAAAATCGGTTCGAAATTCTCATTTGGTGAGGGTTTAATGACTGGTGAGATAGTTGATACCGCAGAAGAGGGTTCTAGAATTATTGAATTTTCATATGATGGAATATTTGAGAACATATTAGACCAACTTGGTGAGATGCCGCTACCTCCTTACATTACTGAATCTTTAAATGATAAGGAGAGATATCAGACTGTATATTCAAAGGAAGTTGGTAGTGCTGCTGCACCAACTGCTGGATTACACTTTACAGAAGATTTACTAGGTCACCTTAAAGAAAAAGGTGTGAATATTGGATTTATCACTTTACATGTGGGTCTAGGAACATTTAGACCTGTGAAAGCAGATAATATTTTAGATCATAAAATGCATTCGGAGTTTTATATTCTTAGTGAGGAAACTGCTGAATTAATTAATAATACTAAGAAAAATGGTAAAAGAGTTATTAGTGTAGGTACAACATCAACCAGGACACTTGAAAGTGTAGCAGCAGAAAGCGGTTTGATTGAAGCATGTAGCGGATGGACAGATATTTTTATTTACCCAGGCTATGAGTTCAAAGTGATTGATGGTATGATAACTAATTTTCATCTTCCAGAATCCACTTTAATTATGCTAGTAAGTGCTTTAGCAGACAGGGAATACATTTTGAATGCATATGAAACAGCAGTTAAAAACAGATATAGATTCTTCAGTTTTGGGGATGCTATGTTCATTAAATAATAAATGAAATCATTTTAGGAGGAAAATATGGCTATAAGATACGAACTTATAAAGGAGTGTAAGCAAACAGGTGCTAGACTTGGTAGGCTTCATACTCCCCATGGTGTAATAGACACACCAATTTTTATGCCTGTTGGTACAAAGGCTACTGTGAAGGCAATGACACCGGAGGAATTAAAAGAGATTGGATCAGAAATTATTCTGAGTAATACTTATCATTTATTCATGCGACCAGGTCCGGAACTAATTCAAAAAGCTGGTGGACTTCATGAGTTTATGAAATGGGACAAACCAATCCTTACTGATAGTGGTGGATTCCAAGTATTCAGTCTTGGTCCCCTTAGAAAAATAACTGAAGAGGGTGTTGAGTTTAGATCTCATATTGACGGTTCTAAGAAGTTTATCTCTCCAGAAAAAGCAGTGGAGATTCAGACTATGCTTGGTACTGATATTATGATGGCTTTTGATGAATGTGCTCCATATCCGGCTGATAAGGATTATGTAAAGAAATCTCTTGAAAGAACTACACGTTGGGCGAAAAGATGTAAGGATGCCCATAAAAACACTGAGAATCAAGCACTTTTTGGTATAATTCAGGGTGGTATGTATAAAGATTTAAGGGAACAGTCAGCAAAGGAAATTATTGATCTTGATTTTCCAGGATATGCTGTTGGTGGTTTAAGTGTTGGAGAGCCTAAGGATCTTATGTATGAAGTATTAGATTATACTACACCTTTAATGCCTAAAGATAAGCCAAGGTATTTAATGGGTGTTGGTAGTCCTGATTGTCTAATTGAGGGTGTACTTAGGGGTATTGATATGTTTGATTGTGTACTACCTACTAGAATAGCAAGAAATGGTACTGCAATGACATCTCAGGGAAAAGTAGTTATTAAAAATGCCAAATACTTTGAAGATTTTTCACCATTAGATCCTGAGTGTGATTGCTATTGTTGTAGAAATTACACAAAGGCCTATATTAGACATCTTCACAAGGAAAATGAGATCCTTGGTGCTAGGCTTCTAACTATTCATAACCTTAAATTCTTACTTGATTTAATGAAAAAGGTAAGGGAAGCAATCATGGAAGACAGATTAATGGATTTTAGAAACGAATTCTTTAAAAAATATGGATATGAAGACTAATATCTATTGCAGTAATTGTAAAAATCTTATAGAATATAATATGTAATATATATAAAGGAGGCTTCATAATGGGTCAATATGGTTCTATTATCTACATGGTAGTAATATTCGTTGCTTTTTATTTTCTACTTATCAGACCACAAAAGAAGAAAAATCAAAAAATGCAAGATATGAGATCTAACTTGAACGTAGGAGATCAAATAGTTACTATTGGCGGTATGGTTGGCAAAATTACTTCTGTTAAAGAAGATAATATTGTTGTAGAAATCGGTGCTGACAAAACTAGACTTGAGTTCAAGAAGTGGGCAGTAGGAAGTATAGTAAAAGAAGATTAATCATAGTAATTTGAGGAGGAAACAGTAATGAAACATATAAAAACTTTATGTAAAGGTTCTTTAAAGAAAAGTGCAGCTAAAGGTGGATGTGGAGAATGTCAAACTTCATGCCAATCTGCTTGTAAGACATCTTGTACAGTTGCAAATCAGGAATGTGAAAATAAGTAGGTTACTAAAGCAGCTATATGCTGCTTTTTCTACGTTTTATGACTCGGAGGTAAAGATAAATGATACACAAGTTTAAGCAGAAAGATACTGCTTTAGTTTTAGACGTAAATAGTGGAGCCGTGCACGTTATAGATGACATGGTTTATGACATATTAGATTTTTATCCAAATCCTGACAAAGAGGAGATATTAGCTAAGTTATCTGCAACTTATGAAAGTGAAGATTTGACTTCAGCTATGGAAGACATTGATTATCTGATTGAAAATGAGCAGTTATTCAGCGGAGATGAATATACTGAAAATATAGATTTTGAAATTTCCAACCCAGTAATTAAAGCTCTTTGTCTACATGTTGCCCATGATTGTAACTTAAGATGTAAATATTGTTTTGCATCTCAGGGAGATTTTGAAGGCCAAAGACTTATGATGGATTTGGAAACAGGTAAGAAAGCTTTTGACTTCATTGTAGCTAATTCTGGTAACAGAAGAAACTTGGAAGTTGATTTCTTTGGTGGAGAGCCTCTTATGAATTTTGAGGTTTGCAAACAGCTAGTTGATTACGGTAGAAGTTTAGAAGAGAAGCATAATAAGCATTTTAGATTTACTATGACTACAAATGGAGTCCTATTAGATGACGAGACTATTGATTATCTTAATGAACATATGGATAATATTGTTTTAAGTCTTGATGGTAGAAAAAATGTTAATGATAACATGAGACCAACAACTAATGGTAAAGGATCTTATGATGTTATAGTTCCAAATCTAAAAAAGATGGTGGAAAAAAGAAAAGACAAGCAGTACTACATTAGAGGTACTTTTACTGCAGAGAATCTTGATTTTTCTGAAGATGTAATTCATTTTGCAGATTTAGGATTCAGACAGACTTCAGTTGAGCCTGTAGTAACAGAACCGGAACATCCATATGCACTTAAGGAAGAACATATGGAAAAAATAAATGAAGAGTACGAGAAATTAGCTGAGGAATATATAAAGAGACATAAAGAAGGAAATCCATTTGGATTCTTCCATTTCGAAGTTGATCTTACTCAAGGTCCATGTGTTATAAAAAGACTTAGGGGTTGTGGAGCTGGAGCTGAATACGTTTCAATAACACCTGAAGGGGATATATACCCATGTCACCAATTTGTTGGAAATGAAAAGTTCAAAATGGGATCTGTACATGGTGGAGAAGTTAATACAGAAATGGCAACTGAGTTCAAAAATGCAAATGTTCTTAGTAAAGACAAGTGTCAAACTTGTTGGGGTAAGTTCTATTGTAGTGGTGGTTGCCATGCGAATGCATATAACTTCAATAATGATATAAACATTCCTTTTGAAGAGGGATGTAAAATGTTACTTAAGAGACTTGAATGTTCTCTTTACATTCAAGCTAAGCTCCAATTGGAGGATTAGATAAAAATTGAAGGAGAATTAAAGGAAAAGTATCCTTTAGTTTTTTCTTTAAACAAGGAGGAAGAAAAATGAAGGGCAAGAGTTTTACTCTTTTGGCAGTAATTATTATTCTAATTAGTATGCTATCCACTGCAGCCATTAATGGTTTAAATCTTGGTGGAATGAATATAAAGTCAGTTAGTGATGGTATGAAACTTGGTCTTGATATTGAGGGTGGAGTTGCAGTAGTATTTGAAGCTGAAACTGATCAAACTGGTGATGAGCTAGAAAAAACGATTAATCAAACAATTAGTGTTCTTACAAGAAGAATAAATGTACTGGGACTTACAGAGCCAAATATCAGTAAGCAAGGTACAAATAGAATTAGAGTTGAGCTACCTGGTGTAGCAAATGCAGAAGAAGCAATCGAAATGATTGGTACAACTGCTCAATTGAATTTTATGTTAGTAGAAAACGGAAGTTTTGCGCAGCAAGGTATGACTACTGCTGATTTTAAAGGTGAAGTTATATTAAATGGTGAAGATGTTAATGGTGCTGAGCTTGGAGCTGACCAATACAACAAACCTGCTGTATTACTAAAATTCAACTCTAGTGGAGTGGATAAATTTGCAGATGCAACTAGAAGAGCTGCACAGTATAGGGGACAAATTGCTATAGTCCTTGATGGAAAAGTAATTTCTGCTCCTTCAGTTAATGAGCAAATTACTAAAGGTACTGCTATTATCACTGGTAACTTTACTGAAGAAGCTGCTGATAATTTAGCTAAATTAATTAGAGGTGGAGCTTTACCAGTAAATCTTAAAGAAGTACAAACTACAGTAATCGGACCGACTCTTGGTAGAGATGCACTTAATTCGAGTATTAATGCAGCTAAGATTGGTTTAATCTTAGTATGTATATTCATGATTGGATACTACAGGGTACCAGGTCTTGCTTCTGTTATTTCGTTAATTTTATATGCATCACTTGTTAGTTATATTATGGTTTTACTGAATGCTACACTTACTCTACCTGGTATTGCAGGTATTGTACTTGGTATAGGTATGGCAGTAGATGCTAATGTTATTATATTTGAGAGAATCAAAGAGGAAATTAGAAACGGTAAGTCAATTAGAGCCGCAAATGTATCTGGATTCTCTAGAGCTTTCAGAACAATTATTGATTCTAATATAACTACTCTTATTGCAGCTATTGTATTATTTTACTTTGGTGAGGGACCTATAAAAGGATTTGCAGTTACACTTATGATCGGTATAGTATCAAGTATGTTTACTGCAGTGGTATTAACAAGAACAATCCTAAAAATATTTAACAATTTAGGTTTCTTACAAAATAAAAAATTATTCGGAGCATAGGAGGGTGATAAAGATGAGAATTGCAGAGAGATTTAAATTATGGGCCCTTATTTCAGCTGTTGTAATAGTTTTAGGACTTGGAATTGCTATGGTAAAAGGGTTCAATCTAGGAATAGATTTTACTGGTGGTACTATGCTTCAAGTTGATATGGGAAGAACATATACAGTTGAAGAAGTAAAGAACTCTATTTCAGAGTTTGATCTAAGTCCAGAAATAATTGAAGTAGGTGCTGAAAAGCAAGAAGTACTTATTAAAACTACTAAACCATTAGATAATAAAGAAAGAATGGTAATTTTCAATAAAATGAAAAGTGATTTTTCCTTAGCTGATGATGCTTTAAGAGCACAAGATCAGTTTGGATCAACAGTTGGTAAGGAGATGCAGAAAAAAGCATTTTTATCTGTAGCACTAGCTTCAATTGGAATGCTTATATATATCACTTTAAGATTTGAGATTACATTTGGTATTTCATCGATTATTGCACTAGTTCATGATGTTCTTATACTACTTGCAGTATATGCAATATTTAGAATACCAGTTAATTCATCTTTCATAGCTGCTGTTTTAACAATAGTTGGTTATTCTATAAATGATACAATAGTTGTTTTTGACAGGGTTAGAGAAAATGTTAAATTTATGAAGAAAGCTGACTACATTAAAGTAGCTAATGATAGTATTGGTCAAACTCTTCATAGATCTATCAATACATCCCTTACTACAGCACTTGTAATAGGGAGTTTATACGTACTTGGTATAGACAGTATTAAAGAATTTGCTTTACCTCTACTTGCAGGGGTGCTTGTTGGTACTTACTCGTCTATCTTTATAGCGAGTCCTTTATGGGCAACAATCAAGCAAAGTAGACATAATAAGAATAGAAAGTATGCTGGCTAGTAAGCTTACTTAAATAGTACCAAGTTAAAAAAATATAGGTGAGGTGTTAAAATGCAATTTAATTTTATTTTGTCAATGATATTTGCACTATTTGTTGCGATTTTCGCGATTGTTAATTCTGAACCTGTTACAATTAACTTGTTTTTCAAGACTATTAATTCTAACATGGCCGTAGTAATATTCTTTTCTACTGCATTAGGTGGATTGATTGTATTTCTATTCAATACATTTACTAGTTTCAGAAAGAA
This sequence comes from Bacillota bacterium, assembly GCA_025210655.1. Taxonomy (GTDB): domain Bacteria; phylum Bacillota; class Clostridia; order Peptostreptococcales; family Acidaminobacteraceae; genus JAOARG01. The sequence goes on from JAOARG010000035.1 coordinate 101,120, forward strand.
TAGAGAAATCAAGAGTGTTTCTAAGGAGAAAACGTCAGTTGAATTGGAGTTAGAAAAAGCTAAAGAAACAATTGAGAACTATGAAAAAGAAATAGACACATACAAGAAAGAAATAGAATCTCTTCAGAAAAAGGATATAGATCCAATTACTGAGGTACTTGAAGATACAGAAGAATTATAAGTCTGGATGGGATATAAGTGATACGAGAGAAAAAGTGGAGAATTAAGGATTCAGATAAAGCAATAGTAGAAAAACTGTCTACAGAATTGAATATTGGAGAGGTAATATCACAGTTACTTGTATCCAGAGGCATATATGAAGAAGGTCCTGCAAAGGACTTTCTTTTCCCTGAGTATAAAAATACAAATGATCCATATCTCTTAAAAGATATGAATATTTCAGTAGACCGAATTTTACAAGCAGTTGAAAACCATGAAAATATTTGGATTTTTGGAGACTATGATGTTGATGGAATCACAAGTATTTCTGTACTAGTCAAATTTTTTAAAAGTATAGGGATTGATGTGAATTATTATATACCGGATAGATTTGATGAAGGTTATGGATTATCTAAAGAAGGTATAGACAAAATTTCTTCAAATGGTGGTAATTTAATAATTACAGTTGACTGTGGGATAACAAGTGTCGATTTAGTTGATTATACAAGATCCTTAGCTATAGACATAATAATTACTGATCACCATAAACCACAAGATATACTACCTAGGGCCAACGCTGTAATTAATCCCCATAGATCTGACTGTACATATCCATTTAAAGTATTAGCAGGTGTAGGGGTAGCTTTCAAGTTGGTTCAAGCCATTAATATGAGATTAGGAAATGATATATATAGTCCTGATTTTTTTAATGATTATTTGGATATCGTTTCCCTAGGTACCATTGCAGACATTGTCCCATTAGTTGGAGAGAACAGAATGTTTGTAAAAATAGGGCTGGACTTAATCAGAAATAATTCTTCAGAAGGAATAAAAGAATTGATTACTGATTCCTCTATCGATCCAAAGGAGATAACTGCTGGACGTATAGGATATTCTATTGCTCCTAAAATCAATGCATCAGGAAGAATAGGTGATCCGACAAAAAGTGTGGAACTCTTAGTTGGGGATGATCTCAATAATAAAATAGTAATTGCAAAAGAGCTTCATGAGTATAATAAAGAGAGACAAGAAATCGAGAAATCTATTCTGTCTGAGGCTATGATACAAATTGAATCTATAGGATATGAAAAGGATGATATCATAGTAGTTGCAGGTGAGAATTGGAATTCAGGCGTAGTAGGAATAGTATCGTCAAGAATTTCTGAGAAATATTATAAACCCTCAATTGTACTTAGTATTGACGGAGAAAATGCTAAAGGTTCTGCAAGAAGTGTAGGTAATTTTAGTATATTTGATGCCCTGAATTCTTGTAAAGATATGCTGATGAAGTTTGGTGGTCATTCCGCAGCAGCAGGTTTGACACTAAACAAAAATGATGTAAGTGAATTAAGGGAAAGATTGAATAAATACAGTGAAGAAAACATGTCACCAGAGGATAGAATTGAAACTGTAAAAATAGATTTGCAATTGGATATAAGGGATATCAGTCATGATTTATTAAAGGAAATTGATTTGATTAAACCCTATGGAATGAGAAATCCTAGACCTGTCTTCTCAACTGTGGGTCTTTCTATAGATAGAGTTCGATTTGTTGGAAAAGACGAGAGTCATCTAAAGTTGACTGTTGAAAAAGAGAATAGGATTTTTGAAGGTATGGGTTTTAATATGCCTCAGTTTAAGGATCATATAAGCAAAGGTGACTCATTAGATCTGGCCTACACACTTGATACTAACAGTTTTATGGGAGTAACATCAATACAGTTGGGAATAAAAGATATGAAGCTCTATGATATTTCCAGTTTCCTTGCTACAAAAGCAGGTGTAGATTATGTTCTTAGTAAATACAATACACTTTTTAGAAATAAGGCAGATTCACTTTCTTTTGATATACCTAATATGAATGTCAGAAGAAATGTAGAACCTGAGATAAATACATTATATGTTATTTCATCTATTAATGGATTTCAGGAAATTTTAAACATAGTGTCTTCCTATAAACTTGATGGTGAATTTGCTATTAATTATGGAAAAATCACTGAAATAAAAGATTTTACTATAATAGTAAATCCATTGGATAAAGATAAATTTGACACATTTAAGAATGTAGTTTACTATGATTATTGTGACTCTATTAACTTTGATTATAAGGGCCATATGATGTACCATAAGAATGATATAGAAAGCTTAAAGTACTTTTATGAAAATATAGTGTTTTCAAGAAGGGAACTAATAGATATATATAAGGATATTAAGGCTACAAAGTCTGTAGAATTGATTGAATTATTCTCTAAAAAAAGTAAATATAATCCCATTAAATTCATGTCTGGAATAATTGTTCTTAAAAAGAATGGATTAATAGATTATAATATTGATGGGGGAACTTTAATAATAAAAAATATCGAAAATAATGGGAAGAAAGTTGATATATTTAATTCTAAAATTTATTCATTTATAAAGAGTATAAGTGATTACTTTATAAATAATAAGCTGAATATAGAAATTATCTAGGAGGTAAATGATGGATTTAAAATCTAAAATAAGGGCTGTTGAGAATTTTCCAAAAGAGGGTATCAGTTTTAAGGATATCACTACGTTACTAATGGATGGAGAGGCGTATGATTACGTTATTGATCAGTGTATCGAACTAACAAAAGATATCGAGTATGATGTGATTGTTGGTCCAGAAGCAAGAGGATTTCTTATTGCTGCACCAATGTCTGTAAAAACTAAAAAAGGTTTTATACCAGTAAGAAAACCAGGAAAATTACCTGCAGAAACAGTAAGTTATGAATATGACCTTGAGTATGGTAGCGATGTTCTTGAAATCCACAAGGATGCTATTAAACCAGGTACAAAGGTTCTTATTGCTGATGACTTATTAGCTACAGGTGGAACAGTAAAAGCTGTTACAGAACTTATTGAAAGTCTAGGCGGAGAAGTAGTTGGTCTTGTTTTCCTAATGGAACTTACAGAATTAAAAGGTAGGGATCTTTTAGGAGATAAAGTTGTAAAGACAATTCTTGAGTATGATATTTAAGAATAATATATAGTTAATTGATTAAGTCACTCTTTTGAGAGTGGCTTTTTTTCGGCCTAATATTGCCTAATGCTATATTCGCGCCTAAGTCTTGCTTAGCAATTAGCCTAAGGTTGTTTACTACTTTTCTTATAGAAAAGCTGAGGAGTGTTCCCTGTGGTCACGAATAGTGCTACGCGGGTAGTACAAAATCGAAAGATTGATTTTGTGAGTAGAGATTGATTAATCAATCAGCAATGAAATTTTACATACGTAAAATAATGCTTAATTTTATATAATGAGAGTTTACGAAAGTAAAGTAACCATGATGATTGCATAGCAATCTCTACTCGATGGAGTGGAAACATATCTCCAGCACTACCCATGAACGAAGTGAATACTATTCGCGACTACTTAGGAGCATTATTCAGATTTCCAAAAGGAAAGTAGTAGCAAAAACAATATTAGGCCAGCTGTAAAGCAGCGAATAGGCGTGATCAAAGTAGCATTAGGCAATATTAGGCCTGAGTATTCACTTTTGACAGCTAAAGTATTGTACAAATTTAGATACTTTTACCCTACAAATCTAATATAGACATATTTTATCCAGCTATTTCATATTTTATTTGTTAAATCTACATAAATGTTATATAATATACTTAAAATTTATTTTGAGAAGCACTAAAAGAGTAGGTTATAGTCCAATAAAACAAAAAAATAATAAAACTATAAAGGAAATAATAAGATACAAAATATACTTAATTAATTGATTTGTTAATTAATTAGATTTTATATTTTATTATTTTTGTAGTTTTTAGTATAAAGGTGATTTTATGAATCTTGAAGCTTATATTAGAAAATTGGAACAATTTAATCCAGACAATGATTTATCAATGATAATTAAGGCATACAATTTTGGTGAGAACGCCCACAGGGGACAATTTAGAAAATCGGGAGAAAGTTATTTTATTCATCCTGTAAATGTTTCTTTGATACTTGCTGAACTTGAAATGGATGAAGCAACTATAATAGCAGGTTTACTACATGATGTTATTGAAGATACAGACTACACTTATGAAGATATCTCTAATGAATTTAGTGAAGAAGTTGCCATATTAGTTGATGGGGTTACAAAATTAGGTAAGATACATTATGAAACAAAGGAAGAGAGAGAAGCCGAGAATCTAAGAAAGATGCTTCTTGCTATGGCGAGAGATATAAGGGTTGTACTTATAAAACTTGCTGATAGACTTCACAATATGAGAACTCTCAAGTATATGACTGATGAGAAGAAAAAAGAAAAAGCTATGGAGACTTTAGAAATATATGCTCCTATTGCCCATAGACTTGGTATTTCGAAAATCAAATGGGAACTTGAAGATTTAGGTCTTTTATACACTGACCCTGATGGATATTATGATTTAGTATCAAAGGTCGACAAGAAGAGATCTGAACGTGAGAAATATATTAATAAAGTTATTGATATTTTACAGACCGATATTAAGAAAAGTAATATAAAAGCTGAAATTTATGGTCGCCCTAAAAACTTCTATAGTATTTATAAGAAGATGGTATACCAACACAAAAACTTTGATCAAATATATGATATTACAGCTGTTCGTATACTTGTAGACTCTGTAAAAGATTGTTATGGTGTCTTAGGTATAGTGCACACTATTTGGAAGCCAATACCAGGACGATTTAAAGACTATATTGCTATGCCAAAACCCAATATGTATCAATCTCTTCATACAACTGTTATAAGTGAAGGTGGAGATCCATTAGAGATCCAAATTAGAACTTATGAGATGCATAGGATCGCTGAGTTTGGTATTGCTGCCCATTGGAAATATAAAGAAGGTCAAGCAAATGATGAAAACACTAACTTAGATGATAAGTTAGGTTGGTTAAGACAAATGATGGAGATACAAGGGGATTTGAAGGATCCTAAAGAATTTATGGATTCCTTGAAATTGGATCTATTTAATAATCAAGTATTTGTATTTACACCAAAGGGAAAAGTAATTGAGTTACCTGTTGGTTCAACACCTATTGATTTTGCTTATAAGATACACTCTGCAGTAGGTAACAACTGTATTGGAGCCAAGGTCGATGGTAGAATTGTTCCACTAAACTTTAAACTTAAGAATGGAATGATTGTAGATATTATTACATCAAAAAATTCTAATGGGCCTTCAAGAGATTGGCTCAAGTTTGTTATGTCTACTCAAGCAAAAAATAAAATTAGACATTGGTTTAAAAAAGAAAGAAGAGAAGAAAATATTGAAAAAGGCAGAGATATGCTTGAAAAGGAAATTAGAAGAAGTGGTTTCCAGATAAAAGAATTGATGAAAAATGAATGGTTGCAACCGATTCTTAAAAGTTTATCGACACCTCAATTAGATGACTTATATGCTGCTATAGGATATGGTGGTATTTTGACAAGTCAGGTTATTCCTAGACTTAGGGAGAAACATAGATCAGAACAGAAAAAACTTCATGAAGAAAAAATGGAGAAGGAGGAATTTGAGCACAGAATTCCAAGATCTGTTGAAAAAGAAGTAAGAAAAAAATCTAGTAACACTGGTGTAGAAGTCAAGGGTGCAGATGGTATGGTGGTTAGATTCGCTAAATGCTGTTCGCCGGTACCTGGTGATGCTATTATTGGATATATAACAAGGGGAAGGGGAATTACCGTCCATAGACGTGATTGTCCAAACTTCCAAAGTATAGATGATAGTGAGAATAGATTTATAGAGGTTTCTTGGTTGGATGATGAGGAAAGTTCATATTCTACTGAAATTCAGATTATTGCTCCTGACAGAAAAGGGTTATTATCTGAAATAACTACACTAATTACTGAAACGAAATTACTAGTTACGGGAATAAATGCTAAACTTACTAAGAATGAAGTAGCTATTATTAATCTGACGATAGAAATCAATGACATACAGCAGTTATCAAAAGTAATAGCTAAAATTAAAAATATTCCTGAAGTTATAGATGTAAAAAGAATTGTATCTTAGGTGGTGGAAATATGAGAGCAGTAGTACAAAGAGTTTCAAGTTCTAAAGTAACAGTTGATGGCGAAACTTATGGCAAAATAGATTTAGGCCTTAATGTCCTTATCGGAGTTGAAAGTGGCGATACGGAAAAGGATTTAGATTATATTTTTGATAAGGTTGTAAACCTAAGAATATTTGAAGATGAGAATGAAAAACTTAATCTTTCTGTTAAGGATGTTGATGGAGAAATTCTTGCCATATCTCAGTTTACTTTAGCGGCTGATTGTAGAAAGGGAAGGAGACCTTCATTTTCTAATGCAGCTAGACCAGAAGCAGCAAATGTTTTATATGAAAAATTTGTTGATAAAGTTAAAGAAGAAGGAATAAAAGTTGAAACAGGTAAATTTCAAAGTCACATGGTGGTAGATATTGTGAATGATGGACCGGTTACAATTTTACTGGATAGTAAAAAAGTTTTTTAGATTTTAGGAGTGAAATAAATGAATATTAAAAAGTTTGTATTAAGTGATTTTCAATCAAATTGTTATATAGTAGGTTGCGAAGAAACGAAAGAGGCAGTAATTATTGACCCAGGCCAATGTACAGAGGAAATGGTAAGTGTTATTGAAGAAGAAAATTATGTACTAAAGAATATAATCTTTACCCATGGTCATGGGGATCATATTGCTGGAGCAAAAGAGTTAAAAGAAAAATTTGGGGCAGATATTCTTGCACATGAAGCAGAAGTTGAGATGATAAAAGATCCTAAAATAAATATGTCAGCTATGATGTCTTGTGACAATGTATCTTTGGATGTAGATAAGTCTTTAAGAGATGGAGATGTTATTGAATTTGGTGATAAAAAAATCGAGGTTATTCATACACCAGGTCATTCAAAAGGTGGTATATGTCTAAAAATAAATGAGCATCTATTCTCAGGAGATACTTTGTTCCCAAGATCCATTGGTAGAACTGATTTTGTTGGTGGAGATTATGATGAGATAATTTCGTCAATAAAGGGCAAATTAATGACTTTGAGTGGAAAAACAAAGGTACATCCAGGTCATGGAAACGTGTCAAGTATTGGTAAAGAAAAATTAATGAATCCTTTTGTGAAGTAGGGGTGTAATTATTAAAATTTTTATTAATGATTCCAATTATAAGTATGAAGTTGTACAGATTCTCAATCTATTTTTTGAGAAAAATCATTGTGAGTTTGTAGAAGATATAAAATCACTTGATAGTATTGAATACTTGTCCATTGATATAAGTGATGTTGATACTAGTTTCGCTTTAACCATAGAGGGTGATATTAGTGGATATATGCTTAAGAGGGAAACATTTAAGTATTTAGATAGTAAAGACAAAATCACGGTTAAAAGGCTACTTAAAAGAACCATGAAAAAGCATATATATAAATTGCTTGAGCAAAAATATAAATCGTCCTCTAAATGGGGGATTCTTGTAGGCATAAGACCCGTCAAACTTTTCCATGAATTATATGCTTCAGGAAAAGAAGTAGAAGAAATTAGAAGTATTCTTTCTGAGGAATATTTAATGCATAAAGAGAAGATCAATTTAATCATTGAGATTGGTATAAAGGAAGCTAAATACCTTTATCCAGTAGATAAGAGAAAGGTATCCCTTTATGTTTGTATTCCGTTTTGTCCAACAAGATGTCTATACTGTTCATTCCCTTCAAATGATATGGCTAGTAAAGGAAAGCTAATGGAAGATTATATTTCTTCTTTGTTGAAAGAGCTATCTTCTATTATGCCTGTTATGAAAGATAAGGGATTAATAGTGGAAAATCTCTATATAGGCGGAGGAACTCCCACTACTTTATCATCAGAGCAGTTTTCTAGGATTTTTGATGAGATTTCAAAATATATTGATCTCAATTCCCTAAAGGAATTTACTGTAGAGGCTGGTAGACCAGATACAATTACTGATGAAAAATTAAGTATCCTGAAGTCTTATGGTGTAGATAGAATATGTATCAATCCTCAAACTATGAATGATGAGACACTAGTGAAAATTGGACGTAACCATAGTAGTGGCGAAATCGTTGAAATATATGAGCTAATAAAGAAATATGATTTTAAGACAATAAATTGTGATCTTATTCTAGGCCTAATTGACGAAGATATAGAGGATATAAAATATACACTTGATAAAATTGTTGATTTAAAACCAGAGAATATTACTGTTCACACACTTGCTGTAAAAAGAAGTTCGAGACTAAATGAAAAAATTAGTGATTATAAATTGTCTATGGGAAATGATGTTGAAAATATGATGGAGTATGCTAAGGATTATCTTAAGGCACATGGGTATGGACCATACTATTTATATAGGCAAAAAAATATGATAGGTAATTTAGAGAATATTGGCTTTGCACTTGAAGGACATGAGTCTTCTTACAATATTCAGATTATGGAAGAGATGCAGACTATTATAGGCTTTGGTGCAGGTGCTACATCAAAAATAGTAGCCCCTGATAACAGTAGATTTGATAATATTCCTAACATTAAAGGTCTTGAAGAATACATCGCAAGGGTAGAGGACAATATTGAAAAGAAATTAAATTACCTTAATGCCTTGACTTAGGTGTATTAGTTAAATTATAATGATTCTATATGAATATGAATGATAATAGGTGAAAGAGTAGTTCAAATAAACTTTTAGAGAGTCAACGGTTGGTGTAAGTTGATAGTTGAACATGGATGAAGACATCATCAGTTAATAGATTATCTTTTTTTAAGTGGGTTTATACCAATAAGGGTGGCACCGCGGGAAAAATTCTCGTCCCTTTTTATTAGGAAACTAATAGAAAGGGATTTTTTTACGCTTAAAAATTAAAATAAGGGGGTTATAAAATGATAAAAAAACCTAGAGGTACCAAAGATTTATTACCAAATGAAGCAAAAATTTGGGTTTACCTAGAAAATAAATACAGAGAAGTTTGTAGAAGATTTAATTATGGTGAAATCAGAACGCCAATGTTTGAAAGTACATCTCTTTTCCATAGGGGAGTAGGGGAGACTACTGATATTGTTCAAAAGGAAATGTATAGTGTTGTTACAAATAGAGGAAAAGATGAAATTACTTTAAAGCCTGAGGGAACAGCGCCAGTTGTAAGAGCTTTCATTGAGAATAAACTGTATGCAGATACTCAACCTTCTAAGTATTTCTATATAACTGATGCATTTAGACATGAGAGACCACAGGCAGGAAGATTAAGACATTTCCACCAATTTGGAATTGAAGCTTTTGGTTCAGCTGAGCCTACAATGGATGCTGAAGTTATTCAACTTGCAGATATGTTCTTAAGAGAACTTGGTATAGAAAACCTAGAACTTCATATAAACTCTATAGGATGTAAAGAGTGTAGAAGTAATTATAATAAAGTTTTAAGAGAATATCTTAAAGATTACCTTGAGGATTTATGTGAGACTTGTAATGATAGATTTGAAAAGAATCCAATGAGAATTCTTGATTGCAAGACTGATGCTGATAAAGAAGCAATCAAGAATGCACCGAGAATTTTAGACCACATATGTGATGAATGTAAAGATCACTTTGAGGCAGTAAAAGAGTACCTTGGATTAATGGGTATTGAATACAAAGTTGATCCTAATATCGTTAGGGGACTTGATTACTACAATAGAACGGCTTTTGAATTTATTTCAGGAGATATAGGAGCTCAAAGTACTGTATGTGGTGGTGGAAGATACGATGGCCTAGTTGAAGATATAGGTGGACCTTCTACACCAGGTGTTGGATTTGGTATGGGTATTGAAAGATTAGTAATGGTTCTTGAAGAACTCAATTTACTACCTGAAGTAGATAATGGCATTGAGGTTTACTTCGTAGCAATGGGAGAAAATGCTCTTAAAAAATCTGTAGAGTTAAGTACCAAGCTTAAGAAGTCAAATATTCAATGTGAAATTAATCATATGGCTAAAAGTGCTAAGGCACAGTTTAAATATGCAAATAAAGTAAATGCTAGATATTCTATAGTTATTGGTGACGATGAAATAGAAAAGGGCATTGTAAATATTAAAAACATGGAAACAGGTGATCAAGTAGAAAAGTCTATGGATGATCTTGTTGAATTTTTTAAATAAATAATTATTAGGAGGAAGTCAAATGGCAGAGTCATTAGGAACATGGAAAAGAAGCCATATGAATGGTAGCTTAAGAGAAGCCAATATTGGTGAGCAAGTTACACTTATGGGATGGGTTCAAAGAAAGAGAAATCTTGGGGGATTAATTTTCGCTGATTTAAGAGACAAAGAGGGTATTTGTCAGATCGTATTCGATACTGATGTATCTGAAGAAGCTTTTAACAAAGCTGAAGGTCTTAGAGGTGAATTTGTAATAGCAGTACAAGGTGAAGTTAGAAGAAGAGAGTCAATCAATGAAAACATACCTACTGGTATTATAGAAGTATTTGCCAGTGAATTAAAAATACTTTCAGAATCAGAAGTTCCTCCAATTCATATAAACGATGATGATAAAGCTGGTGAGAGATTAAGACTTCAGTATAGATATCTTGATCTTAGAAAGCCAAAGATGCAAAAAAATCTTATATTTAGAAGTAAGTTAAATAAAGCTGTAAGGGATTACCTTGATAGAAACAGTTTTGTAGATGTTGAGACACCAGTTCTTAACAAGCCAACTCCAGAAGGAGCGAGAGATTACCTTGTACCAAGTAGAGTTAATCCAAATAAATTCTTTGCATTACCACAATCTCCACAAATCTTTAAGCAACTTCTAATGGTTTCTGGATTAGATAGATACTATCAGATTACAAAATGTTTCAGAGACGAAGATTTAAGAGCTGATAGACAGCCTGAATTTACTCAGATTGATATTGAGATGAGTTTTGTTAATGAAAATGATGTTATGACTATAAACGAAGGTCTTATCCAGCACCTATTTAAAGAGATGCTAGATGTAGATGTTAAACTTCCAATAGATAGAATGACTTACAGGGAAGCTATGGATAGATTTGGATCTGATAAGCCTGATTTAAGATTTGGTTTTGAGATTAAGAACCTTAGCGAAGTACTTAAAGAATCAGGATTCAAAGTATTCAGTGGAGCTATTGAGAGCGGCGGTTCTGTAAGAGCTATCAATGTAAATGGATACGGTGAAAGCTTCTCTAGAAAGGGAATCTCTAAACTTGAGAAGTTCTGTAAGGACTATGGTGCAAAAGGACTTGCTTGGATTAAGTTAGAAAATGGAGAGGTGAACTCGCCAATCGCTAAATTCTTAACTGAAGAAGAGATAAGCGGTATTATTTCAACAATGGATGCTAAAGATGGAGATATCATCTTTATCGTTGCAGATACAGATAAAGTAGTATTTGATTCACTTGGAGCACTAAGATGCGAGTGTGCAAGAAAACTTGAAATTTTAGATAACAGTGAGTTTAAATTCTTATGGGTTACTGAGTTCCCATTATTTGAATATGATGAAGATGAAGATAGATACGTAGCAATGCACCACCCATTCACATCTCCAATGGATGAAGATATTGATAAATTAAACACTGACCCAGGAAACTGTAGAGCAAAAGCTTATGACCTTGTTCTTAACGGAATCGAGCTAGGTGGAGGATCTATCAGAATTCACCAATCAGAGCTTCAGGCGAAAATGTTTGAATTACTAGGATTCAGTGAAGAAGAAGCAAACATGAAGTTTGGATTCCTTATTGAAGCATTTAAATACGGAACACCTCCTCATGGTGGAGTAGCATTCGGATTTGATAGACTTTGTATGCTTATGCTAGGTCTTGATAATATCAGAGAAGTAATTGCATTCCCTAAGACACAAAATGCATCTTGTCTAATGACAGACGCTCCAGGATATGCAGATGCTAAGCAGTTAGAAGAATTAAGAATTGACTTAGTGGTTGAAGAAGAGAAAACTGAAGAGTAATAAATTTTAAGGAAGTCCTGAGGGGCTTCCTTTTTTGGTGGTGTATTTCTGCTATTGGCAAAAATGGTAGTGTACGTGCACTTTTTAGTGCTTGTGGTGGTGAGTTTGCTAGAGCAAACGGTGGTTAGGTAAAAGCAGAAAAGGGGAATCGCACAATACTTGCGCTAGGGGAATTTATTTTGTGAACAAAATAAGGGGAAAGGGAAGTTTGTTTGGTTTTAAGTAGTTAATGGAAATTTTCCTTGCGGAAAGATACATTAAATAAGACCTGAATACAAAAATCGGACTCTCGGACAAAAGATTATTACAAACCGTTGAGTCTTTGTATAAATATGTTAGTTTCATAATTATTTAAATCAAAAGGATACATATTTATATAGAAGAACTTAAACTTTATAATTTTTTATTAATGTTCTCACCTAATATGATGACATTCATAGAGAGTTGATTTAGCCTTTTAGAAGACAAAAATACTCAAAAGCGAAATCAGGCCACGAGATTAGTCACATCTTCTATGTGAGCTCCCGATTTTAATATAGGGTCAGACCCTAGCGCTCAAGTGAATTCTTCCGAAAAGTTATGACCAGGAAAGGATTTACTTTATCAGTATGTGAAATGTTTAAAAGTTTTTCCCATTCCCCTAAATATTGTTCACAATATTGATTCCCCTAGTTTTGTTTACAAAACGATTCCCCCAGCATTAACGCAGTCTAGTGCGATTCCCCTAACCGCCGTTCGTTTACTTAAGGAATGCTTGGGAGGTGAATCGCACAATTCTTGTGCTAGGAGAATTTATTTTGCGAACAAAATAAGGTGAAAGGGTAGTGATTTAGCTCTTAAAGTTCTTCCTTTTCCCCAAAATATTGTTCACAATATTGATTCCCCAGTTTTGCATACAAAACGATTCCCCCAGCACCAACACAGTCTAGTGTGGTTCCCCTAAAACACCGATAGGTACTAAAAAAGCGCAGATACTAAACAATATTAGGCTAACTGCAAAGCAGAGATTAGGCGCAGTCAGAGCAGCTTTAGGCAAGATTAGGCAAAAAATAAAACATACAGCCTAGTCTGTAAACAGTTTTTTGTGTTATAATATTTCTTAGGTTACACAAGAAATAGAGACAAAAAACAAAGCTTAGTAACATTACAGAAAGTTGGGATATTATGAATAGAGAAGGAAAAGTTTTAGAACTAAAAAAAGACAGAGCTATTGTCGAACTTATGAGACATGCTGCATGCGGGGATTGTGGTGCGTGTCATATGGGCGATGAAAATATGCAAATGAAGGTAGAAGTTTTAAATGAAGCTGGAGCAGAGATTGGAGATATTGTAGAAATAGATCTAGAGACAAATAATGTATTAAGAGCTGCTTTCTTTGTTTATGTAATACCTTTAGTGGCACTTGTTTTAGGTATAGTTTTAGGGAAGTACATTTTTGTTAGCGCTGGAAGTCGTACAGAGGCTTATAGTGCAATATTAGGAGTTGTATTAATGGCTGCTGCCTTCGCGGGTATTAAGCTTAATGAGAAAAAATTCAGCTCTAGTAAACAATACCTTTCTCAAATTGTTAAAGTATTAGATAAGTAATTAAAAGGCAAAAATAAATAAAAGGGGAGAAAAATATGAATTATAATAATTTAAAAAGTTTTGACAATGAAATTTTTACAGCTTTAGAGAATGAAAAAGAGAGACAACATCATGGATTAGAGCTAATCGCATCAGAAAATATTGTAAGTGAGGCTGTACTGGAAGCAGTTGGAACTATATTTACTAACAAATATGCAGAAGGATACCCTGGAAAGAGATACTATGGTGGCTGTGTTCACGCAGACACTGTAGAGGATATAGCTAGGGATAGATTAAAAGAGCTATTCGGGGCTGAGCATGCCAATGTTCAACCACATTCAGGATCAAATGCTAACTTTGGTGTCTATTTTGCAATGTTAGAGTATGGTGATACTGTACTAGGAATGGATCTTTCTAATGGTGGTCATCTTACCCATGGTTCGAAAGTAAACATGTCTGGTAAGTACTTTAATTTTGTTAGCTATGGTTTAAATAATGAGACTGAAATGTTAGATTATGATGAAGTAAGAAGACTTGCAATTGAGCACAAACCTAAAATGATTGTTGCTGGAGCTAGTGCTTATTCAAGAGAAATAGATTTTAAGAGATTTAGAGAGATAGCAGATGAAGTAGGAGCTTTATTTATGGTAGATATGGCTCATATAGCTGGACTTGTTGCTGCGGGAGTACATATGAATCCGGTTCCTTACGCTGATTTTGTTACTAGTACAACTCATAAAACCCTAAGGGGTCCAAGGGGTGGAATTATCCTTTGTAAAGAAAAATATGCTAAGGCTATTGATAAGGCGATTTTTCCTGGAATTCAAGGTGGACCACTAATCCATGTTATAGCTGGAAAAGCGGTTTGCTTTAAAGAAGCCTTAAGTGAAGAATTTAAATTATACCAAAAACAAGTGTTAGCTAATTCAAGAGCACTTGCTAAAGATTTAATAGAATTGGGTTATAAAATAGTATCAAATGGAACTGACAACCATATGTTCCTAATGGATTTAACTGACAAGGATATTAGTGGAAAAGAAGTAGAAGCTCTTCTTGAAGAGGTTAAAATTACAGTAAATAAAAATACTATTCCTAATGAGACTAGAAGTCCATTTGTAACAAGTGGTATTAGAATTGGTACACCTTCACTTACAACAAGAGGAATGAAAGAGAATGAGATGAAAATTGTTGCTAGGCTTATACATGAAACTATAGCTAAAACGAAAGCTATTGATGAAATAAAAGCTGAAGTTGATGAGCTTTGTAAAGAATTTCCTATAAAGGGTTGATTATATGACAGATATACTTCTATTAGAATCATTGCAAAAAATTTTGCACACTGTAGATGAAGGTATTCACATTATTGACAACGAGGGAATAACAATATACTACAACGATTCAATGTCGGAAATAGAAGGTCTTGATTATAAATATGTAATTGGAAAACATGTATTAGATGTTTTTCCAAATTGGAAGAAAGAAAATTCTACTCTATTGACGGTTCTTGAAACAGGGAAAGAAATAATTGATGAAAAACAGAGTTATTTTAATTTCAAAGGTGAGAAAATATATACTCTAAATACTACATTTCCAGTGTACTCTGGTAAGAAAATCATTGGAGCGGTTGAAGTCGCTCGAAATCTTACAAATATTAATGAAATGAATAATAAAATTCTATCCCTTCAAGATAGGTTGGGAACAGATAAAAAGGAAAAGGTAGATAATACAAGAAATCTGTTTACTTTTGAAGATATCATTGGTGAAAGTAATGATATTCTCGAGGCTATAAAGATTGCTAAAAAATCATCAGAGACAAAGTCAAGTGTCTTTATTATTGGTGACACAGGGACAGGTAAAGAAATGTTTGCCCAAAGTATCCATACATTTTCATCAAGAAGTGATGAGCCTTTTATAGGACAAAACTGTAGTGCTATACCTGACTCTCTTTTGGAATCAACCTTATTTGGAACTTCTAAAGGAGCATTTACAGGTGCAGTTGACCGACCTGGTCTTTTTGAACAAGCCCATAAGGGAACATTGTTTTTGGATGAAATAGATTCTATGGATGTAGGACTCCAAGCAAAGTTATTAAGAGTTTTACAAGAGTCTTATGTGAGAAGAGTTGGAGCTACCAAGGATAAAAAAGTTGATGTAAGAGTGATAGCTGCAACCAATAGGGATCCAAGTGATTTGTTAAATGAAGGCTTAATTAGAAAAGACTTATTTTATAGACTGAATGTAATAACATTGAAGTTGCCAAGATTATGTTCCAGAAAAAAAGATATAGAAATATTGGTCAAGCATTTTATAAAACAATATAATAATAGCTTATCAAAATCAGTTATTAGGGTTCAAGATGAAGTTATGAAAATATTTAAGTCATATGATTGGAAAGGCAATGTGAGGGAACTTAGTAACTGTGTAGAGTCGATTATGGCAATAATGGATGATGACTCAGTAATTCGATTAGAACATGTACCTACTTATATGATGGATGTAATGACTGATAGTGAAGTTGACATTATTGATTATAAGTGTGGAGATGATGAAGATTTAAACGATATTTTAAGTAGGATTGAGATAGATATAATCAGAAAACAATTAAGTCAATCTGGAGGTAATGTTTCTAAAACAGCTTCTAAGCTAGGTATATCTAGGCAAAATCTACAATATAAAATTAAAAAGTATGGATTGTAAAGCTGCTATACAATCCTGTCGGTCACATAAAGAGCAAAAAAACTTGCAATATGCAAGTTTTTTTGCTCTTTATTGTTTTTGTTTTGTAATTTTATACGGAGGTTAGAATAAATAGTTGTAATCATGTGTAAATATGTTGTTTGTGTGAAATAAAAAAGTATAAATATAAAATTTCAAAATCTTCATATTGGCATGCAAATTGCTTTATGTATAAACAACTATACATGGAGGTGTTATGAATGAAAAATAATATCAAGGTTGTAATTTGGGGATTTGGTGCAATGGGTAGCGGAATGGCCAATATGCTCTTAAGTAAAAAGGGGGTAGATATTGTTGGTGTTTGTGATAGAAATAGTGCCAGGGTAAATAGAGATATGTATGAAGTTTTAGGTATTGATAGAGTTGAAAGAAAGGAAGTTAAGATAATTAATGATATAGAGACTATTATTTCAAATACACAACCTGATATTGTTTTATTAGCCACAGATTCTTTTACTAGAAATGCATTTCCAAAGATAAAAATGCTTTTAGAAAAAGGAATTAATGTGATTTCTACTGCTGAAGAAATGGCATATCCAAAAGCTCAAGAGCCAGAGTTAACAAAAGAGCTTGATGAGATAGCCAGAAAGAATGGTGTTACAGTACTGGGTACTGGTATTAATCCTGGACTGATTATGGATTTGCTTGTAGTTGTGCTTACTGGGGCTATGGTAGATGTTGAAAGTGTATTAGCTAAAAGGGTAAACTCCCTTTCTCCATTCGGAAAAGCTGTTATGGAAGAACAAGGAGTTGGAATCACTGTAGACCAGTTTAATAAAGGTGTGTCAGATGGAAGTCTAGCAGGACATGTGGGTTTTGCTGAGTCAATAAATATGATCGCAGATGCTATCGGTTGGAAGGTGGATAATCCAATTCTTCAAACTCAAAAACCAATTGTTTCAAATGTATTTAGAAAAACTAAGTATGTTGAAGTTGAATCAGGAAATGTTGCAGGTTGTGCTATGGAAGGTTACGGATATGTTGATGGTGAGATGAAAATTCATATGGTTCATCCACAACAAGTTGAACCAGAACTTGAAGGAACAAATACAGGGGATTATATTGAACTAAAGGGAAGTCCGGAAATAAATATGCAAATTAAACCAGAGGTAGATGGGGGCTTGGGGACAATTGCCATGTGTGTAAACATGATCCCCCATGTTATTAATAGTAAGCCAGGTCTGAAGACCATGTTGGATTTACCTGTTCCTAGAGCGATAATGGGGGATATGAGGGATATGATTGATTAAGGAGGAATATCATATGATTAAAAAAGGTTCATGGGTAAGGATACACAGGGTAATACTTAAAGAAGGGGAAAGGGCTCCTCAACTTCCTGATGATACCCTATCTGTTCCCCTTGAAATGTGGGTTAAGGGTTACTTGACTGGTGAAGGGGAACTTGGAGAAATTGTGGAAGTAGTAACCTTAACTGGCCGCAAGGTTGAAGGCAGACTTGTTGAGCTAGAACCATCATATAGACATGATTATGGGGACTTTATCCCAGAAATACTTCAAATAGGTAAAGATGCGAGAAAAATTTTATTTGGAGGTGATACTTATGAATGATTATTCAAAGGTAATGGGAATGAAAAATGAAATAATGAAAAAATCAATAGGTTTTGACTATAATAAATTCGAAAATGAAGGAATAGGATTTGATTATGAAGGAATGATGAAAGCCGTTGGACTTGATCTTCAAGATATTATTCAAATTCAAAAATCTTCGAATATAGGCAACACACCTTTACTTGAATTGAAAAATATAAACTCTCTTGTAAAAAAATTCTCTAAAGAAGGTAAAGGGGGAAAAATATTTATTAAGGATGAAGCAGCCAACCCATCAGGATCCTATAAGGTTAGAAGAGCTGCTATATCGGTTTATAAAGCGAAACAATTGGGCTATAAAGGGGTAATTGCGGCTACAAGTGGTAATTATGGAGCAGCGGTAGCATCTCAAGCTGCCATACAGGGACTAAAATGTATTATTGTTCAGGAGTGTTATGATTCAAAAGGTGATGGTCAACCTGAAATTATTGAAAAGGCAAGAAAATGTGAGGCGTATGGTGCAGAGGTTGTGCAAATGACTGTTGGACCAGAATTATTTTATAAGTTCTTATTATTACTTGAGGAAACAGGTTATTTTAATGCTTCGCTATATACTCCATATGGTATTGCAGGTGTTGAAACATTAGGCTATGAGATACCTATTAAAATGAGAGAGATGTATGGTAAAGACCCAGATTATGTTATATGTACAAATGCTGGAGGAGGAAATTTGACAGGTACAGCAAGGGGATTAATTAAAGCAGGAGCCCATAATACGAAGGTTTATGGAGCAAGTGTAAATTTAAAAGGCCTTCACATGGCCAGTGATACACAGTTTAATAAAAAATCTTTCACTACTGGACACACTGGTTTTGGTATTCCATTTGCTACATGGCCTGATAGATCGGATGTACCTAGATCTGCTGCTAGGGCACTTAGGTATATGGATAGGTATTTGTCAGTTACCCAAGGGGAAGTATTTTATATGACAGAACTTCTTGCCAATCTTGAAGGGATGGAGAGGGGGCCTGCTGGGAATACATCTCTAGCAGCAGCTTTTGCCCTTGCTAGGGAAGTAGATGAGGATAAAATTATTGTGGTACAAGAAACTGAGTATACAGGAGCTGGAAAGCACATTCAACCACAGCTTTCATTTGCTAGAAAAAATGGTATAAAAATATTTTTTGGTGATCCAGTAAATGAAATACCTGGTCAGAATATTATCTTTCCAAGTAGTCCAGAACTAATCAAGTTAAGAGAAATTGATATGGATTCCTTGAAAAAGTCTTATATTAGAAATGCTCTTGAAAATAATAAAATTGATAGTCCTGATGAATTAGATATAAAATTCCTATCTAATGATACTAAATCAAATCCTGAATACGTAACTGAAGTAATTAAAAAAATTAAAGAAGGGTGATTATTATGAAAAAAACCTTTGTTAGAGAAGATGATTATCTTGAGAGACGTAAAGAGTTAAAGTCCCTAAGTGATGAAGAGATATTTAATAAATTCTGGAGCTTGGCTGAAGAGCTTGTAAGTCCCATGTATGAAATGGCTAAAACTCATACTACACCATCTATTGAAAGATCAGTACTACTTAGAATGGGCTTTTCCAGTTTGGAAGTTAAACCGTTAGTTGAAGCAGCAATAGATAGAAATTTAATTGCTTTTGGTGTGGGTCATCTTGTTTATAGAGTATCTAGGGACAAACAAATTCCAATAAGAGACGCAGGTTTAGAAATGCTAGATGGTAAACATTGGGATTATCTAGAAGAAGTATTTAGGAGGGACTAAGTATGATTCTTAATGAGAATAGTAAATTGGATATAAGGGAGATCTTAAATAATTTAGAGAACTACGTGCCAAAGAGAAGAGGATGGATTTGGCGTGAAAACATAAAAAATCAAAAAATAGGTCCTTTTATTTATAATGATTGCTCAAAAAGTTTAGAAAAATATAGCCCAATACCAGCTGCTAGATATTTTAATAATATTGACCCTCAACCCACAAGTACTATAACTACTGAAATTGCATCAGGTAAGTTTGAGGATGATATCAGACGGATGAGAATGGCAGCGTGGCACGGTGCAGATCATATTATGGTAATAAGAACTGCAGGACAATCTCATTTTGATTCACTAATTGAAGGTACTCCTCA
This sequence comes from Bacillota bacterium, assembly GCA_025210655.1. GTDB lineage: Bacteria > Bacillota > Clostridia > Peptostreptococcales > Acidaminobacteraceae > JAOARG01. The sequence continues at coordinate 121,221 of JAOARG010000035.1, forward strand.
AGGGATAGGTGGGGTTCCTATATCAAGAAAACAAGTAAGGGCCCATAGAAAAGCACTAGATATGATAGAAGAAGAAGTAGGAAGACCAATAAACTATCATTCTTATGTTTCTGGTGTGGCTGGACCGGATATAGCTGTTATGTTTGCTGAAGAAGGTGTAAATGGTGCCCATCAGGATCCTCAGTACAATGTTTTATACAGGAATATCAATATGGTTAGGTCATTTGTTGATGCAGCTGAATCAAAGAAGATAATGTCTTGGGCAAAAATTGCCCAAATAGATGGAGCTCATAATGCAAATGCGACAGCTGTAAAAGCATGGAAGGTAATGCCGGAACTTATGGTACAGCATGCTATCAACTCAATTTTTTCAAGTATGGTAGGTATGGATAAGAAGAATATATGTCTTTCTACAGTACCCCCAACATCATCACCAGCTCCATGTATAAAAATAGACTTACCCTATGCAGTAGCCCTTAGGGATTTATTTTATGAATATAGAATGAGGGCTCAGATGAATACCAAATATATTACATCTTCATCTAGGGAAGCAACTGTAACACATGTCCTTAATATGCTTATATCGAAACTAACAAGTGCAGATATACAGTCAACAATTACCCCTGACGAGGGAAGGAATGTTCCTTGGCATATGTACAATGTAGAGGCTTGTGACACGGCAAAACAAACCTTAGTAGCAATGGATTCGTTGATGGAAATGGTAGAGTTGAAGGATGATGGATACCTTGTGGATAAGGCCAGAGAACTAAAAGAACGGGCAATACTGTTTATGGAAGAAATCATAGATGTAGGTGGTTACTTCGAAGCAGTCGAAAAGGGATTTTTCGTTGATTCAGGTATTTATCCAGAAAGAAATGGTGATGGTATAGCTAGAAAGATAAATGGTGGAATAGGTGCAGATACAGTATATGAAAGGGACAATAGATACATGGCACCAGTTACTGCTCATTTTGGGAATAATAATGTTCAGCAGTATAGTGAAGAGGCAAAAGGAAATCCATCAATATTAATTGATGGTTCAACCTTGGAAAAGGCAGAAAAAATAATTTATATTGATGAACTAGATCAAGAGGATAATGTGAATAATAGGATGGAGGAGAACGAAAAATTTAGAAACTCTAACTTCTTAAAACCTGAAGTGCAGTGGTTGGGTGATGGAGTAGTTCAAGTAGAAATATTCCTACCTACAGACAAAAGAACAGCAGAATTTGCTTCTCTAGAATTTGCTAAAATAATGAATCTTAAGGACCCTGAAGTTATTCACATTGAAGAAATGCATCCAAGCGAGGGTACTAGAATTCAGTTAAAAGGAGTATTAGATTTTGAAGTAGATATAAGTAAACTAATAATCCCACCAGAGCCCGAAGTTATGTCTGATGAGGAAATTAAAGAACATATTAATGAACATCCAATAAAAGTTGTAGCTGCAACTGTTGGTGAGGATGAACATTCTGTTGGTCTTAGAGAAGTTATTGATATTAAGCATGGTGGTATTGAAAAGTACGGTATCGAGGTAGAGTACTTAGGAACTAGTTGCCCTGTAGAGAAACTTGTTGATGCAGCAATAGAGCTGGATGCCAACGTAATTTTAGCATCAACTATAATTAGTCATGATGATATTCATTATAAGAATATGAAGAAGATACATGAGTATGCAATAGAAAAGGGAATTAGGGATAAGGTTGTTATATGTGCTGGGGGAACTCAGGTTACTCCTGAAATAGCTGTTAAAAGTGGAATGGATGCAGGATTTTCAAGGAATCATAAGGGAATTCATGTGGCAACTTTTTTAGTAAACAAATTTAGGGATCAGACAGGGGATGATGGTGATGAAGTATGATTATCTAGTTGCTGAGATAGGAAGTACTACAACAGTAATCAACTGCTTTTCTAAAGACGAAAATGGTATTCTAAGCTTTTGTGGTCAGGGTTTTTCCCCGACCACAGTCTTAGAAGGGGATGTTACAGTGGGATTAAAGGGTGCGATAGATTCTTTAAAAAGTAATCTTGGAATTAAAGAAATAGAGTATGATAAACTACTTGCCACGAGTTCAGCAGCAGGAGGCTTGAAAATGACAGTACATGGACTTGTCTATGATATGACCGTTAAGGCTGCAAAGGAAGCTGCTCTGGGTGCAGGTGCCAATATCCATTATGTTACATCGGGTAAGCTTAGAAGAACAGATCTAGCAAAAATAAAGGAGATATCACCAAATATAATTTTGCTTGCAGGTGGGGTTAACTATGGCGAAAAGGATACTGCTCTTTACAATGCTGAAAAAATATGCCAACTTCAAATTCATGTTCCGGTGATATATGCAGGAAATATTGAAAATAGCGAAGAAATCAAGTTGATTTTTGAAGAGTATAATTTGTTTAATTATCTCTACATTGTTGATAATGTTTATCCAAGAATTGATACCCTTGATGTTGAACCTACAAGGAAAGTTATCCAGGAGGTATTTGAAGAACATATTATACATGCACCAGGGATGGATAAAATAAAAAGTATGGTCAAGGGTAGTATAATACCTACACCTGGAGCTGTTATGGAATCAACTAAACTACTTAATGATATATTGGGGGATGTGATGACAATTGATGTTGGAGGTGCAACCACTGATATACATTCTGTTACAGATGGTAGTGAAGAAGTAAGTGAACTTCTTATTTCACCTGAACCCAAAGCTAAGAGAACTGTAGAAGGGGATTTGGGAGTATATGTGAATAGAAAAAATATAGTTTCATTAATTGGCATTGAGAAATTGGAAAAACTTATAGGCTTAGATAATATAGAAGCTTTAGTAGATGGAATTTCACCAATACCATCCACTGAACTTGAGAGGAGAATCGTCAAGATTCTTACAGAGGAAGCAGTTATTACTTCAACTTTAAGACATGCAGGGGGATACAGAAGTATATACGGAAGCTCTGGAAGGAAAAATATTGCTGAAGGTAAGGACTTGACAGCGGTTAAGTATATTATTGGAACCGGTGGTGCCCTCACCCGCCTAGAATCATCTATAGAAATACTAAGTAAAATTTCAGTCTTAGGAAATACTGATAAACTTTTACCTAATAAAAGTGTGGAAATATTAATAGATAAATTATATATTATGGCTTCTTTAGGAGTGTTAGCAAAGGAAAACAGAGAAGAGGCATTAATGCTGTTAATGAACAGTATTGGAATAAGTAAGGATGGGTGATTGGATGTTCCCAAGAATAATAATTTCTGAGAAAAAACTTAAAAGTAATATTGACTTACTAATAAGTAAATGCAAAGGTCATGGTATATCAATCATGGGAATAAGTAAAGTTTTTGCTGGTAATTTACCATTGCTTGAGATATTGAAAAAATCAGGTGTCTCTTATATTGGGGATTCAAGGATAAAAAATCTAAAAAAAATCACTGACTGTGATATTCCAAAAGTTCTTATTAGGCTTCCCATGATTAGTGAGATAGAAGATGTAATTGATTATGTAGATATTTCATTTAACTCAGAAATTCCCACAATATCACAATTGAATGATCTGGCAGCTTCTAAAAATACAAGGCATAAAATTGTATTGATGGTTGACTTAGGAGATTTAAGAGAAGGGGTACTTGCAAAAGATGTTGATGAGATTGTAAATATAATTAATGACATGAAAAATATTGATTTAGTTGGAATTGCAGTCAATCTAACATGTTATGGAGGCGTTATCCCTAGTAGTAAAAATCTAGGAGAACTTGTAGAAATAAAAAATAAGATAGAAAAAATTATCTCTAGGAAGTTAGAAATTGTTTCAGGTGGAAATTCTTCATCACTTTTTTTATTAGAGAAGGACAATATTCCAAATGGAGTGAATAACCTAAGGCTTGGTGAATCTATAGCTATAGGTCGTGAAACTGCATATGGCAAAAAAATTGAAGAAAGTCACGATGATGTATTTATCCTTCAAGCTGAAATTATCGAAATCAGAAATAAGCCTTCAGTACCAAGAGGTGAAATAGGCATGGATGCTTTTGGAAATACACCAGTTTTTGAAGATAGGGGTATTAGAAGAAGGGCAATACTAGCAATAGGAAAGCAAGATGTTAGTCATGAAGAAATTATACCACTAGATAAAGAAATAATAATTCTTGGTTCTAGCAGTGATCATCTAATTATTGATATAACAGATAGTAATGAAGAATATAGGGTGGGTAGTATAGTTGATTTTAAATTGACATATTCATCTCTACTAAGTGTAATGACATCTAAATATGTTGAGAAAAAAATGCTTTAATTAAAGCGAAGCCGCTGAAAAAGTACCTATAGTTGATTCTTATCTAAAATATGTTGGGTTACATAATTGAAAGAAAGATATGTAATGTGAAATAAGAATTTTAAATCGGACTTTTTCAGCGGCCTGGTTAAAGCCTCCAATCTTATGCTATAATACTATAAGGCAGAAGTTTAGGGGGATATAAAATGGAACATGGAGTTACAGTAATAGCATTTGTTTTTTTCGCAGTGTTTGTAGGATATACGATTCAAAGTATATCAGGATTTGGTGCAGTTATATTTGCATTACCTTTAAGTTTAATAGTGCTTGATAGAATGGAAATATTACCGGTTTTCTTAATGATGTCAACTATTCAATCATTTATGGTTGCATACAGGGATAAGAAATATATAATGTTTAAGGAATATATAATTATGTTTTTTCTAGCATCATTAGGGATGCCAATAGGTATATATATAACTGAGCTAGTAGATCCAAATATAATGAATATTCTTTTGGGAGCATTTATTATTATTAATTCAGGAATGAACCTATACAAGACTATTAAGAAAAAAGATTTAGATACAGAGCTTCTTGTAAGGCCACAGCATAGGATCTATCCAATACTTAGTGGAGTGCTTCAATCTGCATATGGAATAGGAGGTCCACTTATCAGTATGTATATGGATAAAGTTACCCATGATAAGCGAACATATAGAGGCATGCTTTCTTTGTTTTGGTGTATGTTAAATCCATTTATTATTGTAGGATACCTATTTAGGGGTGAAATAGGAACTAGTCATATAAAAATGTTGATGATTTTATTTCCAGCGGTTTTATGTGCTATTTTCATTGGCAATAGAATCATAGATCATATAAGTAAAGAGAAGTTTCAGTTGTTTGTACATGGCCTCCTTATAGTGATAGGATGTACCATGTTTATATGATGAAATATTTATAACTCACTTTTTGAAATATTATTTCAAAAGTGAGTTATTTCTATGTTATAATGAGTTAAAATGTGATAAAAGCAGTCTAAAGCTAATGAGTACGCAAATCTTAGCGTGCTCTGTTTATATAAGAAAAGAAGGAATGTTAACTATGGATTTATTTAGCTATAGTTCTAATAAAAATTTTAATAATAAGCCTCTTGCTGAAAGAATGAAGCCAAAGAAGCTAGAAGATTTTGAAGGGCAAGATCATATCCTAAATCAAGATAGTTTACTATATAAAGCTATTAAGGAAGATATGATAAAATCAATAATATTTTACGGGCCTCCTGGTACTGGTAAAACCAGTTTAGCTAGGGTTATAGCAGAAACAACTACATCCAACTTTGTTAAGCTCAACGCTGTAACATCAGGGGTTAAAGAATTACGTGAAGAAATAGCAAATGCTAAGGAACAGTTATATGTTTACAACAGAAAAACCATTTTATTTATAGATGAGATACATAGATTTAATAAAGCTCAGCAAGACGGTTTATTACCTTTTGTTGAGGATGGTACTATAGTTCTCATAGGTGCTACTACAGAGAATCCTTTTTTCGAGATTAATAATGCGATTAATTCAAGATCAATGATATATAGGCTTAATCCACTTTCGACAGAAAATATTGTCAGGGTATTAAAGAAAGCCCTTAAAGAAGATATTATTTTAAGTAAGGTAGAAATAGTAATCAGTGATGAATTATTAACTTCAATAGGTGACTTTTCTGGTGGAGATGCGAGAAAAGCCTTAAATATTTTAGAGTCAGCATATTTATATGTTAAAGACTGGAATGAAAAAGTTATTACTATGGAAGTAATAAGGAATTGTCTTTCAGACAAAAGTTATAATTTTGATAAAAATGGTGATAATCATTATGATCTTATATCAGCATTTATTAAAAGCATTAGGGGATCGGATCCTGATGCAACTGTCTATTATTTAGGAAGACTCCTAAAGGGTGGGGAAGATCCTGTTTTTATCGCCAGACGTATACTTATTTCAGCATCTGAGGATATTGGACTTGCAAATAGTAATGCACTGGTGGTTGCTCAAAGTGCTTTTAATGCTGTAAAAGTCTTGGGAATGCCAGAATGTAGAATAACTTTATCCCATGCAGCACTTTATTTAGCATTGTCACCAAAATCCAATTCTGCATATTCAGCAATAAATGGTGCAATGGATCTTGCTGAAAAAACTAATTGTCAGATTCCTTTCCATTTAAGAGATATGACTAATCAAAGGCTTTCTAAAGAAAATATAGTTGGCGAAATGGATCAAGAAAGTTATAAATATCCCCATGCATATGAAAACAACTGGGTTGAACAAGAATATTTGCCTTATGAGATTAAGGATAATAAATTATATGAAGCTTGCTATAATGGATCGGAAGTAAAACTTAATCAATATATGAATAATGTAAAAGGAAAGAAGTAATATTATAAAAAAACTTTGAAAAAACTATGTTTGTATAAGCATTACACTTTTAACTTTTTCAAGGGTCTAGATTTAAGGAGTGTTTAAAATTAAAGACATATTATGCAGTAAAGTAGATGAAATAAGGGACTTTATAATCAATACAGGACAAGAAATTTTTAAAAACCCCGAGCTAGGTTTCAAAGAATTCAATACTTTAAATCTTATTAAAGAAATTTTCGATAGCTTAGGATTGTCTTATGAAAGTGAGATTTCAGTTACGGGAATTAAATGTAAAATAGGTAGTGGAAATGGTCCCAATATTGGCTTAATAGCTGAACTTGATGGTGTTCCAACTTTAGGGCACAAATATTCCGGAGAAGATTTAGGTGTTGCCCATAGTTGCGGTCATTCAAATCAAGTAGCAATTATGCTAGGTGTTATTAAGTCATTAGTTGAATGTAATTTCTTTGATAAGTATGATGGTTCAGTAACTTTTATAGGTACACCAGCTGAAGAATTTACTGATTTAGAGTATAGATCTAAGTTAGTTGAAAAAAATGAGATAAAATATATGTCTGGTAAACAGGACATGATATACAAGGGTGTTTTTGATGATGTAGATTTAGCTCTATCATGTCATACTATGGGAAGTAAAGCTGAACCTTCAGCAGATGTTAACTCATCATTAAATGGATTTATACATAAAATTGTTAAATATCATGGTAAAGCAGCCCATGCCGGAGCCTGTCCTCATTTAGGTGTTAATGCCCTTAATGCTGCGGTTATAGGACTTACAGCAGTGAATGCACAGAGAGAAACTTTTATTGATGATCACAACATTAGGGTACATGGAATAATTAAAAATGGTGGTCACACAGTTAATACTGTACCTGAGGAAGTTGAAATCGAGGCATATGTAAGGGGCAATGATATAGTATCATTACTTGATGCAAATAGTAGAGTCAACAGGGCTTTTGAAGCTGGCGCCTACGCAGTTGGTGGAACAATAGATATTATTGATACAAATGGTTATGTACCTTTCAAACAAGACCAGAAGTTATCACAACTTGTGAAGGGAAACTTAAGTGCTTTCGTTAAGAAAGATAACTTATACGACGGAGTTAAATCTATGGCTTCCGGAGACATAGGAGACTTGTCGGTTTTCTTACCAACAATACAGTTTGGTTTCAGTGGATTTGTAGGATCTGTACATGGTTCGGATTTTGATATATCTGATAATGACATGGCCTATATTGTACCTACAAAGGTTATATTAATGACGATAGTAGATTTATTAGGAGATAATGCTTGTAAATCTAATGAAATCATTGATGGATTTGTTCCAGTAATGAGTAGGGAAAAGTACTTTGAAAAATGGTTAAAAGCGAACGATTAGTAAAAAATGATTTACAATATACGTGAATTGTGCTACTATTACAATGTTTGCTATTAATAAAAATGTTAAACATCAGGAGGGAAATTATGAAAAAAGTATTAAGCATGTTGCTAGTTTTAGCATTAATGGTTACTTTCACTGCATGTGGAAGCAAGCCGGCTGAGACAGCTACTGCTGACGCAGGTGAAGCAGCTGAAGTAACAAAAGTAGTATTATTGGTATCAGGTTCTCTAGGTGATAAGTCATTCCACGATTCTTCACAAGCTGGTATGGACATGATTAAAGAAAAGTATGGAGATAAGGTTGAAGTTAAAACTATCGAAATGGGTTCTGACAAAACTAAATTTATCCCTACACTAGAAGATGTTTCTGAGGAAGATTGGGATGTAGTAATTACTGGTACTTTCCATATGAAAGAACCAGTTGAAGAAGTAGCTCCAAACTACCCAGAAAAAACTTATATCTTATTTGATACTGCAGTATCATATGACGAAGTTGAAGGTCTTGAGAATGTGTATTCAATTACATACAAGCAAAATGAAGCTGGTTTCTTAGCAGGTGCTGTTGCTTCTCAACTTACTAAGGCTACTGACGTAGAAAATATTAACGAAGAAAAAGTAATTGGTTTCTTAGGTGCTATGGATATCCCTGTAATTAATGATTTCCTTGTTGGTTACATTGAAGGTGCTCTTCAAATGGATTCTGAAACTAAGATTGATATTTCATACATCGACTCTTTCAGTGATGCTGCTAAGGGTAAAGAATTAGCTCTTATTCAGTATGAAACAAAAGGTGTAGATGTTGGATTCAACGTTGCAGGAAGAGCTGGTTTAGGTCAGATTGAAGCAGCATTTGATTCTAATGCTTATGCTATCGGAGTTGATTCAGATCAAGCTGAGTTATTTGCTGATAAAGAAGACAAGGCTAAGAGAATAGCAACTTCTGCTCTTAAGAGAGTTGATATGTCTTTAGTTAGAGCTATGGATATGTACTTCGAGGGAACTATGCCAAAGGGACAATCTGAGGCAGTTGGTTTAGAAGAAGGTGGTATTGGTCTTGCTAAGAACAAATACTATGAAGAAATATTACCAGTAGAGATTCAAGATTCTATCAAAGAAATCGAAGCGAAAATTATTTCTGGCGAAATCAAAGTTAACTCTGCATTTGGTATGAGTAGTGATGATTTAGCTAAATTAAAGGAATCAGTTAAATTAAAATAATTTGATTAATGATTTTAATGAAGAAGTTAATAAACATCTAATTTTAAATTAGTTTTGAAGCCAGCTTTCTTTTGCTGGCTTCAATTTTTAAGGAGTGTAATCGATGACAGAACTTTTGAGAATGGAAAAAATCACAAAGATTTATCCAGGTGGGGTTGTTGCGAATTACCAAGTCGATTTTTCCGTTAGAGAGGGTGAAATTCACGCACTGATAGGGGAAAATGGTGCAGGTAAATCAACACTAATGAAAACCCTGTTTGGAATGCAAAAACAAACTGAGGGAAGCATTTACCTAAGGGATGAGGAACTACATATGAACTCTTCTCAAGATGCCCTTACTCATGGTATAGGAATGGTTCACCAGCATTTCATGCTTGTTCCTAGTCTAACTGTTGCTGACAATATTGTCCTGGGCAGTGAAATTAAAAAAGGTGGATTTTTAGATAAAGGTAAAGCAGTAAAGCTTGTTGAAGAATTATCTGAAAAATACAATTTGCCAGTTAATCCTAAATCGAAAATAATGGATATTTCTGTTTCTAACAAACAGAAGGTAGAAATTTTAAAAGCTCTATACAGAGGGGCTAAGATTTTAATTCTTGATGAACCAACTGCGGTATTAACACCTCAAGAGATTGAGGAACTATTCGAACAGCTAAAATTACTTAAAGAATCAGGTCATACAATAATATTTATTTCCCACAAGCTTCATGAGATTAAAAAGCTTTGTGACAGACTGACAATAATGAGAGACGGACTATCTGTGGGTGTTTACAATGTAGATGATGTTAGCGAAGATGATATCTCAAGATTAATGGTTGGAAGGGATGTTCAATTAGATATTGATAAGGTTCCTGCCAATCCAAAAGAAACCCTACTTGATGTTGAAAATGTAAGTTATATAGATGAGTTTGGAAAGACTGCTGTTAAAGATGTATCATTTACTGTAAGACGTGGAGAGATAGTTGGAATAGCAGGTGTAGAAGGTAATGGACAATCAGAAATAATTGAAATAGTTACTGGCCTTAGAAAGCCTAATATCGGTGAAGTAAAACTTAAAAATCAGTTAATAAATAAAATGTCAGTAAAAGAGATAAGGGATTTAGGACTTTCACACGTTCCAGAAGATAGAATGCATACTGGTATTGCTCCAGATATGTCAGTTGAGGAGAATTTCATATCTGAGAGATATGATTCTAAGGAACTTACAAAAAATAGAATTTTCTTAGATACTGCTAGAATTAATGAAATATCAAACCAATTGATTAAAGATTTTAATGTGAAGACTGATAGTGAAAAGTCTCAAATTAAAGGTCTATCAGGAGGTAATATTCAAAAAGTTGTAGTAGGAAGAGAATTTACAGCTGATTCAGATCTATTAGTTATTAATCAACCTACAAGAGGTATAGATGTAGGGGCAATTGAATTTATAAGAAAGAAAATTGTTGCTATGAGAGATAGTGGAAGGGGAATATTACTTGTTTCAGCTGATTTAAACGAAGTAATGTCCTTAAGTGATTCTTTGATAGTAATGAATCAAGGTGAAATTGTAGGATATATCCCAGATTCCAAGGATGTTACAGAAGAAGAATTAGGACTTTACATGCTTGGTGTAAAAAGACAGACAGAAGAAGAAATAAGGAGGGCAGTAAATGAGTAAAATCAGATCTAAAATTAATACTTTTGATGCCCTTAGAACACTATTGGCAATCTTGATCGCACTTGTTGTTTCAACAATTATTATATTTATGACAAGTGAAACACCTGTGCTATCATTACAAAACTTTTTATTTGGTCCACTTCAAAGATTAAAGTATTTTTCATATGTTCTTGAGATGATGATACCTCTTACCTTTACCGGACTTGGGTTATCAATTATTTATTCCTCTAGAAACTTCTCCTTAATTGCTGATGGTTGTTTCTATATGGGGGCAGTAATTGCAGCATTTATTGGTATAAAAGTAGCAGCGCCATTAGGAATTCATCCTTTTATTGCTATGCTTGTATCAGGATTCTTTGGTGGACTAATTGGTATGCTTCCTGGGATTATTAAAATCAAGTGGAAAGCAAATGAGTTAGTTACATCTTTAATGTTTAACTATATTTTCTATTTCCTAGGATTATACATTGTGAATTACTATTTAAGGGATCCAGATGCAAGTGTGTTCGCATCATATAAATTCCAAAAAACTTTTCACATGGCTAGAATATTACCAGGAACTAGACTTCATTTTGGATTTATAATTGCACTAATTACAATCATAATAACCTATTTATATCTATACAAGACAAAGTGGGGATATGCCATCAGAACTGTTGGTAACAATCATCACTTTGCTGAATACTCAGGAATAAATACTGCAAAAGTTATAATATCATCTCAGTTTTTTGCAGGAGCTATTATGGGTATGGGTGGAGCAATTGAAATGTCTGGTATGTACAAAAGATTTTTATGGGATGTTACACCTTCTTATGCATGGGATGGTGTAATTGTAGCACTGCTTTCAAGAAATAATCCTAAGTATGTTCCACTTGCAGCTTTTTTCCTTGCATATTTAAGAATTGGTGCAGATATGATGTCAAGAAGAGCAGATGTTGACAATGAAATCATTGCAATCATCCAGGCAATTATGATATTACTGATTTCTGCTGAGAGATTCCTTGCTTTCTGGAAACAGAGACAAGAAAACAAAGCAGCAAAAGAAAAATATTTATCAGAGAATGCGGAGGTGTAAATAATGGAGGCTTTAGGAAATATGATTTTTACGAATGCCTTTTGGTTTGCGGTAATTAGAGCAACTACCCCTATATTATTTGCTACCTTGGCAGCTGTTGTAGCCAGCAGAGCTGGAGCTATTAATATAGGTATTGAAGGAATGATGCTAACTAGTGCATTAATGGGAGTAATTTTTAGTGCTTATTTCCAAAATGTATGGATTGGATTACTATTTGCAATAATTTTTGGTGTGATCCTGAGTATTGTACTTGCATATTTTGCATTTAAGCTTAAATCCAACCTTATTGTAACGGGTATAGCTATTAATATCTTTGCCACAGGTGGTACAGTGTTTATATTATCTGCACTAACTGGAGATAAAGGTATATCAACTTCATTAAACAGTTTAGTACTACCTAATGTTAATATACCACTTATAGAAAATATACCGGTTGTTGGGGAAATTATATCAGGACATAATATACTAACTTATGTAGCTGTTTTAGCTATTGTAGTAATGCATATAGTATTTGAGAATACTGCCCTAGGTTTAAGGATAAAAGCTGTTGGTGAATCACCTGATGCAGCTGAGTCTGTAGGTATTAACGTATTTAAAATTAAATTTATTGCACTTTGTATTAGCGGAGCCTTTGCTGGTTTTGGTGGAGCATTCCTTTCTATGGGATACGTTTCTTGGTTCTCGGCAGGAATGACAGCAGGTAGAGGATTTATTGCCCTTGCAGCAAGAGCAATAGCTTCCAATACTTCTATAGGTTCATTACTGGCATCCTTACTATTTGGTTTTGCTGACACTTTATCAAACTATTTACAAGCGTTCTCAATACCAGTAGAATTTATTCATATGACACCTTATATTATGACTATAATAGGTTTCATTGTGATATCGATAGTTAATACTAAAAAAGAAATTGCTAGAAAGAAAAAAATGATGAATTAATATATGGAGTGTTGTTGCACTCCGCCTAAAGTGGCCTAACGGTTGCCTAATATTGCCTAATGTAGTTTAGCTCTTAAAGAACTTACAAACTTAGGCTAGCTTAGGTAATGTTAGGCCATATTAGGCTAAGGTTATTATAGATAATAATCTTTGAAAGGGAGGAGATTGATAGTATGATAAGATGTATCACAAATGGTATAGTTCTTACAATGAATAGTGATAGAGAAATAATTGATTCTGGTGCTGTTGTAATTGAAAACAACCTAATAAAAGATTATGGAAGCATTGAAGAAATAAAAAAGAAATATGATTTTGATGAAGTTATAGATGCTGAAGGTGGCATAATAATGCCAGGTTTTATTAATGGTCACTGTCATGTATCAATGTCAATATTTAAAGGTATTGGGGAAGATGTACCTGATAGACTAAGAAAGTTTCTTTTCCCTCTTGAAGAGAAGTTAGTGGACAAGGAATTAGTATATAAAGGTGCTAGGTTAAGTATTGCGGAAATGCTTTTAGCTGGTGTAACAACATTTGTTGATATGTACTACTATGAAGATGAAGTAGCAAAAGCTGCCAAGGAAATGGGAATAAGATGTATAGCTGGAGAATCGACATTAAATAAAAATACTCCAGACTCTGAGATTCCTTATGGAGGAATAGATTATGCTAAGTCATTTATAGAAAAGTGGAAAGACGATGAACTTATTACTCCTGCAATTGCGCCCCATGCAACCTACACAAACGATGCTGAACATTTAAAGATTATAGATGAGATTTCAAAAAAATATGAAGTACCTATTCTTATGCATATTTCTGAGATGGATTTTGAAATAAAAATGTTTAGGGAAGAACACAATATGACACCTACTGAGTATCTGGAGAGTATTGGATTTCTAAGTAATAGGATTATAGGTGCCCACTTCACTTATATGACCGAAAATGATATAGAGATTCTTAAAAAGCATGATGTAGGTGTAGTTCATAACGTAACATCAAATGCTAAAAGTGCTAGGGTGATTAGTCCGGTACTAGAAATGCGAGAAGCAGGTATTAGGGTTGGACTGGGTACTGATGGTCCAATGAGTAGTAATCATCAGGATATTATTAGTGTAATGCATCAATATACAAAAGTTCAGAAAATAAACTGTGGGGATAGATCAAAAGCTACAGCTATTGGTGCTGTAGAAATGGGAACTATAGACGGAGCTAGATCTATAAATATGGATGATACTATTGGTTCTATTGAGAAAGGGAAGAAAGCAGATATTATAATCGTGGAAACATCCACTCCTAATATGACTCCCTTATATAACTGCTACTCAAACTTAGTGTATTCAGCATATCCTTCCAATGTTGTCTTTACAATGGTTAATGGACAAGTACTTGTAAAAAATAAGGAACTAATTAGATCAAACTTGAAAGAGATAATTAATGATTCTAATGGACTGAAAGACAAGGTTTACAGTGTTGTGGGACCACAGCAATAAAAAGCAGTTTTTAGAATTTTCAGAAAATGCTATTGACATATTTAAATTTCTATCATAAAATATTTTCTAAATAAAATTAAATAGTAGTTCATCAAGAGAGATGGAGGGATCGGCCCTTTGAAGTCTCAGCAACCTGCCCAGTGTAAGGTGCTAAATCCGGCAAATATTATTTGGAAGATGATTAAAATAGAAAAACCTTATCTTTCGATAAGGTTTTTTATTTTATGAAATTTTCATAAACAGGAGGAATTTAAATGACAAATAATCTAGATTTTCAAACATTATGTGTTCACGGTAAAAGAGAAATAGAGGATAATGGGCCAGTAATCAATCCAATTGTGCAGAGTGCTTCTTATCATCTCAATGATACTTCTTCGGCAGCAGATTTATTTAATCTTAAGAAAGAAGGAAATATATATTCACGAATCAATAACCCTACTATACAAAATTTAGAGGAAAAAATTGCACTTCTAGAAGGGGGAGTTGGTGCCTTAGGGGTATCTTCAGGACAAAGTGCCATTCTTACAACAGTTTTGACTATTTGTAAAGCTGGAGACCATATACTTTCTTCAAGTTCATTGTATGGAGGAACATACACTTTGTTTAATAACACCTTACGAGCTATGGGGATTGATGTTACCTTTTTTAGCCCAAAGGATACAAAGGAGGACATAAATAAATTATGTAAACCAATAACTAAAATACTCTATTGTGAGTCCATCGGTAATCCAGGACTTGAAGTTGTGGATATTGATAAATTTGCATCAGTTGCTAAAAAGAATGGTATTCCACTAGTAGTTGATAATACTTTTGCTACCCCATATTTATTCAGGCCGATAGAAAGGGGGGCAAATATAGTTGTTCACTCTGCAACTAAATACCTATCAGGTCATGGAAATAGTATAGCGGGCTTAATAATTGATGGTGGAAATTTTAAGTGGGACAATGGCAGATTTGATGATTTAATTAATCCCGATTCTGGCTATGGAGGGATGAAATTTTATGAAGTGTTTGGAAAGGCAGCGTTCATTGCAAAGGCAAGGGCTAAAGTGCTTAGGGATGTTGGTTGCTGCCTGAGCCCGATGAACGGTTTTCTTGTTAATCAGGGAATAGAGACACTTTCCCTTAGAATGGATAGACATAGTGATAATGCTAGTATCTTATATCAGTTTCTTGATAAACACCCGAAGGTAAAATGGGTTAACTATCCTAAGTACAATAACTGTTCCTATAAAACCTATTTCGATAGGGGATATGGTGGTATGCTAACATTTGGAATTATAGGAGGCAAAAAAGCTGGTGAAGAGTTTATAAACAGCTTAAAGGTAGCTATTCATGTAGCAAATGTAGGGGATACAAGAACAATGGTAATTCACCCTGGAAGTACTACCCATGGACAGTTGACTGAGAAAGAGCAAAGAAGTAGCGGAGTAGATCCTGACTTAATTAGGGTATCAGTAGGGATTGAGAATATAGAGGATATAATAAATGACTTCAGAAATGCCCTTGGAAAGGATGTGTAGAGAATGCCAGTGTTAGTTAAAGAGACATTGCCAGCCTATAAAACTTTAAAAGGTGAGGGTATATTCATAATGGGTGAGAAAAGAGCTACATCACAAGATATCAGACCCCTTGAGATTTTACTTCTAAATCTAATGCCCCTTAAAGAAGTTACAGAGACTCAACTAATAAGATATATTTCAAATTCGATCATTCAAGTTAATATAACTTTTTTAAAAATCAAAGATCATGTGAGTAAAAATACCAGTCCACTACATTTGAATGAATTTTATACTGATATAGATTCTATAAAAAAGAAGAAATATGATGGTCTAATAATTACAGGTGCACCAGTAGAGCAAATGGATTTTTCACAAGTAAGTTACTGGGAAGAGTACAAGGAAATTTTAGAATATGCTGAAAAAAATATAACCTCGACAATTCATATATGCTGGGCTGCGATGGCATCTCTGTATCATAAATATGGACATGATAAAGTTGAATATGAGAAAAAACTTTTTGGTGTATTTAAACATAGTATTATTAAAGAAAATGAGCCATTATTGACAGGTATAGATGAAGAATTTTTAGTTCCCCATTCTAGACATTCAGGTATAGACGAGAGTGCTATTATAAACAACAAATCTTTAAAAGTGCTTGCCAATTCAGAAAGTGCTGGCAGTTATTTGATAGTAGAGGAGGGTTATAAAAATATATACATCACGGGACATAGTGAGTATGACTATAACACACTAGACATCGAGTATAAAAGAGACCTAAAAGAAGGTAAAAGTATTGAAATGCCCCAAAACTATTATCCTGATGATAATGCAGATTTAAAACCACTAAATAGATGGAGAAGTAGTGGTAATACATTGTTTAACAATTGGTTAAACTATTGTGTATATCAAATTACAGACTATGAATTATAACTATATTATTTTACTTTTTATGTTGTATAATAGAGATATAAACAAATAATGGAGGTAATTATGGCGGGTATTAAATATGATATAGTTGAAAAAGTAGGAGTATTATCTGAAAATAGTAGTGGTTGGACAAAGGAACTAAATTTCATTAGTTGGAATGGTAGAAATCCAAAGTTTGACATAAGGGATTGGGATCCTGAGCATGATAAGATGGGTAAAGGATTAACCTTAACTAAAGATGAGCTACTCAAGCTAAGGGAACTACTAAATTCAATGGACTTCTAATATGGCTGATAAAGTTAGTAAAGGATTTAAAATTGGGGAAATATCAAATATTAAAAAAATAGATAAGCAGACATTGAGGTACTATGATAAAATAGGGCTTCTAAAACCAGAAATAGTTGATCCCAATAATGGCTATAGATATTATTCTATTGAACAGTTTATGGATGTAGATTTAATACAGTTCCATAAACACCTTGGACTTACCTTAAAAGAAATGAAAGATTTTAGGGAGATAAAGGATATTCAATCATCAATCGAAGCCCTTAAAATTCAACATCACAAGCTAATAAGCAAAATACAGTCTTTAAATGAAATAGAAAAGAATATTTCTAAAATAATCAATGATGTGGAGTACTATACTGAATATATGACTAGTATGGATTATTCAATAACTTTAAAAAACAGTATGGAAATAAGGGGAATTGTCGGTGAATCTCCGAATGAAAAAGGAATATATAACATTGAACTTACGATAGGAAGTGCTGTAGAAAAAGTAGATGATGAAATCAGTCATTACCATAATTTCGGTATGTTTTTTGAACATGACTTAATAGTTTCAGACGAAATAGCTTTAGGAGAAACAAGTAGAGTAATTATACCTATAGATTTAGGTGATAGGGAAGTCATAGATACAAGAGTATCCACAATAAAGATTGGAAAACATCTTGAAGTAATCATTAGAGGCGGAAGAACTGGATTTGAAAAGCACAACAAAGCAATAATAAAGTGGATTAAAAACCATAATTATAAAATGGTGGGTAAAATATATTTAAAATCTATTGTTAGTTCTTTCATAGTTGATAATGATAAAGAACAAATAACTAAGCTTATTATACCTATAGAATAAGGGCAAATGTTTGAATTTATTCAAGCACTTGCCCTTTTTTTTACTTATAACTTTTTATATATGCAATACAATCTAAGCATATATCTTTACCCTTAAACTCAGTCAATTCATGTTTGTCACCACAAATACTACATGTGTTAAATTTTTTGTTTATTATTATTGAATCTTCATTTGTATGTATTGCCATTTCGTCTTTGTAACATATTCCGAATTCTTCTCTAATGTTTTTTGGTATTACGACCCTTCCTAAAGAATCCACTTTTCTTAAGTTGTTTACAATAGTCATATAAAAGCCTCCTAAAAATTTTTTCGTATTTGATCTCTTCTGAAAATAGATTACCATCCTTTTGCAGTTAGTTGGTATGCAGTCTGCATACAAAGTTAAAAAAATTTTTTACTTACTTTCATTTGCCTTGGTAATTTTGTATAATTATATAAGGTATAAGTTACAAGAAATAAATGGAGGAAAGTATGACGGGAAGAATGATTAGAGGATTAATTCTTATTATTATCGGGGCAGTTTTTTTTCTATATAATTTAGGATACGATCTTAATCTTGATTACTATTGGCTTACAATAATGGATAATATCTGGCCTATTATTTTGGTGGCTGTTGGTATATCAATAGCTAATGGACAGAGAAAGAGTGTTGGATATATATTGATATTGTTAGGTCTAATATTAGTTTTGAGAAATTATGAAATAATTACAATTTCCCTTGGAAAAACAATCAGGATTGTTATTGCAAGTTTTTTAGTTTTTCTAGGTTTGAAAAAAGCGATGTAAGTGGGGGATACAAATGTCGAACAATGAGTACTATCACATTTTTGAAAGGGCCCAGAGGCTTGAAAGGGCAGGTAATGACGATAAAGCCCTAGAGCTATACTTAGAAATACATGAGAATTATCAGCCAAACTTATCTCAAGCTTATGAGAGACCAGCTATAATATTAGAAAAAAAGAGAAGATATGATGAGGCTATTGATATGTGTGAGAAGGCAATATCTATGATAGAAAAGGATATTGTAGCTGGTTCAACAGAAAAATTTCACTCTAGGATTGAAAAAATAAAGTTAAAGCAAAATAAGTCTACTCCTATTAAGGAGAAAGAGAGAATTAAGTTTAGGATTAGTCTATATCAAATATTATCAGCAATAATACTAATTGCATCATATATAATTTCTAGGATGACAAATTGGGTGGTTTTTCCTATAGTCTTCTTATTGTGGTTTTACTATAAGCCTCTTATTGCACTTTTGAAGGATAGATCTTTGAGGAACATCCTTAAGAGTGGTGGAATGTTTTTAATTGGTTTTGTAGTTTTTATGGGAATGATTATGTTTCTTCCTAGAAACACACATTTTGATGATTTATACATAGATTTTTCAACCATGTATAGTGATCAGGAAAAAGTAGATAGGGTATATCAGGAAGAAGAATTTCAAGATTTGCCAAAGATTAAAGAAGATTACATTGTAGCATCGACTAGGGAAATTATTTTAGAAGAAGTGGTAGAAGATGCTTATATAAGTGTGTATAACGATACAGTTGTATTTGCAATAAAAACTTTGCCTGATACCAGTGTTAAGGCATCTAAGGAGCTGGCTTTAGACTATATTAAAAGCCTTGCCAAGATGATGCGAAATGAAGGATTGTCAGGTCCTTTTGAGGGTTATCTTGGTGAATTATATGATTATTATAATATTATTGTTGCTGTCGGGTATGACAAAGATAATATTTATGCCCAAGGTAAAAAAGAAAAAAAGACTAATAGAATTACTTGGGAATAACAATTAAATAGTTGAAATTACAGGTCAGTAAGAGTGTTGTTAAAAATTTAACTTTCCTATTTTTTAATCTTGACAAGTTTACTAGGGTATATTATACTGAAGTAGAAATATCCAAGTGATTTGCTTGGAATTAAAAAAGGGGTGTTAATATGAGACTATCTACAAAGGGTAGATACGGTCTAAAAGCAATGTTCGAGCTGGCCTTAAGTTATGGGTCGGGACCTGTATCCCTTTCAGTGGTATCAGAAAAACAGAATATTTCGGTTAACTATTTGGAACAATTAATTGCTCCCCTGAGAAAAGCTGGTTTTGTAAAAAGTGTCAGAGGGGCTCAAGGTGGATACCTATTGGCCAAAGATCCTAGCGAAATAAGCGTAGGAGATATACTAAAAACTTTAGAAGGACCATTATCACCTTCTGAATGTATAGAGAATGATAAATGCAGTAATAAAGAGCAATGTGTAACAAAGTTTGTGTGGGAAAAGATTAGAGATAGTATAAACGATGTGGTAGATGGAATTACTCTAAAAGATATGATTGACGACCACAATAAGATGGCAAGAAGTGATATGTATTATATATAGGTAAAGTAGGAGGGAATTAGATATGAAAAGAATATATTTGGATTACGCAGCTACAACACCGACTAAACAAGAGGTAGTAGACGCAATGTTACCTTATTTCACAGAACATTATGGAAACCCATCTAGTGTTCATAAGTTTGGTAGAGATAATAAGGTTGTTGTAAATAATGCTAGAAAAACAATTGCAGATACAATGAATGCTGAAGTAGAAGAATTTTACTTTACTGCTGGTGGAACAGAGTCAGATAACTGGGCTTTAAGGGGTGTAATGAAAGCCAACAGCAAAAAAGGTAATCATTTAATTACTTCTAAAATTGAGCATCACGGAATTCTTCATTGTTGTAATGAAATGGAGAAAGAAGGATATAAGGTTACATACCTTGATGTTGACAGTGATGGAAAAATTAATCTTAAAGAATTAGAAGAAGCAATTACTGATGAAACTGTTTTAATTTCTATAATGTTTGCAAATAATGAAATTGGTACAATTCAAGATGTTAAGGCAATTGGAGATATTGCTAAAAAGCATAATGTATTTTTCCATACAGATGCAGTGCAAGCTTTTGGAAATGTAAGAATAGATGTTAAGGAAATGAATATTGATCTTATGAGTATTTCAGGTCATAAGATATTTGGTCCTAAAGGTATTGGTGGACTGTATATTAGAAAAGGAGTTCCTATTAAGAATTTTGTTGAAGGTGGAGCTCAGGAAAGAAAGAGAAGAGCCGGTACTGAAAATGTTCCAGGTATCGTTGGTTTTGCAAAAGCAGCGGAACTGATTTATGCTGATTTTGATAATCATGTAAATCACTTAATGAAATTAAGAGATAAATTGATTTCTAGAGTTGAAAATGAGTTTGAATATGTTAAACTTAATGGACATAGAACTGATAGACTTCCAGGTAATGTTAATATCAGTTTTGAGTTTATAGAAGGGGAAGCATTATTATTAAGTCTTGATATAGCAGGTGTTGCAGGATCTAGTGGATCTGCTTGTACTTCAGGATCTCTTGATCCGTCACATGTTCTTATGGGAATTGGACTTACACATGAAATTGCCCATGGATCATTAAGACTTACTATGGGGGATGTTACTACAGAGGAAGATATTGATTATACTGTAGATAAATTAAAGGAAATTGTCGATAGATTAAGATCTATGTCACCATTATTTGAAAGTGTTACTAAGGGAGGAAAAGCATAATGTATAATGAAAGAGTAATGGATCATTTTACTAATCCGAGAAACGTTGGGGAAATTGAAAACGCAGACGGTGTAGGTCAAGTTGGTAATGTTAAGTGTGGGGATATCATGAAGATATACCTTAAAATAGATGATGAAGTGATTACAGATGTTAAATTCAAAACTTTTGGATGCGGATCTGCAATAGCATCAAGTAGTATGGCTACAGAAATGATTCTTGGAAAGACAGTTAAGTTTGCACTTAACCTGACTAATCAAGATGTTCTTCAAGAACTAGGTGGATTACCAGCTGTTAAGGTACATTGTTCAGTTCTTGCTGAACAAGCAATTAAAGCAGCAATTTATAACTATGCTCAAGAGAACAACAAAGTGTACGAAGAACTTGAAGGATTTGATCCTGATGATTTAGAGCACGAGCACTAGAAATAAATGTTATGTTATTTAACATTTGCCTAATGGTGGCCTAACGGTTGCCTAAGGTAGCCTAATATAGTAAAATAAATTTAACATAAAATCTCTAGAAGCGGTTTAGCGTTTCTGGAGATTTTTAAATGTTTACAATATTAGGCAACATTAGGCAATGTTAGGCAATATTAGGCAGTAGTATTGAAGTATATACTAGGTGAGTGGAGGTATTTATGTCAGAGACTTTAGATAAAAAGAAAGTTGTAGTTGGAATGAGTGGAGGAGTTGACAGTACCGTTGCTGTTAAGGTTCTCTTAGATCAAGGATACGAAGTTATTGGTGTTACCATGAAGCTTTGGGACGATGAAAGTGAAAACTACATCATGGAAGAAGGGGGATGTTGTTCCCTATCATCTGTTGAAGATGCAAGAAGAGTAGCGTCAGAAATGGGTGTTCCTTTTTATGTTAGTAATATGAAAAAGGAATTTAAAGACAAGGTAATAGATTATTTTATTGATGAATATAAAAAAGGTAGAACGCCAAACCCTTGTATAGCTTGTAACAAGTACATGAAATTTGATGATCTACTAAATTTAGCAAAAAAACTTGGGGCATACTATGTTGCTACTGGTCACTATGCAAAAAGGTATTATGATGAGGAATCTGATAGATATATTTTAGAAAGATCAAAATCTGATAGAAAAGACCAGACCTACGCACTTTACAATATTACCCAGGAGCAATTAAAGCATACTTTATTTCCATTAGGTGATTTTGAAAGCAAAGAAGATGTTAGAAAAGTGGCTGAAGAACTAGATCTTGTTATTGCCAATAAGCCTGATTCACAAGAAATTTGTTTTATTCCTGATGATGATTATCCAAGATTCCTTGAGGAAAATATGGATACAAAGGTTAAGGCAGGTAACTTCGTTGACACTAAGGGTAATGTCTTAGGTAAACATAAGGGGATTATTTATTATACAATTGGTCAAAGAAAAGGTTTGGGTATAACTTTTGGAAAACCAATGTATGTAGTTGAGATAAAGGCTTCAACTAATGAAGTAGTTTTAGGTGATAATAAAGAAGTTTTCTCTTCTGGTCTTATAGCAGATGATTTTAATGGTATTTTAATTGATGCTTTTGATAAGGAATACAAGTGTAAGGCTAAAATAAGATATAGTGCAAAAGAAGCGGATTGCACAGTAATTCCTTTAAACGACGGAAAAATTAAGGTAATGTTTGAAGATATGCAAAGAGCGATTACTCCTGGACAATCAGTTGTAATGTATAAGGACAACAAAGTAGTTGGTGGGGCAATAATAGTTGCAAAGATAGATTAAAAAATATGTGGCAATGAAGTGGTGACATATGTTATAATATAGTGAATATTATAAAAACGATGATGGTGATAAGTAAGGAAGTTACAGAGAGGGATTGATGGTGAGAATATTCCAATACCTGAAGCAACACCTGAGTTTTAATTTTGAACTAATAGTAGAAATTAACGTTTGGTCCCGTTAGAGACTTGGATATAACCTTCGAGAGACTCAAAATAGAGTAAGTAGGGTGGTAACGCGGCAGAGTCGTCCCTACATTCAATATTATTTTGTATTTTTTGAAGGATTTTTTTATGTAAAAAATTGGAGGACAATATGATGAAAAAAATGGGTTTAAATGAAATAAGAAAGAGCTTCTTAGACTTTTTTGAGTCTAAAGGACATTATGTAGGGAAAAGTTATTCACTAGTACCAGAGAAAGATAAGTCTTTATTACTTATAAATGCAGGAATGGCACCTTTAAAAGATTTCTTCATGGGAAATGAAGTGCCACCTAATAATAGAATGGCAACTTGTCAGAAGTGTATTAGAACTGGAGATATAGAAAATGTTGGTATCACATCAAGACATGCTACTTTCTTTGAAATGCTTGGTAACTTTTCATTTGGTGATTACTTTAAGACAGAAACAATTACTTGGGGATGGGAATTTGTAACTGAAGTTTTGAAAATGCCACTTGATAAACTTTGGGTTACTGTTTATTTAGATGATGATGAGGCATATGATATATGGGCTAAGGAAATAGGCGTTTCTGAAGATAGAATAGTTAGATTAGGAAAAGAGGATAACTTCTGGGAAATCGGACAAGGCCCTTGTGGTCCATGTTCAGAGATATACTATGATAGGGGAGAAAAGTACGGATGTGACAACCCGGATTGTAAACCAGGTTGTGAGTGTGATAGATTTGTTGAATTCTGGAATCATGTATTTACTCAGTTTAATAAGGATGACAAAGGAAATTATAATCCATTAGAAAATCCAAATATTGATACTGGAATGGGACTTGAAAGAGTTGCATGCCTAATGCAAAATGTTGAATCTATTTTCGAGATTGACACAATCAAGTATATATTAGATCACGTATGTGAACTTACAGGTAAAACATATGGTGATAATGATAAAGAGACGATTTCACTTAGAATTATAACTGATCACATTAGAGCTGTTTCCTTCATGGTTGGTGATGGTATATTACCGAATAACGAAGGAAGAGGATATGTCCTAAGAAGACTACTTAGAAGAGCTGCAAGACATGGTAAGCTTATGGGTGTTAAGGATGGTTTCTTATATAAACTTGTTGATAGCGTAATTAAGGTATCAGGAGAGGCTTATCCTGTATTAGTTGAGAAAGAAAGTTATATTAAAAAAGTAATTAAAAATGAAGAGGATAGATTCCAGCAAACTATTGATCAAGGACTTGATATTCTTAATAATTACCTTGAAGTTTTAAAGGCTAAAGGTAAGAATGAAGTAAGTGGAGAGATGGCATTCAAGCTGTATGACACTTATGGTTTCCCTATCGATCTTACTTCAGAAATTGCTGAAGAAAAAGGATTCAGTATTGACATGGATAAGTTTGAAAAGGAAATGGAAAGTCAGAGAGAGAGAGCTAGAAATGCTAGAGGAAATGGCGATGAGTTAGGTTGGGAAGACAGTGTTCTAAGTAGCATTGACAGTTCAAAAACTAGTAAGTTTGTTGGATACACTGATCTAGATTCAACGGTTAAAATTATGAACATAGTAGTAAATCATGAACTTGCTGAGGAAGCTGTAGCTGGGGAAGAAGTAGTATTAATTCTTGATAAGACTCCTTTCTATGCAGAAAGCGGTGGACAAACTGGTGATAGAGGTACTCTTGCTTCAGAAGGAGCAAAGGTAGAAATCACAAATACTACAAAAGGAAACAATGGTCTTTTCCTTCACCACGGAAAAGTTGTAGAAGGTACAGTAGAAGTTTCTTCTGAATATCAAGCTTCAGTATATAATGATATAAGAATGGATATAGCAAGAAATCACACAGCTACTCACTTACTTCACAAGGCGCTTAAATTAGTTGTTGGTGATCATGTAAATCAGGCTGGTTCTCTAGTTGAAAAAGATAGATTAAGATTTGACTTTACACACTTTGAAGGTCTTACTTCTGAGGAAATTTTAAAAGTGGAATCCATAGTAAATGATAGTGTATTTAGATCATTATCAGTAGATGTTGAAGAGATGAAAATTGAGGATGCAAAGAAAAAAGGGGCAACTGCCTTATTTGGTGAAAAGTATTCTGACAATGTAAGGGTTGTTACTGTAGGTGACTTCAGTATTGAACTTTGTGGAGGTACTCATCTTGCTAATACATCACAAGTAGGTATGTTCAAAATCGTTTCTGAAGCTGGTGTTGCTTCAGGTGTTAGAAGAATTGAAGCGATTACAGGTAGATATGTATATGATTATATGTTGGAAAATGATAAAAAGATTAATAATGTAGCTACATTATTAAAAACTAAGAAATCTGATATAGAAAAGAGAATCCAAGTATTAAATGATGATTTAAGAAATCTTGGGAAAGAGCTGGATGCTATAAAGAGAGAGCAAGCTAGTGGAGAACTTGACTCATTACTAGACAATATTAAGAAAATAGGTAAGTTTAATCTTGTATCTGGCAAATTCCAAGGCATGGATATGAATACACTTAGAGAAATGGGAGATAAATTAAAGGATAAGGTTGAAGACTCAGTAGTTGTATTATCATGCTATGATGATTCTAAAGTAAACTTTATCGTAATGGCATCAGAAAATGCTGTTAAAAATGGAGCACATTCAGGTAACTTAATTAGAGAAGTAGCAAAGGTTGCTGGTGGAGGCGGCGGTGGTCGTCCTAACATGGCACAAGCAGGTGGAAAAGACCCTAATAAAGTTGATGATGCACTTCTTAAAGCTGAAGAAATATTATTACAAATTTAATATTTAAATAATGTTTTTAAGGGTATAATAGAATTAGCCGGCGATGATTATAGTCGCCGGTTAAAATATAGATTAAGTTTCTGCTTATATGAGTTTAAGGAGGGTTATTTATGTCAAACAATAATTTCACTACTAAATTTAATAACATCGAAAAAGAGAAAGATATCAACATCAAGGATACCCTAGAGTTAGTGTTCAACTCACTTGAAGAGAAAGGGTATAATCCAATTGATCAAATGGTTGGCTACCTTGTAAGTGGTGACCCAACTTATGTTACTAGCCATAATAATGCTAGAAGCAACATAAAAAAGCTTGAAAGGGATGAAATTGTCGAAGAGTTGTTGAAGAACTACTTAGGCAAATAATATGGAATACAATTTATTAGGTAATACAGGAATAAAGGTTTCGAAAATTTGTTTTGGGGGTCTTACAGTGGGCCCCTTACAAAAAAAAATGAGTTTTAAAGAGGGCGGAGAGGTTATTCTCGAAGCCTTTAATAATGGAATAAATTTCATTGATACAGCAGAATTATATAAAACTTATGGTCACATTAAATATGCACTTGATAATTTTAAAAGAGAGAATGTAGTAATCTCTACAAAATCATATGCATATGATAGAGCTGGTGCTGAAAAAGCCCTTATGGATGCTCTAAAGGAGTTAAACACAGATTATATAGATGTATTTATGATGCATGAGCAAGAAAGTGAACATACTATACGTGGTCACTATGAAGCTCTTGAATACTATATGACAATGAAAGAAAAGGGATATATTAGATCAGTAGGTCTATCTACCCACTGTGTTAATGGTGTACTTGGGGCAATGAAATATCCAGAAATAGAAGTCATTCACCCCATAATAAATAAAAATGGATTAGGTATTCAGGATGGTACTCTTGATGAAATGATATCTGCTACAAAGTCATTTAGGAAACAGGGCGGAGGAGTTTTTGCTATGAAACCCCTTGGTGGAGGGAATCTGATATCGAGTATTGATGAATGTTTTGAATTTATTTTAAATCAGGATTATATTGATTCTTTTGCTATAGGTATGCAGTCTGTAGATGAAGTCCAGGATAATATTAATAGAATATTAGGAGTTAAGTCCCCAGAAGATTTAAAAAGTAGATTGATAAATAGCAATAGAGTTTTAAATATAGATGAATGGTGTATCGCATGTGGCGAGTGTGTTAAGCATTGTAGCCATGGTGCTTTAAAGATAAAAGACGATAAACTTCTTGTAGATAGAAATAAATGTGTTCTTTGTGGATATTGTAGTAGTTACTGTAAGGAGTTTGCAATAAAAATAATATAAGGTTGTTATGATTCAGTATAGGATCCATGACAAATGGTGAAATATGAGAATATTAGGATTAGATGTTGGAGACAAAACTATAGGAATTGCCATTAATGATATGTTAAATATCACTGCTCAGGGGATTGAAACATATTTTAGGGTTAGTATGAAAGAAGATATCAAATATATTATCAAGACCATTGTTGATAATAATATTGATACCCTTGTTATCGGTCTTCCTAAGAACATGAACGGAACTATAGGTTTTCAAGGGGAAAAAGTTCAGTCTTTTGTTAAACAATTAGAAAAGAAAATTAAGTATAGTACTAATATAGATATAGAGAACTTACAAATAGTTATGTGGGATGAGAGATTATCTACAATGCAGGCTGAGAAGGTTCTTATGGATGGAAAAGTAAGAAGAGAAAATAGGAAAAAGTATATCGATAAGATTGCTGCTACGTTTATTTTGCAGTCTTATATGGATAGTATAAACTAGGAGGTAAATTATGAAGAATGAAAAAATAATATTATTAGATGAGAATGGAAATGAGAATGAGTTTGAAATTGTAGTGACATTTAAAGTGGACGAACAAGAGTATGCAATACTTCAACCTTGTGACACAGGTAATGAAGAAGGAATAATTTTTAAAATTGTTGAAGAAGACGGAGAAGAGGTTCTTGAGTACCTTACAGATGATGAGGAGTTCGAGAGAGTTGCTCAGGAATATGAAGCATTAATGTCTGAAGAAGAGTAAAAAATGTTGTAAAATTTCGGTAGAGATGATATCATAATAGTAGTTAATAATCATTTACAAATGAGAATAGGGGTGTTGATAGATGACTGATACTATTGAAATGTTAAAGGAAAGATTAAAGGATAAGGGCTACAAACTTACTCCTCAAAGAAGGGCTGTACTTGATATTATTGTAAATAATCAAGGGGAACACCTTTCAACTGAGGAAATATACGATCAAGTAAGGGTAGGTTGTCCTGAAATAGGTCTTGCGACTGTCTATAGAACACTGCAACTATTGGATGAATTGTCAATACTATGTAAGCTTAATCTTGAAGATGGATGTGTAAGGTATGAGTTGAATACTCATGAAGATGATCACCAGCATCATCATTTAATCTGTAATAATTGTGGTAAGGTAATTGAGGTTGTCGGTGACTTACTGGAGCCACTAGAGAATGAAATAGAAAGCAATTACGGATTTAAGATTTTAGATCATAAAGTTAAATTTTTCGGACTATGTAATGAATGTAAAGACTCCTGTAATGATTAGTTACAGGAATTCTTCTTATAAATAAAAAGGGGAAACTAAAAGGAGAGATAATATGAAAAAGAAAGACGTATTAAAAATTATCCCCTTAGGCGGTTTAAATGAAATAGGTAAAAATATGATGGCCTATCAGTTTAATGACGAAATCATCGTTGTTGACTGTGGTTTGATTTTTCCTAGTGATGAACTTCTAGGGATAGATGTTGTTGTTCCTGATATAACATACTTAATAAAAAATCAGGAAAAAGTTAAGGCTGTGATAATAACTCATGGTCACGAAGACCATATTGGAGGACTTCCGTATTTTCTTCAAAAAATTAATGTTCCAATTTATGCTACCAACTTTACTATTGGACTTATAGAAAATAAGTTGAAGGAGCATAAATCTTTAGGTAAAGTACAGCTTAATAGAGTAAAGCCAAATGACTTTATAAAGATCGGAAGATTTGGAATTGACTTTATTAGAGTTAGTCATAGTATTCCAGATGCTGTGAGTATAGTTTTAAAAACTCCTCATGGTACAATTATTCATACAGGTGACTTTAAAGTAGATTTTACACCAATTGACAATCAGAGAATTGATTTAAATAAATTTGCTAAGTACGGAAATCAAGGTGTAATAGCATTAGTTGGAGAGAGTACTAATGCAGAGAGAAAAGGATACTCAATGAGTGAGTCAACTGTTGGAGCTACACTGGATAAACTTTTCGCAAATGTTGAATCAAGAATTTTTGTAGCTTCATTCGCTTCCAATGTTCATAGGGTTCAGCAAATTGTAAATGCTGCTGTAAATCATGGAAGGAAGGTAGCATTATCTGGTAGATCAATGATAAATGTATCTAATGTTGCTTTAGAACTAGGATATTTAAATATTCCAGAAGGCATGCTTATAGAACTAGATGATATTTATAGATATCCAGACAATGAAGTTGTTGTAATTACTACAGGATCTCAAGGTGAGCCAATGTCAGGTCTGACTAGAATGGCAAGAAGTGATCATAGACAGGTTGATATAAGAGAAGGTGACCTTGTAATTCTTTCTTCATCACCAATTCCAGGTAATGAGAAAAGTGTTAAGAAAGTAATTGATTTGCTTTATGAAAAAGGTGCAACTGTTATATATGATGATCTTGAAGATGTTCATGTATCAGGACATGCGTGTCAAGAAGAACTTAAACTAATTCATTCTTTAGTTAAGCCAAGATATTTCATACCTAATCATGGTGAGTACTCTCATTTGAGACAGCATGCTATACTTGCTGAAAACATGGGAATGAGTAAAAAGAATATATTTGTATTAGAAAATGGTAAAACATTAGAGATATACCCTAACTACGCTAAGGTAGGTAAGAATGTACCAAGTGGTAATATTCTTATAGATGGACTTGGTGTTGGTGATGTTGGAAATATCGTTCTTAGAGATAGAAAACATCTATCTGAAGATGGCCTTATGGTCGTTGTTGTATCACTTTCTAAAACTGAAAGTAAAATTGTTTCAGGGCCAGACATTATATCAAGAGGATTTGTTTATGTAAGAGAATCGGAAGAGCTTATGAAGGGTGCTAAAGAAAAGGTACAAGAGGCGATTCAAAAAAATCTTGATAATAACGTTAGAGAATGGTCTGTAATCAAGAATAGTATAAGGGATTCTTTAAACTCTTATTTATATAGTCAGACAAAGAGAAACCCTATGATATTACCAATTATTATGGAGTCTTAGGAGGTTATTATGAAAATATACGACGAAGCACATAACTTAGCCAAAGCAATAAAGGATTCTGAAGAGTATCAGAATTATAAGAAACTTCATGATGAGATTAATAATCAAGAGTCTGTGAAATCAGAACTTCAGTTATTTCAAGCTCAACAAATAGAACTGCAAAAGAGACAACTTTCTGGTGAAAAACTAACAGAAGAAGATCTAGCTTCTGCACAAAGCATATATGATGAATTAATTAAAAATGAAATAGTAGCTCAGTTTTTTGATGCAGAAAGAAAGCTCAATCTTGTTATGGCTGATGTATCGAAGATACTTGGAGAAGTTATGGATTTTAGATAGAACTTTGAACCTCCACTGAAAGGTGGAGGTTTCTTTCTGCCTAAGCTAGCCTAAAGCTACTTTGATCACGCCTAATTTTTGCTTTGCAATTTGCCTAAAGTTGATTATTGAAACCCATTTCATAAGAAATGCGAAGCCTTAAACAATCTTAGGCTAGATGCTAAGCGGTGATTAGGCATGAACAGAGTAATATTAGGCAATTTTAGGCACATAATATAAGCTAATTACTTTTATAAGGGCATAAAATATAGTATAATACAAAGTGGTATAAAATTCGCACAGTAGGAGAATAATATGAAGAAACTAATAATAGCAATAACGATGATATTGTCAATCCTATTAACGGGATGTGGAGAAATAGATTATACAGCTGTGGATTTAAGTGATAGTAATGTCCATATTGTTGAGGTTCCTAGGGGAGCTACAACTAAGAAAATAGCTGAACTACTTAAAACAGAAGGTTTAATTAAAAATTCCAATCACTTCAAGGCTGCTGTAAAAGAAAAAAGCTATGATGGAAAACTTCAAGCAGGAACATATTCCTTTACTAAAGCTATGGACTTGAATCAAATTATCGATAGTCTAAAAGCAGGTAAAATTTATGTTGAGACTGAAAAAGTTGTTATACCTGAAGGATATGAGTTATATAGAATAAGAGAAGAATTATTAAGTCTATCTTGGGTTAATGAAAATAAGTTAGACAAGGCTTTATATGAAACGACATATGATTATAAGTTTCTTGGAGATGGTCCAAGTGAACAATATTTAGAAGGTTTTCTTTTCCCAGCAACTTATAATTTTAAAGTAGGTACTTCTGAAGAAAACATAGTAAAAATTATGTTAAATAAGTTTGACTCGGTTTTTAAAGATGAATACTACGATAGAATTGATAAGCTAGATATTGATATAAATCAATTGATGACTATGGCATCAATTGTTGAAAGAGAAATTATGGTTGATGATGAAAGAAAGATTGCAGCTGGAGTATTTTACAATAGAATTGATGACAATATGAAACTTCAATCATGCGCAACAGTTCAGTATTTATTAAAGGAAAGAAAAGCAAATTTAAGTAATGCAGATTTAAAAATAGAGTCTAGGTATAATACTTACAAATACCTTGGATTACCTCCTGGACCAATAGCTTCACCAGGGGAAAAATCAATCCTTGCAGCTCTTTATCCGGAGGATTCCGATTATTTATTTTTCGTAAAATCAGATAAAAATGATGGTAGTCATGTATTTTCAAAGACTCTTAAAGAGCATAATATAGCTAAACAAAAATGGAAAAAAAGTCTTAAGAACTAAAGGTAGGTATTATAGTGAGCTTAATAGTAAATGATTTAATAGAAGATTACGTTAGGAAAAAATTAAATAACAAAGATTCATACTTTGATTATATGGAGGAATATGCCTACAAGCATAAAGTACCTATTGTACAGAAAGAAGTTGCTAAGTTTTTAGATATGATTACTAGGATTCAAAAACCAAGTAAGATTCTCGAAATAGGAACGGCAATAGGTTACTCTGGTTCAATTTTTGCCAAGGCAAATCCAGAAACTATACTTCATACAATAGAAATTAAAGAAGATTCATTTAAAATCGCTGAAGAAAATTTTAAAAAACAGGGTATTGATAATGTAGTTCAATATTTAGGTGATGCTAGTCAGGTATTAAATGAAATAAAGTGTAAGTTTGATTTGATATTTATAGATGCTTCTAAGGGACATTATCAGGATTTCTTTGAAAAGAGTCTTCTTTTACTTGAAGAAGGTGGTATTATCATTTCTGATAATATTTTATATAAGGGTATGATAGCATCGGATGAGTTTGTAGTTAGAAGAAAAATTACAATAGTTAAAAGGATGCGTAGTTTTATAGATTATATTACAACAGACGATAGATTTGAAACTTCCATATTACCCTTTGGTGATGGTATGGCAATAACAAAGATTAAGTAGGAGGATTATAGTGAAAAAGATTGAATTATTAGCCCCAGCAGGGAGTTTAGAAAAGTTAAAATTTGCGATTCAGTATGGAGCTGATGCTGTATATATCGGAGGAGAAATTTTTGGACTTAGAAAAAGTGCCAGAAATTTTACTTACGAACAAATGGTTGAGGGGATAGAGTTTGCCCATGAAAGAAGTAAAAAAGTATATCTTACTTTAAATATCATTCCCCATAATGAGGATTTAGAAGAATTAGAAGCATATTTAGAAACAGTAAAATCCTTAAATATTGATGCTGTAATACTTTCAGATCCTGGTACTTTCATGTATGTTAAAAAGAACTTGCCAGATATGGAGGTGCATTTAAGTACACAAGCAAACAATACTAACTATATGTCAGCTAATTTCTGGTATGAGCAAGGAATTAAAAGGGTAATCCTTGCAAGGGAATTATCATTTGAAGAGATTGACACTATTAAAAAGAATACACCAGAAGATCTAGAGTTAGAAGCATTTATTCATGGAGCTATGTGTATTTCTTATTCTGGAAGATGCCTACTTAGTAATTATATGAATGGAAGGGATTCTAACAGAGGTGCATGTGCTCATCCATGTAGATGGGAGTATTACCTAATGGAGAAAACTAGAGAAGGGGAATACTATAAAGTAGTTGAAGATGATAAGGGAACATTTATTTTCAACTCTAAGGATCTATGTATGATTGAACATATTCCTGAGCTTATTAATTCTGGTTTAGATAGTCTTAAAATAGAAGGTAGAATGAAAAGTGCTTACTATGTAGCTAATATTGTTAGGGTATATCGTAAAGCAATTGATGATTATTATAATGATCCAGAAAACTATAAGTTTGATCCACAATTACTTGAGGAAATTAAGAAAGCTTCCCATAGAGAGTTTACTAAGGGATTTTATTATACTAAACCAAATGAGAATGATCAGTTGTACGGAAGTAGTTCATACACAAGGGAGTATGACTTTATAGGTCTTGTATTAGAGTATGATAAGGAAACTAAGCTTGCTAAAGTTGAGCAAAGAAATAAGTTTTCTATCGGGGATAATATTGAAGTAATGGGACCTGACTATTACGGAGATGATTTAGCTGTTACAGAAATGTATGATAAAAACATGGAAGTGATAGAAAGTGCTCCCCATGCACAGCAGATCGTTTATGTTAAATTTGAAAAAGAAGTAAAACCATATTATATATTAAGAAAAAGAAAGGATGTTAAATAGGATGGATAAACCGATTATCATTGGTATAGCAGGAGGAACAGGGTCAGGAAAAAGTACGGTGGCGAAAGCAATTTATGAGTCACTTCCTACTAAAAACATAGGTATTCTTGAACAGGACATGTATTATAAGGATCAATCGGATCTTTCTTTTGAAGAAAGAATTAAGACAAACTATGATCATCCATTGGCATTTGATAATGAGCTTCTTGTGAAGCACATGCAAGCTTTATCAGAACTAAAGCCAATTGAAAAACCAATATATAATTTCGCAAAACACAATAGAGAAACAACAACAACAACTATAGAGCCAAAAGATATAATAATAATCGAAGGTATTCTAATATTAAATGACCCTGAAGTAAGGGATTTAATGGATATAAAAATATTTGTAGATACAGATGCAGATGTAAGAATAATTAGAAGAATCACTAGGGATATAAATGAAAGAGGTAGAACCCTTGAATCAGTTATAAACCAGTATTTAAGCACAGTCAAACCTGCTCATGAACAGTTTATAGAACCTTCGAAAAAGTACGCTGACATCATTATACCTGAAGGTGGTTATAATAAGGTTGCAATAGATATTATGGTGGCAAAAGTAAAGTCTATTATTTCTGAAAAGCAATAGAAGAAGGTGTTAAAGTGAATTTTACTGAGCTTATTTCAATGTTGTCAGTAGTTTTTCTAGGTATAATTTTAGTCAGCTACTTTAACGAGAAAGTTGTTAAATTACCAAACGAAATCGGCTTTATGACTATCACACTTATTGCATCGATAGTTATGTTAGCTTTGGAAGCGCTAGGTGTTGCACCAATAATAAAGCTTGCAAATAGTATGACTCATATAGACTTTCATGATGTTATTTTAGGCGGATATATTTGTTATTTATTATTTAGTGGATCAGTTAGTATTAAATTTAAGGATTTAACCCATGATAGGTTATTAATTGCTTCTTTGGCATTTATCTCTACACTAATCGCGGCACTTATTTATGCTACTTTAACAATGGTAATTATTAGGGTTGTAGGAATTGAAATGACATTTATACAGGCTTGCATATTAGGTAGTATTATTGCTCCTACTGATCCTATTTCAGCAATGAGTATACTGAAAAAAGCAGGACTATCGGAGAGAATTTCACTAGTCATAGAAGGGGAATCTCTATTTAATGATGGAATAGCGGTTGCATTGTTTGTTACTTTCAGTTCACTTAATAAAAGTAGTACTTCTGGTATCGCAACTGAATTCTTAGGAACGATAGTGTGGAATATATTCGGTGCATTGTTTGTAGGATTTGTGGTGTCTTATATATTATTCTTAATATTTAGAACAACCAATCAAAAATATATTGAAATACTTGTCAGTTTGACAGCTGTTTCTATGGCATATTCAATTAGTGAGCATCTTGAAGTATCAGGTCCAACGGCGGCAGTAGTTGTAGGGATATTCTTTGCAACTTATATGAGTTCAATACATGACAACAATGAAGAATATTATGCTAACTTTTATACATTTTGGAAAGTTATAGATAAAATTCTAAATGGAGTTCTTTATATAATGATAGGAATAGCAGCACTTTTTCTCCATAATATTAATGGTTTTATAGTTATTGTCATAACGGCAATTATTATGAGTTTATTTGCAAGGTATATTAGCATACTAGGTCCAATATGGTTATTTAGTAGAAATAGGAATATGATACCTCAGAAATATAGTAAAGATGTAAGAGTAAAAGACAAGAGGGCAATGGCTAAACTACTTACCTGGGGCGGTTTAAAAGGTGGTATATGCATTGCACTGGCCTTGGGTACTAGAAATATATTTACGCCAGAGCAATATGATTTTGTAATATTAAGCACATATTCTATAGTTGTTTTTACAACTCTTGTTCAAGGTTTATCTATTCAAAAATTATATAGTAGGATAAAAACAGATTTATGTTAATCTAGTTAACTAAGTTGCTTCATTGGAATGGAGTAACTTAGTTATTTTATTTATAATTATTAAAATAAAATGTTTATACAGTAAAATTAATGGTATAAATACAATGTTGTAATAATTATCATAATATATTAGGAGGCAATATGAAAAGTATCAAATCAAAACTATTACTTGTATTTTTATTAATTTTTATTCCATTTGTAGTTACAGTTATTGCAGGTTTTTCTACTTTTAGCAGAATGGATGATGATGGTGTAGCCATTAATTTATCCGGTAGTCAAAGAATGAGGACAATGCTCATAAGTAACTATAGTCAGCAAATATATATCAATGATTCTAACCTTAGTGATGTAGATGAGGCTAAGAAAGTTCTAGGTGAGGAAATAATAAAGTATAAGAAAATCACCCTAGCTCTTATTAATGGGGATGAATCCTTGAATATAGGCAAAAACAGTGATCCTGAAATCGTTGCTAAAATTAATGATCTTATTAAGGATACAGATCTTTACGAAGAAAAAGCCAATCATGTCCTTTCTGGAGAGGGAAGTAGTGAGGATGTATTCTACATAACCAATCATGCTATGCAGCTTAAAAATGATTTTAATAGCATAGTTCAGATGTATCAAGAAAACTATAATAAAAAGATAACTATATTTAAGACTACAATTTCTGCTCTGTCAGTTTTTGGGCTTCTTATGTTAGTATTTGCTAGTTATTATGGTAGACAGATAATAGTAAAACCTATTCAGAAAATAAATAACAAGTTAGAGGAAATTGCATCAGGCGAAGGGGATTTAACCCAAGAACTTGATGTATCTACTAAAGATGAAATTGGTCAGTTATCACTTAATTTTAATAAATTTGTAAGCACTATCAGGAATATGGTAGTTGAAATCTCAGCATCAAGCAGTAATTTGGAAACTGTTTGTGATTCTCTAGAGCTTATTACAGATGAAGTTTCTACTTCCTCTGAAAAACTTTCTTCTATTACCTCAGAGATAGCTGAAGGTGCAACAGACCAAGCAACAGATGTGATGAGTACGGCTGAAAATTTATCAGAACTTGGTGAAGAAATAAATGTAATTAGTTCTATTTCTGATGTTATGAGGGCTAGTTCGATTGAAATTAAAAAGATTAATGATGTGAGCCAAAAAAGTATGGATGAGCTTTACTCAATTAATCAAGATAACATTAAAGCATCAAATGAGATCAATGATGCTATAGGTAGATTATATGAGGATATTCTAAGGATTTCCCAGATTACAGATGTAATTACTGAGATTGCAAGCCAGACTAACCTACTAGCTCTTAATGCTTCTATCGAAGCTGCAAGGGCAGGGGAACATGGGAAGGGATTTGCTGTAGTAGCAAATGAGGTAAGTAAACTGGCGGATGAGTCCAATAAGTCAACTGTGGAGATTTCATCTATTGTTGCTGAAATACAAAGTCAAGTTGATTACACAAGAAATATCATGGTAAAAGTTCTTGAGAGTTCAAATACACAGTCAGAGTCGGTGAAAAAATCAAAAGATGATTTTGACAATGTTTCTGAATCAATAGATGGAGTACTTTTAGAAATTGAAAAAATAAGTAGTGAGATTAACCAAGTTAATGATAGGAAAGATAATGTTTTAATGGCAATACAAAATATTGCTAGTGTTTCCCAAGAGACAGCTGCCTCAACAGAAGAGGTTGCTGCATTTACAGATGAGTTCCAAGCATCTGTAAATGATATTGCCCATAGTGCCAAATCCCTAAGGGAATCAAGTCATAGTCTTAAGGATATGGTTGATAAGTTTAAATATTAAAATGAAAATGGATGCCTCAATCATGAGTCATCCATTTTTTTAGTTTTGTAAGCCTTCTAATTTTACGAAAAGTGAATTAATACCTTTCCACCAATTTTTATCTTGGGCATACTTTCTATTTATCCATTTGAAAGGATTTTCCCCTAAGGGTCGTTCTTTCACTAAATTTTTGATTGTTCTACAGGCTATATTTGTCGCATCTTCAAGATCTGTATTATATTTTTTCCAACTGGTAAAAACATTGTATGGATTGTTGATAATTTTACTGGCATACCTATTGTCCTTAGGTACAAAGCCTTGTTCTTGACCAGCCAAAGCAAACAATATATTTGGATTCAGGTCATGGCTTTTAGCTGTATTAATTATGATAGACATATATGGTTCTTCAGCAAGTAGGGAGTTTCTAGTTTGTAAATACTCTGACAACTTAGCCTTATTTATAAATCTATACCTGAAATCCAAAGGTATTTCAGGATTTCTATGGGCTATTACATTTTTTACAATTACAGAAAGATCATTCCCCAGTGTATCATAATCAGATATATTAAGATCAAGTACAACAGCTTCTGTTATTGGTGCCACATATTGTTGTTTTGGAATAGCAAGTAAAGCTATATAAATGCCAATGGTAATAGCAGTTAGTTTTTTTTCTGTAGAAAGTTTACTCCTTACTTTGGCTTTGTTAGTATTGTCAACGTTAGTATCAGTAAAATCAGTGCTAGTGATAATCATACTTGTTTCTTCTTCAGTAATGAACTCAATAGGAGTAGATGCTTTTGCTTTATTTTCAAGTTGAAACTCAATATCACCAAGACTTGTGTCTGCCTGAAAATCATCAGGATTTGAAACTTCTTCAGTTTCTTCTATCTCCATTACTGCTGTGGTTGACGAAACAGAAGGAGAAATCTCCCCGACAATAAAGTTATCTACTAATTTTGTAGCTACTCTTTTAGGAGTATATTCTTCATCAATATCATCATCTTTAGAACTAGCTAATAAATCTGGTAAGTACTCCTGCTTTACTTTTTCTTCTTTCACCTTATGTTCTTTAATCTTTTCTATGTCGGATATGACTTTTTCTTTATAATTTTTTAGCTTATCTGCTCCAGATTTTAACGACTTCTTTAAGTTATCTTTAACTTCTTGTTTCTTCTTTTCTTTTTCTAGTCGTTTACGCTCTTTCTCTTCTTGTAACTCCCTTTCCATCTCTAGGGAGGAGGCTTTTATATTTTCGAACTCTTCGTATTTTTTATATTTCTGATAGTAATTTGTTGAGTAATTTTTTAAAAATTCATCAAGCTTCCAAGGTTCAATAGGATAATTGTTATTCTCAGTGACCCAATTATATATTGTTTTCTTTAACTCTAAATAATCAAGGTCAAGAATAAGTATTTCTTCTAAGAGAGATTTAGAGAAAATATCCTTTTTATTAAAAAGATAATGTTCCATAATATTCTGACAAATATATTTGGAGTCATTATCCCTAAGTCCATATAAATGGGGTAGTATTTTTTTGCAAATAGCTTTATAAAGGACTTTTATACGGAATTTGTTTGGTTGATCAGCGAAATCGATATTAATTTCCTTTTTCAATTCAATTACTTCTTTAATACTTAAAACTTCATTTGATTCTAAATATTTTAGTAAATTCTCCATCAGGAAGAAGCCCCTCCTATAAATCTATTTTAGGTAATTATATCACAAAAGTAACAATTTTGTAATCAAAGCCACTGAAAAAGTGCAAAGGTAAAAGTAAAGTAATGGTAAATATACATAGCATGTCCTAGTGGTGCTGTTTATATATTGACACATATGGTAAAATAGTAGTAGGATTTTAATATTAAATAACTTAGGAACAGGTGATTATGTGGTAAATAACAGGAAAAATATCAGACTGGGTGACTTACTTGTAGAGGCTTCAAAAATCACTAAGGAGCAACTTGAAGATGCTCTAAAAGTACAGAAGTCAACCAGAAAAAAATTAGGTGAAACTTTAGAAGAACTGAAATATGTAACAGAGAAGGATATTATGGAAGTTCTTCAGATACAATTGGGTATTCCCCACATAAATATTGATACCCACGGTGTTGATTCTGAAGCTGCAATAATGATAAAAGAGAATTTTGCTAGAAATAATTTGCTAATACCGATAAAAAAGACTGGAAATGAGTTAGTTGTAGCTATGAGAGATCCACTAAATTTAATGGCTATAGAAAATATTGAGTTAATGACTGGTCTTAAAGTAAAACCTGTTATTGATACATCAAGAAATATTGTTAAAGCTATTAATCAAGTATATTCGAGGAAAATAGTAGAGAAAGCTATTGAAGAATATAGAAAAGATAATATTAGTGATGATATGGATATAGATATTAATGCAATAGACAATTTAAATAATGCACCAATTGTAAAAATGGTAAATACCATGATTATGGAAGCTGTTGGGGCTGGTGCAAGTGATATACACATAGAGCCATATGAAAAAGATATTAGGGTGAGATATAGAATCGATGGACTCCTTAGGGAAGTGATGAATCATAGAAAAGATATTCACAGACCCCTAGTGACTAGACTTAAAATAATGAGCAATCTAGATATAGCAGAAAGAAGAATACCTCAGGACGGTAGAGTTGAAGTTGAGATTGGCAGTCTTGATTTAGATTTACGTATTTCTACGGTTCCTACTATTCATGGAGAGAAAGTTGTTCTAAGAATACTTGATAGGAATTCATTCCTTAAAGATAAAACTCAGCTTGGTTTTTCTGAATATAATTATGAGTTGTTTGAGAAATTATTGGCAGAGAAAGATGGTATTTTATTAGCAACAGGACCTACGGGTAGTGGTAAGAGTACTACACTTTATTCTATACTAAAGGAATTAAATTCTGAATATAAAAATATAGTCACTGTTGAAGACCCTGTAGAATATCGAATGGAAGGAATCAACCAGATTCAGGTTAATCCTAAGGTAGGAATCGGCTTTGCAAATGGCTTAAGGTCCATTCTTAGACAGGATCCTGATATTATTATGATAGGTGAAATCAGAGATAAAGAGACTGCAGAAATTGCTGTTAGAGCAGCTATTACAGGTCATCTTGTACTCTCTACACTTCATACCAACAATGCACCATCAACCATGAATAGACTGATAGATATGGGGATACAACCCTACCTTTTGACATCCTCAATAAAAGGAATAATTGCCCAAAGGCTTGTAAAGGTAATATGTCCAAAGTGTAAGGAAGAGTATTATTCTTCAATTGATGAGAAAAAAATACTAGGACTTACTCCACAGGATGATTTAAAACTCCATAGGGGATATGGTTGTAATTACTGTAACGGTACAGGTTATTCTGGTAGAAAAGCTATACATGAAATATTAATCGTGGATAGGGATGTTAGAAATAGTATTATGACAAATAACAATGAAGATAATTTAAGAGATATAGCTAGAAAACATGGAATGAGAACTTTGAGGGAGGATTGTGAAGAACTTGTTATGAATGGTATAACAACCCTTGAGGAATATATAAATGTAGTATATAAAGTGGAGGATTAATATGATAGATCAATTATTAAATTATACACTAGAAAATCATGCATCTGACCTTCATATAACCGTTGGAATACCACCTATGGTTAGAATTGATGGTAAACTTTATCCCGTTGAAGGAAAAGAAAGACTTTTGCCAGATGATACTAAAGAATTGGTAAAGTTAGTAGCAAGTGAAGACAGTTTAGCTAAGCTAGACGAGGATGGCCAAATAGATATGTCTTATTCTTTACCAGGTGTAGGACGTTTTAGAGTAAATATATATAAGCAAAGGGGTTCTTATTCTATGGCAATAAGAAGTGTTCCCTTAGAAATACCAACTATTGATGAGTTAGATTTACCTGATATTATTAAGGATCTATCATTGAAAAAAAGGGGATTGATTCTTGTTACAGGACCAACTGGTTCCGGTAAGTCAACAACTCTGGCAGCTATGATTAA
This sequence comes from Bacillota bacterium, assembly GCA_025210655.1. Taxonomy (GTDB): domain Bacteria; phylum Bacillota; class Clostridia; order Peptostreptococcales; family Acidaminobacteraceae; genus JAOARG01. Next base: position 163,096 of record JAOARG010000035.1, read on the forward strand.
TCATATTAATGAAAACAAAAACTGTCATATCCTTACCCTTGAGGATCCAATTGAATATCTACACAAACATGGTACTAGTATAGTCAATCAAAGGGAAATAGGCCATGATAGTTCAACATATGCAAAAGCATTAAGGGCTGCCTTAAGACAAGATCCAGACGTAATATTAATAGGTGAGATGAGGGATCTTGAAACAATTTCTACTGCTATTACAGCGGCTGAAACAGGTCACCTTGTACTATCTACACTTCATACAGTTGGAGCTGTGTCAACTGTAGATAGGATAATTGATGTTTTTCCACCAAATCAACAACAACAGATTAGAATTCAGCTTTCAAATGTACTTCAAGGAGTGGTATCTCAACAGCTTCTAAAAAAGAAAGATGTTGAGGGTAGAAGAGCTGCAATGGAAATAATGATATGTAATCCGGCTATTAGAAATCATATACGTGAAGGTAAGACTCATCAAATTCTATCTAGTATGCAGACTGGTGGTAGATTTGGGATGATTACCATGGACAATTACATTCTTAAAATGTATAGGGAAAATCTTATTTCTAGGGAAAGTGCTCTGACTTCAGCTATAGATCAGGAATATGTATCAAGGGTATTATAATCATAAATCTTGGAGGATTTAGTGAATGAGATATAAATACGAAGGAAGAGGAGCTTCTGGAAAAGTTAAGGGAGTAATTGAAGCTGATAATGAAAGAGAAGTTCAACAAATACTAAAGAGTCGGAGAATTTTTCCGATAAATATAAAAGTAGAAGAAGAAGCTAAAACAGAAATCAAGCTTAATTTCGAAAGGAAAATTAAGACCAAAGACCTTGCTCTGTTTTGTAGACAGTTTCATACCATGCTTAATGCAGGTGTAACAATAATATCTGCAATAGAGATATTGAAGGATCAAACTAAAAACAAAAGAATGTATGCGGGACTAGATTTGACCTATGATGAAATTCAAAAAGGTAGTACCCTTTCTGAAGCCATGATTAAAAGTGAGATATTCCCCCATTTGCTAACCAGTATGGTAGAGGCAGGGGAGATATCCGGTAGCCTTGATCAAATTATGAACAGAATGGCAAATCACTATGAAAAGGAAAACAAAATCAATAATAAAATAAAATCAGCCATGACATATCCTATTATTTTAGGTGTACTTACTGTGCTTGTTGTTATTGGACTTCTTGTTTTCGTATTACCTAGATTTGTTTCTTTGTTTTCATCAGCAGGGGAAGATTTGCCACCTCTGACACGTATGGTGGTTGGAACTAGCAATTTCTTGACAAATCATTATATTCTAATGACATTAATTATAGCAGCTCTTATATTTGGAATATATAGTTTTGCTAAGTCAAAAAAGGGTAAATATTTTATTGATAAAACTGTACTAAAAATACCTTTTGTTAGGTCAAATATAGTTAAAATTATTACTTCAAGGTTTTCCAGAACATTAGCTACATTAATGTCAGCTGGGGTTCCCCTTATACAGGCCATAGAGTCTGTGGCTATGATTGTAGGGAATTCATATGTTGAAAAGGAAATACTTGATGTAAAAGATGATCTCAGAAAAGGTATAGAACTTAGTGAACTTATTGGGGGGATAGGAGTATTTCCTCAAATGGCTATTTCCATGATTAAAATAGGGGAAGAGTCGGGAGATCTTGATAATATACTTGATAAGACATCGGATTATTATGATGATGAGGTTGAAAACTCACTACAAAGACTCATCACTTTAATCGAACCAGTAATGATTATAGTAATGGCAATAATCATTTCTGTAGTTGCAGGGGCCATGCTCCTACCAATATTTGATTTAATAAAGGTTATATAGGACAATTTTACTATAAATTTACCCAAAATGAAGGAAAGTGTGGTATAATTTCTATATGTTTGTAGAAAAGAAGGAGGCATAAAATGTTTAAATTTCTAAGAAAGAAAAAGAACAAAAAAGGTTTTACATTAATCGAATTAATTATTGTAATTGCTTTATTAGGTGTAATTGCTGCGATTGCTGTACCAAGATATGGTGGAGTATTAGAACAATCTAGAGTTAGTTCAGATGCTATAACGTTAGAGATGGTTGAGAAGGCTGCAGAACTATATAATTTCCAGAATCCTGATTCAACTAGAACATCTATCACAATTTCTGAGTTACACACGAATGGTTATATTGACTCAGCAACAATTAACGGGCAATCTAGTGGTAATACTAGTAAATCACCTAGTATTACAGTATCAGGTGCAAATATTACAGTAACTTGGACTGAATAATAAGGAGTTTTGTATGGAATGGATAATATTAATAATAGGTATACTAATTGGATCATTCCTAAACGTATGCATATACAGAATACCTAACAATCAATCTGTATCTTATCCACCATCATCCTGTTCAAATTGCAATACAAGAATAAAATATTATGACCTTATCCCTATAGTAAGTTATATACTACTAGGGGGAAGGTGTAGAAGTTGCGGGGAGAAAATTTCTCTCCGCTATCCGTCTATAGAGGGGTTAAATGGGATACTGTATTTTCTGCTATATAATACATATGGATTTTCCCTTTCAACTCTTTTTTTCATGCCAATAGTATCAATTCTTATTGTAATCACTTTCATTGATTATGATCATATGATTATTCCTTATAGACTTAATATAATGTTGGGGATTTTGGGTATAATCAATATTTTATTGGGTATGTATCCAGTAACTGCAAAAAGCTCCCTGATTGGGGCTGTGCTAGGTTTCGGATTTTTCTTCTTGATTGCAATTGTAACTGGGGGTCAAATGGGTGGAGGAGATATTTTTCTTATGGGTGTTTTAGGCCTAATATTAGGTCTAGGTGAAATTTTAATGGTGACAGTTTTATCTTTTATTACAGGCGCTGTAATATCAGTGATTCTTTTACTTACAAAAATAAAAGGTAGAAAAGATCCCATTCCTTTCGGTCCTTTTATTGCACTCAGTGCAGTACTAGTGATCCTTTTTGGAAATGATATTCTTTATTTTTACTACAAAATATTATTATAACAGGTGATTAAATGATTAAAAAAAACTATGTATCAATAGATTTAGGAAATGGTTACTTCAAAGTAGTAGAAGGAATCGGAAGTAAAAGTGAAATAAATATATCTAATATGTTTATGTTTCAAATAGATGAGACTATTTTTAATAATGGCTATATAGTTGATCGGAATAAGTTTATGGAGATCATTAAAAGTCGTCTCATGCCTAAAATCAAAAGTAGAAATCTTTTGATTACATTAAATTCATCTGATATAACAATAAGAAATATTACTTTACCAAATGGTTCTGATGAAGAACTTAAGCAGATGCTTAGATTTGAAATGGAAGAACTTCTTCCGATAGATTTTAATAATTATGTTTTGGATTTTAGAAAAGTCAGAGATATTGAGACTAGCAATACAATTGAGAAAAGAGTTGAAGTGCAAGGGGCAGTTGTACCAAATAGAATTCCAAAGGAACTTTTTGAGTGTTTTTCTGAATTAGGTTTTAAACCCTTGTCTTTTAATGTTAACAATGCAAGTGGCTTTAAGCTCTTAAATGACGTGTTTTCAGATATCGATTACAGTAAAAAATATTACACACTAGATATAGGTACAAGGTATTTAGGTTTTAATGTTATAGATGACAGTAATATGATCTTTAACAGAATCATTGATTTAAGTTCTTTTAATTTTGGAGAGAACTTAATGAAACAGTTCAATTTATCAAAGGAAGAGCTTATTTATAAGCTTATCAATAGTATTGACTTGAGACGTTATACTTTGTATTATGACAAAGTTGATCCAAATATTGAATATGATATGGAATTTGAAAAAATTGTGGTAGGATATGTCAATCAAGTAAATGATGAACTGCAAAAAACTACAAAATATTATAAAACAAAAGAAAATTCTGTGGAAGTAGATGGTATAATAATATATGGGGGGAACTCAGTTATCAAAGGTATTAGGGAATACATTATAAATTATTTTAATTATGATGTAATAACATATGATACTTATAAGAATATCAAGGGATTTGACAATAATTATGAATTCGTAGCTTTTGTAAACGCTATAGGGAATCTTATAAAGAGGTAAATATAATGAAAGAAATAAACTTTTTTGAACAGTATCTAAAGGATTCAAATCAAACAAAACAAAAGAGATATAGATACGTAGCTATTTCAGCCATAATTGTAGCTTCTATTCTTGCATATCCTATATATTCTTATGCAAAAATTTCTAATTATCAATCAAGAATGGAAAGTGCAGAGGAGTATCTTAGAAATTCTGAAAATAGTAAAATGATTGAGAAAGTAAGGGCGATAGATGAATCGATTGCAAGTCTTGGACAGCAAAGGCAAAAGTTAGCTGATGTTACTAAGTATCTCTTAGAAAATGATTGCGATATAGATGATTCATTGATTACAGCTATTACCAACACCATACCTAGAAACATTGATATACAAGTAATTGATGTAGAAGACAAAGTAATAAGTATTATGGGTTCATCTTTAGATAAAGATTCCATTTCAGTTTTTCAAAAGAACTTGAGAGAGAGTTCAAACTTTGTAAATGTTTTTATACCAAACATTATACATGAAAGTCAATATTACGATTTCAATATACTATTTGAAATAACAGAAAACGGGGATGTGAAGGGCAATTGAAGTTAACTAGAAGAGAAAAAATATTAGGAATCATACTAGCTGTTTTAGTATTTATATGGCTTTACGTAACTTTTGTGTTTTCACCTTTACATAATAAACTAATTTCTGTAGAGAGAGATGCAATTTTTATGGAGAAACAGGTAGAGATTTCAAAAGAAATGGTAAAAAATATTGACCAAAAAGAAAGAGAATTAATAGAAGTTAGTAACAGGGTTAAGGAAATGGCCAAGCCTTTATTTTCTTCCATGTATCAGGAAAAAGTAATATATATCATTAGCAAATTGGTTGATGACAATGACATAGATATTAAACAAATGAGTTTCAATTTTGATATATTTGCAGAAAATGATAATTCGGAAGAAACAAAGAAAGTAGATCCTTCTAATCCTGTTAAAATAGACGGGCTACAAGGGATGGAAATAAATATACCCTTCCTATCAAACTATGAAAATTTAAATAAATTCCTAGAAGCAATTAGGAATTATGATAAATATATAAACATCGTAAAGCTAAACATAGGTGAAACAGGGCAAGATTTTTTAAGTGGTAATATCACTTTAAGATTTTATGCTTATCCAGTTGTGATGGCAAATCTAGATGATGGTATTGTTATAAATAGTGATGATGAGGATTATATTGTGAGTAATCCGTTCCAAGTATTTGCCAGTAACACTAGTCAACCCTTGGAACTAGGTAGTGAAACAAGCCCCCTAGGTGAAGTAACCTTGAAGGTAGAAGATGAATATCTTGTATATGATACTTTTGATATAGTCCACTCGGCTATTTCAAGCATGAATAGGACAAAAATAGAAGTATATAAGGACAATGATTCCAAAGAAGGTCCATACTCTAATTTTATTGCATTTGATTTTCCAAAGACAGTAAATCTAAAGCAAATATTTATGGATATTAATCCAAATGAAAAAAGAATTCAAAAACAATTCAATTCAGCTAAGATTGATTTTAAATCTTATGGTACTTCTGACACTCAAGTACTGCTATCTTATTACAATGCTAGAGGTACTATGAAGGAAGTAGTAATTTTTAGTGGAATCGACTGGATTGGTTGGAAGACAGGGGAGTTTACTTTAGAGACTAGTGAATACCCAGTGGTATTTAAGAATATTATTTTTAGATCTTCAAAGACAGATTATGTAGATGAAAAATACAATCTTGATAATTTCATATTGTCCTATGAAACAGTAAGAAATGATGAATTGATAAACACCTCAAGTGCTTTTACTGAACATAAAGTAATCCCTGGTGATACACTATATAGTATCTCAAGAAAATACTATGGAAGCGGTAGTAAGGTGGACGCTATAAAAAAATACAACAATTTGTCAGACAATAATTTAAAAGTCGGAAAAATTCTAATAATTCCAAATGATATTAGGTAAAGTGGTGATGACGTGAAAAAAACAATTAAATCAATAGTTATAGCAACATTCATATTTTTATTATTATCAGTACCATCTGCATTTGCTGCTAAGACTCCAGAAGACTTAGGTAAAGAGCATGGAGAGGAATTTGGTAAAATTATTGGAGAAATATATGGTAAAAAACATTTTGAAGATGGTCGAAAGATGATCTGGTGGGATGAAGGTAGAGATGTATTTGATGAAATACCTGAGTTAAAAGAGTACATTGATGCTTATCATAAGTCAGGTAGTACACAAGGTAAATACAATAGTGCCTTTGATGATGCTTTTTATGAGAATTTCACAGAGAAATATATTGAGAGTTATCAAAATGCAAATAAGGAAAAAAATGTCGAGTTTGAGCTAAGTGATTCTGAGGCAGAAAAACTAGGAAAACTTTATGGGGAAAAAAGAGGTAGCTCTGATGGTAAATCTCAAGTGGGGAGTTTCAAGCAAAGCGGAGAATATGATTATGTAGTTCCTTCTAAGGGAGAAGTTATATTAGATACTGAAACGGATAATGGAGTAGAGTTATCATCAGCATCTGAAAGTTATCAAGATACTTTTTATAAGGCATATATTGAAGGTTATGAATATGGATTCAAAAGAGAATTGTTCCCAGAAATCAGAACAGAGTCAAACATTGGCATGTTTGGTGGAAAGATTAATTCTCAAGACAATATAGTTAGCTTAACTGTAGAGAAAGGAACATTTTACTATGAGTCCTTTATGTCTATAGATAGAAAGGGTCCACCTTTTGAAGTATTTACACCTGGATCTTATGAGTATGCTGTAGAAGTAGAAAATTCTTTCAATTCAGTGGAGTTAAGAAAACCATTAAAACTTGAATTTCAATATATCGGATCGGATAACGTTGGAATATATCAAAAGGATGAAGATGGTTCTTGGGAATATATGAAAACATATATAGAGGAAGACAAAATCTACACATATATCGAAGGAAACAAATATGAGGGATCAAGTTTTATGTTCTTGATTGATGATAATGAAGAACCATTTACTGACATAGATAGACATTGGGCAGAGGGTGAAATACGCTTCTTTAAGAAAAATAAACTTATTTCTGGATATGAAGATAATACCTTTAGACCAGATGTATTTATGAGACGTGGAGATTTCCTTACAGTTTTAGATAGGGTAGTTGATTTTAAAGGAAGTGGAAATTATAATAATCTGAATCAGTTTGTAGATGTAGATCTTATGGGCTACAATAAAGAATCTATATCAAAAGCTATAAATTTAGGATATGTCAGTGGTTATGGTGATGGTACCTTTAGACCAAACATGCCTATATCTTATAAGGAGGCAGAAGCGATTATTAAAAGGGTCGTAAGTAGTGATTTTGAGTGGAAGGATTTTTCTAAGACTCTTATAAGTGAAAAGCAGATTCTTTCTAAGGGATACTTCAATACAGATGAATTGATGAATCGTGCAGAAGCTGTATATATGATGTATAAAATAAAAAGTGGAACATTGGGTGATTAAATGAAAAATAAAATGTTAGCAACTTTAATATTAGTTTTAGTAATAGTATTTGGAGCAATTTCATTTGGTCAAGAAACTATAAGTGTAGAAGTGAATTATGGTCAGGAGTCTACACAAGATAATTTAGTTTCATTGAAAGTCATTTCAAATACAAATTTATCTAAGTATTATATTCAGTTTTCTACAGATAATCAAAATTGGTATGGATATGACTTTAGTAAAAATTCATGGCTTAAAGACTATGTTAGCAAGTATAGTGAGTTTTACCCCAATTTTAATGTTGGAACTAGTAAAGGGGCCAAAACTGTTTATGTCAGAGCCTTGAAGGATGGCAAAGTGCTATGGAATAAAAGTAGTGTAAATCTTACACCTTATGGACAAGAGCCAATAATAGAAAATCAAATCAATAAAAGTTTAGTTGAGAATTATAGTAATAGTAATACTTATGGTACGGGAACTATTGAAAATCCATATGTCGTAGCTCCAGGCAGTGAAGTGATGAGACTAAATGCTTCAGAATCTGATTACTTTTCTATATCTTATGATGGAAACACTTGGTCAAAATATGAAAAAATAAATAATGGAATGATTAATAAAAGACTAAGATTGTTAAGTAACGGGGTTGTTATACCTGTATACGTTAAATCAGTTAATGAGTTTGGCGTTGAGAGTTCTGTAAGAATTATTTATTATGTTGTTGATATTATGGCTCCTACTTGCTCTGTTTCAACACCCTACAATAGTTACTTGGCTATAGGGGGGAATTGTGAACTTATACTTAATTGTAGTGATGATTTTTCAGATTATGTAAGTTACTCAATAACCATGACATATGAAGGCTACAGTAAGTATTTATCTGGGAAAATAAATATTTATGAAAAAGGTATCTCTACTACACAAAAGATTACATTAGAGAATTTACCTAATGGTATTATAGAGACCAAAGTTATATTTACTGATAAAGTTGGTAACGAGACAATAAGAAACTTCCAAATTGTAAGCTATTAGGGTGGTATAATGTTTAATAATTTTATAAAAATTAATAAAATTAATAAAAGAGGTTTCACATTAATTGAACTGATAATATCCATTGGGATATTATCAGTTTTAGTGACCTCTTTTCTTTGGGTTTTTGCTAACTCTGCTAGACTGGAAAATAAAACTGAAACACAAATACAAGCGTTAAATTACTTACAATACTATTCAGAAAGTTTTCTAAATAGTAATGATTTTACTAACAACGAAATCTCTTCAGGACTTTCTAAAACAATAACTTGGACAGGTACTGATGACAATCGTAATGGTACCGTTGATGAGGGAAATGGTTATAAGACAGTTATTAATATGGAGAAAATTGATATCGCTTATAGCCATGAAGTAGATTTTCCTGGGGAAGATGCATACGAAGTGACTAGTGATGAGGTTAGTTTACCGGAGTATGTTAATGTAGCTTCAGAAATTCAGTACGATGCGACATATTATATTTTCTACAATGGAAATACTAGCACTATATATCAGTCTTCTACTAACCCACTTCAGGTTAATATTGGTGTAGCTAATAAGAAGAAAGGAAAGAATAAAAATAGAACTAAGTATATTCAGTTCTTTGACCAAATTCAAAGGGATCCAATACTAAACGTAGAATCTTGGAGTAATGGTTGGAAGAATCATAGAAATTACTGGTACTCAAGCCCGGAAATTTTTTCTAGTGGTAAAGATACTTACAATATAAAGGTGGAAATCACACCCAATGCATTATCAACATTACAGGATAATAAAGCAGATTTTTATATTGATTCTAATATTCCTGATAAAGAAGTAAGATATTTCTTCCCTGAAGAACTAATTAATATAGAAGGGACAAGTTACACCACGCCAAAACATATTAAATTTTGGCTATACGGTCAACCGGGACACTCAAGCTATACAGGAGACCGAATGTTCAACCATGGTGATAATCCTGATTCTTCTGGTGGTGGGTCAGGTGAAGGAGAAGGTCTAGTAAACTTTAAATTAACACCTTATAAGATAACAATTGATTCATATTATAATGATCAATTGATTGATAGTACTGAAGTTGTAAAATACTTTAGGGAGAGTTGATAATATGAATAAAAAAGGATCTACATTAGCACTAACTGTTGTTATAGTTGCTGTAATTATTATAGTCAGTTACTCAATTTTTGCGTCCTTAAAGTTTAGTGCAAGAGTTAAGGATAGAAATGATGTTGGTAAAGAAAATTTAGAAATTGCTGATATGACATCGAATGATGTCTTAGCAATATGTAATATCACTGCTAATTATATTTTAGAGGAAATAATTAAAAAGGGTGAGAGCGGAGGTGCTCTTACTCCTGATGCTGCAAATAAATTATATACAGACACAGTATTGTCTCATATTATTGATAATAGCCAATATACGAAATCTAATGTTTATTACTTAGTAAATGAGACATCAGTAGTGGATGAAGGAAGTCTCAGTATTAGTTTGTCAGAAGTTACAGGAGTAGATCCTAGTAATTATTTTTATTTGTTTAGTGAAGTAACCTTCTCAAGAAAGAATATTGTTAGTAGAATCAGATCTAATATAAAGGTGAAAAAGAATATTTTTGTTAATCCAATAGGTTTGAGTTCAGATGAATTAGAAGCCTACAAAGTGGAAGTAGTTGCAACTCGTGACAGCTGGGAGGAATACTAATGAAAAATAACAAAGGCTTTACTTTGATTGAAGTTCTAGTTTCATTAGCCCTTATTGGAATTATTATGATTCCTGCATTTTCTCTACTTAAAAACGTTCTTAATTATGAGAACAAGCATACAAACATTACACTACTAAATCAAGATATACAAATAATTGAAAATATGGTTGACACATATTTGAAACAGTCGGATAATATAGATAGTATATTTAGTTCTGTAAGCTCTGGAGATAAATCTAGTGAGACATCTGAACTTGTACTTGATAATGTAATTTTGACTGGAAAATATAATTCCCATAGTAATGCCAAAATTTCAGTTCTTGATGGAAATTTGAGCATTGAGATTGGAACATACTCTGCAAGTACATTTACTACAGAGGAGAGAATGTCATCTGGCGAATATATTTCTAGTATTACAGTTAAACCATTACCGTCAGGAAGTACATTTGCTAATGCATCTGGTGTAGAACTTAAGTATATACTTGAAAAAGGGGACCAAACTAAGGAAATGACTAATAGATATTTCTTTAGAAACTAATTAGGGGAGAATAGCATGTATTTGAAAAACTATACAGAATACCTTGTAGAAGATTCTATTAATGAATTAATACATAATTATGATGATATATGTAAATGTCAAAAGTGTATGTATGACATGATGGCTTTAGCTTTAAATAATTTACCTGCTCAATATGTAGTGTCTGAGGATAACGAAATATATCGAAAAGTAATAAGCAGCATTCCTCAAAATAAAGCTGATGTACTTAGAGCATGTGTTGATGCAATTAACATTGTTTCAAATAACCCAAGAAATTGTATTAATAAAGAGTCTATACATATAAAATAAGGGAAAAATTTTAAAATGCCATTACCAAAATAGCAAAATTGTGATATCATATACTTTGGATATTCATTATCCAAGTTAGTAAGGAGAAAGTATGTTGAAAGTAAAATTAACTAGAAATGAAGGGGTTTTGATTACAAAACCTGAAAATAAGTTATATGAAAGTGGTTTTACAGGATCTTTTGGATTTGTTCTTTACTACGGTGACAGGAAAGAGTTTGTAACTGATTTTAGGTATAAAAAGCAGGTTCAAGAACAATGTAAAGACTTTGATATAAAAATGGTAAATAAGACTTACAGAATTTTTGAATATATAAAAGATTTAAATTTAGATACTTTATATATTGAAAAAAGTCATGTAACAGTTGATTTTCTTGAAAATCTCAGTGAAATATCTGGGATATCAAACTTCAAATCAATTGACCAAGTAATCTCCAACTCAAGAATGATTAAAAGTGATATTGAAATAGCTAAGATGAGAAAAGCACAAAGCATTGCTGATGATGCATTTGATCATATTCTTACTTTCATAAAAGAAGGCGTTACTGAAAGGGAGATAGCTGCAGAACTTGAGTACCATATGGTGAGAAATGGTGCCAGTGGAAAGAGTTTTAATACTATAGTAGCTTCTGGACTAAGATCTTCTATGCCACATGGTGTAGCGACTGATAAAAAAGTTGAAAAGGGAGATTTTATTACTATGGATTTTGGATGTGTCTACCAAGGATATTGTTCAGATATGACAAGAACTATAGTATTAGGAAAAGCTAGTGATAGGCAAAAAGAAATTTATAACACAGTTTTAAAAGCACAACTTAAAGCTTTTGATTTAATGAAAGCAGGTGCCAAGTGTTCAGATATTGACTCCCTTGCAAGAGATGTAATAGAGTCATCTGGTTATGGAGAGTATTTTGGACATGGTTTAGGTCATGGAGTAGGGCTAGAAGTCCATGAAACACCTTATTTGTCCAAAGAGTCGGAAGATGTTTTAAAATCAGGTATGGTTGTAACAAACGAACCTGGTATATATATAAATGATTTTGGAGGCGTAAGAATAGAAGATATCATATACATAAAAGACAGTGGATACGATATTCTTTCTAGGTCGACAAAAGAATTAATTGAACTTTAAAAAAATATGGAGGGATAAATTTAATGATTTCAGCAGGAGATTTTCGTAAAGGTGTAACTTTCGAGATTAAAGGGGAGCCGTTTGTAATACTTGACTTCCAACACGTAAAACCTGGAAAGGGTGCAGCTTTCGTTAGAACAAAGTATAAGAGTTTACTTTCTGGAGCTACTAGAGAGGAAGCTTTTAACCCATCTGAGAAATTCAAAAAAGCACATATTGAAACTAAGCAGATGGAATACTTATATAATGATGGTGAGTTCTACTACTTCATGGATTCTGAGACTTATGATCAGGTTCCACTAACTTTTGAGCAAGTTGAGGAAGCTATCGTTTACTTAAAAGAAAATGATAACGCAACTCTAAAGTTCTTTGATGGAAAAGTATTCAGTGTTGAGGCTCCAAACTTTGTTGAGCTTGAGATTACAGAAGCTGATCCTGGAGTTAAAGGAGATACAGCTTCAAACGTTACTAAAAAAGCTACAGTTGAAACTGGAGCAGTAATCAACGTGCCACTATTTGTTAACGTTGGTGATAAGGTTAAGATTGATACTCGTACTGGAGAGTATTTATCAAGAGTATAATTTATACTCATATACAATTTTTAAGGAGGGTAAATAATGAGCTATTTATTTGAAAAGGTTTCATACCTAAAAGGTCTTGCAGAAGGAATGGAAATCAGTGATGAAACAAAAGAAGGTAAGCTTCTTCTAAAAATCATTGAGGTGCTTGAAGATGTAGCAGATACTGTAGATGAGCTTGATGAAGAAATAGGTGAAATCGATGAGTATGTAGAAATAATCGATGAAGATCTTTCTGATCTTGAAGATGAGTTCTATGATGATGAAGACGATTTCGATGACCTTGAAGAGATTATTTGCCCAGAGTGTGGCGAAGACATTTATGTAGACCATGCTACACTATGCGAAGAAGGAGACTTAGAACTTGAGTGTCCATGTTGTGGAAAAACTTTCATAATTGAAGATGAAGAAGGCTGTGGCTGCGGTTGCGGTTGCCACGACAAAGAAGAGGATAGTGAAGAATAGTAATTGAGACTAAGGACTGTATCACAAATCAGTGATATGGTCCTTCTGTTTGTTAAAAGCCTTTATTATTTATTCATTTTTTGGTATAATAAATAGGAATGGAGGTATTGATATGGCTGAAAACACGCACGTTGAAGAATTAGAATACGGCAATGTAAACATCTCAGATGATGTTATTGGCATAATTACAAATATAGCAGCAACTGAAGTAGAAGGAATACATGGATTATCAGGATCTTTTGCAGGTGAACTAGTAGAAATTTTCGGTAAGAAAAATTTTACTAAAGGTGTAAAAGTAGTTGTAGAAGATAATGAGGTAACTGTAGATCTAAATGTTATAGTTGACTATGGTGTGAAAATTCCAGAAGTAGCTTGGGAAGTACAAGAAAACGTGAAAAAGGCCATTGAAAATATGACAGGACTTGTTTCTAAAGAAATCAATGTTCATATAAATGGCATAAATTTCAAGAGTGACAAGGATAAGGAGTAATACAATTAGCCTAAAGTCGTTTCAGACCTTAGGCTTTAATTTTGATTTATATTGGAGGATAAAATGAGTAGAAGATTAGCCAGAGAGACAGCTATGCAATTCTTATATGAGATGGAAATCAACAGTGATTTATCTAAGGAGTACTACAACAAAAATTTAGTAATAAAGTTGATAGATTCTAATGACACGGTATTTATTAATAATATTATTAATACTTATATTGACAACAAAGAAGAAGTAGATACCACTATAGAAAGCAATTTGAATAATTGGAAGCTTGATAGATTAAACAAGGTTGAACTTAGTATACTAAGACTTGCAGTTACAGAAATTAAGTATATTGAAGATATTCCAAATAAGGTTTCTATCAATGAAGCTGTCGAAATTTCTAAAAGGTTCTGTGATGATGAATCCTATGTTTTTATCAATGGTGTCTTAGGGGAAGTCCTAAATGGATAAAATGTATCTTGGTATAGATACAAGTAATTATACCAGCTCAATAGCAGTTGTTGATAGTCATGGTAATATTGTATATAGGGAAGAAATTCTTCTAGATGTAAGAAATAATAATTGTGGCTTAAGGCAATCGGATGCATATTATCAGCATACCTTCAACTTACCTATGATGATTGAAAGTATGTCGGATAGAATTGAATTATCTGAAATAGCTTCCATAGGTATTTCTGTCAAACCTAGACCTTATATTTCTTCTTATATGCCTGTTTTTATGGCTGCTTATAATACAGCATCAGTGATATCTTCACTACAAGGCAATGATTTGAGATACTATACCCATCAAGATGGCCATTTTTTCGCAAGTATTATGGATAGTAATATTGAGTCATTTAGAGGATGTAATAATTTATGTATCCACTTATCTGGTGGGACTACAGAATTTATAAAATATAGGATTGATGATAATAAAATAAGTAGTGAAATTTTACTAAGTTCACTGGATATAAGCTTTGGTCAGTTAATTGATAGAATAGGTGTTGCTAGTAAATTATCATTTCCCTGTGGTAAGGAAATGGATAGAATAAGTAGTGAGTGTAGAGAAGATGTAAAAACCTTCTTCAAACCCACAATTAGGAACAAAGGTATTAATATATCTGGTCTTGAAAATAAGTTTAAAAAGATGATAAAAGATGGAAATGATGTAAGTTTAGTTTATAAATCAATATTTCATAATATATCAGAGGCTTTAGTTTATCTAATTCATGAGTTGCTTGAAAACTATGAATTTGAAAATATTGTTTTTGTAGGTGGTGTATCTTCGAATTCAGTAATCATGGAAAAGGTAGGATCCCACGATTTTGGAAAATCAAAAATAATATTCGGAAAAAAAGAAAATCTAAGGGACAATGCAGCAGGAATCGCATATATGAATTATTTAGGAGTTGAGTATTGTGATACTAGATGGCAGAAAGATTTCAAAGAAAATTACAGAAGAAGTAAAGAGTAAAGTTGAATCATTGGATAAAAAACCTGGCTTGGCTTTAATATATATTGGTAAAGACGAATCGTCAAAAGTATACTCTAAAATGATTGTTAAAAAAGCTAAATCTGTTGGATTTAATATTGAAACAGTTATTGAAGAAACAATGGATCAAGAAAGTATCCTTGACAAAATCGAGAGCTTTAATAAATCTGATTTAATACATGGTATTATTGTTCAGTTTCCACTACCAAAAGATATTGATGAAGAGAAGGTAAGAAATGCAATCGATTATAGAAAAGATGTAGATAGTGCCGGTGTTATAAATACAGGAAACTTATATCTTGGAAATGATGCATTTATACCATGTACACCGAAGGCAATGACAAGAATATTAGAAGAATATAATCTTGATAATGAAGGCTCTAAAGTAGTTATTGTTGGTAGATCAAATGTTGTAGGTAAACCTCTATATGAGTGTCTAAATAGAAAGAATATGACAGTTACAATATGTCATTCAAGGACTAAAAACTTGAGAGAACACACATTGGATGCTGATATAGTATGTACAGCAGTAGGTAAAAGGAATATCATAAGTTCTGATGACGTGTCAAGAAATTGTGTTGTTATAGATGCAGGAATTAATGTTGAAGCTGATGGTATGTATGGTGACGTGGATTACGTAAGTTTGGAAAATCACGTGAGTTGGATTACACCTGTTCCTGGTGGAGTTGGTCCTGTTACTACAGCGATTTTACTTGAAAATACTTTGGAGGCTTATTATAAAAATGAGGCTTAAATCATTTAGTGTAAGTCAAGTAAATAACTATATAAAAAGGATCATATCTTATGATCCCATTTTATCTAATATTACAGTTGAAGGAGAAATATCAAATTTTAAAAGACATTCAAGCGGCCATGCTTATTTCTCGATAAAGGATGATACATCAAAACTCAACTGTGTGATGTTTAGGTTAAACCTTGAAAAAATTACTTTCCCAATAGTTGATGGGATGAACGTTAGTATAAAAGGTAATATAAATGTTTATGAGCGAGATGGTAAATATCAATTATATGCAGAAAAGATTAATCTTCTAGGTGAAGGTGAATTAAAAGAGAAGTTTGAAAAGCTTAAGAAAAAACTTGGAGATGAAGGACTCTTTGATCCTAATATAAAAAAAGAACTGCCTAAGTTTCCTAGCAAGATTGCAGTTATTACTTCACCTACAGGAGCAGCTGTAAAAGATGTTATCTCAGTTGCCAAAAGAAGAAATGATTCTATTGAAATCATCATTGCACCTGTAAGGATTCAAGGTG
The DNA here is from genome assembly GCA_025210655.1 of Bacillota bacterium. GTDB lineage: Bacteria > Bacillota > Clostridia > Peptostreptococcales > Acidaminobacteraceae > JAOARG01. The sequence continues at coordinate 179,669 of JAOARG010000035.1, forward strand.
AATTTTCAAAAAAGGAAATTGTAAAAGCCATTGAAGATGTAAATAACTTAGAAAACATAGATTTGATTATTCTAAGTCGTGGTGGTGGTTCTATTGAAGAATTATGGGCATTTAATGAAGAAGTAGTTGCAAGAGCGATTTACGAAAGTGAAGTTCCTATTATATCTGGGGTTGGCCATGAGACCGATTTTACAATAAGCGATTTTGTTTCAGATTTTAGAGCTCCTACACCTTCAGCAGCTGCTGAAGTAGCAATTCCTCAAAAGAAACAGATAATTAATGAACTGGATTTTCTTATAAGTAGCATAAAACATAGCATCAATAAAAAAGTTGAAATTCGGTGTTCAGAAATTGAAGGATTCAGCCCAGCTAGCTACAAAAATATTCTAAACTCAAAGATAAAAAATTATAATCGTGATATAACATTAGAAATAAATAGGGCATCGGAGATTCTTGCTAATAATTTGACTAGATATGAGCTTGAACTTGATTATATATTCAACAATTTGAATAACTTAAATCCACTTAATATTCTACAAAAGGGATATACTGTGGTTGAAAACTCCAAAGGTAGTGTTTTAACTTCTGGAATGGATTTAAAGAAAGATGATGAAATAGATATCATTTTTTCGGATTCTATTGTAAAGGCTAGGGTTTTAGAAAGGAATGAAAACAGTGAGTTCAAAAAACTTTGAAAAAGATTACGAGAAACTTAAAGCTATTGTAAAAGAAATGGAAAAGGAAGATGTTAGCCTGGATCAGTCCTTAAAAAATTTTGAGCAAGCAACAAAACTTTACAAAGACTGTAGAGACTACTTAGTAAGTACTAAGAAAAAAATAAAGATACTAAATGACGGTATAGAAGATATATTTGAAAAAGATTCATTGGAGGATTAAATATGTTTCAAAATTATTATAATAAATCTAAGGAAACAATTGATAATCACATTCAAACTATGATTAATCCATCAAATGATTTCGAAAAAGTTATCGTTGAAGCTATGAACTATAGCTACTTGTCTGGTGGAAAAAGACTTAGACCTGTAATGACTTTAGAGGCTTTTAAACTTTTCAATGACAATATTGATAAAAACATCTTAGATTTTGCGTCGGCTATAGAAATGATTCACTGCTATTCACTTATACATGATGATCTTCCAGCAATGGATAATGATGACTTAAGAAGGGGAAGGGCAACTAATCATATAAAATTTGACGAAGCAACTGCAATACTTGCAGGAGATGGACTACTTAACTATGCAAGTGAAACGATTTTTAAAACTGTAATAAATAGTGGATATAAGAAAGAATACGTTGATGCGGGCTATCTATTAATGGAGTCATCTGGTTATCAAGGGATGATATCCGGTCAAGTAATAGACATTACAACAGAAGACAGACAAATATCAAAAGAAGAATTGGAATATATACACAATAATAAAACATCAAAATTAATAAAAGCTTCATTACTTTGTGGTACAATTATAGGACAGGGATATGAATATAACGAAATCATTAATTCATATGGAGAGAAAATTGGTTTAGCTTTCCAGATCATTGATGATATTCTTGATATAGAAAGTACAAAAGAAGTACTTGGTAAATCTACTGGTAAGGATGAGGACTCAAACAAAAATACATTTCCAAAACTTTATGGACTTGCTGAATCAAAAATCATAGCAAGAGAACTTATCGAGTCAAGTAAGACAGCAATAAAAGACATTGATAAAAATGGCTTTTTTACAGGTTTAGCGGATTATATTATTAATAGGAAATATTAAGAGGTGTTATAGAGTGACATATTTTACTGAACTATTTGACAATAAGATATTCGTGGTGGCATTTGTAGCTTGGTTTATGGCACAGCTAATTAAGGTTGTTCTTACTTTGCTAGTCACGAAAAAGTTTGATTTAAATAGGTTTGTAGGTTCTGGTGGAATGCCTAGTTCACATACATCTTTTGTCATGGGCTTATCAACTGCTATTGGATTAGAGTATGGGTGGAATTCAAATATTTATGCATTTGCCTTAACCTTTGCTTTAATAGTTATGTACGATGCATCAGGTGTAAGAAGATCCGTAGGTAAACAGGCAACAATACTAAATACTATAATTGAAGATTTATATAAACATAAACACGTTGGTGAGAGTAAGTTAAAAGAACTTGTAGGCCATACACCATTTGAAGTTATAGTAGGTGCTGTTTTGGGTATTTTCATAGCAAATATGATGATATAAATTATGATTGTTTTGGTGGCGCAGTATCCTAGTCAGAAATCATAACTCTGAAGGCGGGGCTAAAAATCCGTCAAAGGGCACATCGATGAAGTTCCTGGTTAGGGCTTTTAACGCCCAGTTAAGGGTCTTTTCTGGGAGTAAGGAAACGGGGCGCTCTACAATGGCATGTAGATAACGACCCTTTATCCGTGGAGACTTGCTTATGCAAGATAAAACCTGCACTCTGGGATAACTAGATGTAGCGTAGCCTGCCTTGAGTGGTTTTGGTAGACGATATATAATTTTTCTAAACCCTAACTGCAAAAGAGGCTAAGAATTATGAAATCTGTTGAGGAAATCTCCTAGGCTGTTCGAATAGAGGCAATTTAAGGATTGTAGTGTGGACTAAGTGGTGATTCAGTTTTAGAAATGGTGACATTCTAAATAGACATTTAAATGGAAACGGCTGAACTGGCGACAGTACAGTATGTCTATGGGAAATCCTACTGAACCTAAGCCGCAAATTTTACTTATATTGCTGCCACCTTAATATATAAAGTAGGAAAAAATATGAAGAAGAAGACTAAAAACAATTCTAATAAAAAATATAGGTGGATAATAAATGTAAGTATATCAACATTTATTATCGCTATATTAATGAGCGTTATTTCAGAGTTTTTAATGAGAAATTTAAAAACTTTTTTGACGTTTTTTGTTTTAATTCTAATAGTACTAGTGGGGATAATATTTGATACTATTGGTATTGCTGTTACATCAGCTGATATAAAACATTTTAATGCAATGGCATCTAGAAAGATCAAAGGTGCAAAATACGGAGTTAAGCTAGTAAGTAATGCTGGACAAGTGTCCAATTTTTGCAATGACGTAATTGGAGATATTGCTGGGATAGTCAGTGGTTCTGCTATTGCAGTTATTGTACTCAGGTTAAGTACAGGACAAACAGATAAACTAACATTTTTACTAAATATAATTTTAAGTGCAGTTATAGCTGCAATAACGGTTGGTGGAAAGGCTATAGGAAAGGAAATTGCTATTTCAAAATCAACTGATATTGTACATAAAGTAGGCATTATACTTGAGAAAATTGAAAACAAAACTGGTATAAAGGTTATAAAATAAATGTATAAGCATAGTATGCTGAACTTAGAAAGGTGATATAATGTATAGAATTCTACAGGACGTAAATAGTCCTAAAGATATTAAAAATCTAAGTAATGATAAACTAGATTTATTGGCTAATGATATAAGAAAATTTTTAATAGATAACATTTCAAAGACAGGTGGTCATTTTGCATCCAATCTCGGTGTAGTTGAACTTACTATAGCCCTTCACAGGGTTTTTGATTCCCCAAAGGATAAACTAATTTGGGATGTAGGACATCAAGGTTATGTTCATAAGATATTGACAGGGAGAAAAGATAAATTTACTTCCCTTAGACAAATTGATGGACTAAGTGGTTTTCTTAAATCCTCTGAATCAGAGCATGATGTTTTCAATGCTGGACATAGTTCAACATCGATCTCAGCTGGTCTAGGTATGGTAATTAGTAGAGAGCTAAATCAAGAAGACAACAATGTTGTATCTATAATAGGTGATGGTGCATTAACTGGAGGTATGGCTCTAGAAGCCTTGAACCATGCTGGTAGTTTAGGTAAAAAATTCATTGTAATACTTAATGACAACAATATGTCTATTTCACAGAATGTAGGCTCCTTATCTAAAGTTTTAACAAAATTAAGAAGCGATCCAGCTTATTTTAGATTAAAAGAAGATGTAGAAAAAGTATTAAATAAAGTGCCTTGTGTTGGTAAAGAAGCAGTTAAGGCCATTCAGAAAGTAAAAACAGGATTGAAGCATACACTGATACGTACAGGCATATTTGAAGAAATGGGTTTTAACTATTTAGGACCTGTTGACGGTCATGATATACAGGGATTAACTGAAATCCTTAGCACTGCAAGAGATATGAATGATCCAGTACTTATACACGTGATTACGAAAAAGGGAAATGGATATAAAAGTGCAGAGCTTGATCCAGGAACTTATCATGGGGTAAGTTGTTTTTCTCCAGATAAAGGTATTTGTAAGAGCGATAAGATTACCTATAGTAAGGTGTTTGGTAATAAATTAATACAAATGGCTGAGAACGATAAGGATATAGTTGCAATATCTGCCGCTATGCCTTCAGGAACAGGCTTAACAGAATTCTCCAACAAGTACAAAGATAGATTTTTTGATGTAGGAATAGCTGAACAACATGGAGCAACTTTTGCTGCTGGACTTGCTAAAGAGGGAAAGAAGCCTTATTTTGCAGTATACTCTACCTTTATGCAAAGAGCCTATGATCAAATACTTCATGATATTTGTTTACAAGAACTATCTGTTAAACTGTGTTTAGATAGAGCTGGTATTGTTGGTAACGATGGTGAAACACATCATGGAATATATGACATTTCCTATCTATCTACAATGCCAAATATGACTTTATTGGCACCAATGGATGGAATAGAACTTGAAGGAGCACTTGAATACGTTAATAATTTCAATGGTCCTATCGCTATCAGGTATCCAAGGGGAGAAGTTAAAAATGTTGAAAGAGAATCAATTGATTTAACTTATACTACAGACCCTGAAAAATTTGGTGAAGGAAATGATTTTCTTATAGTAGCTGTAGGTAATATGGTTATTAGAGGATTAGAAATAGTAGAAAGCTTAAAAGAAAGAAACATTAACGGTTCTGTTATAAATCCAAAGCTTGCTTACCCAATAAAAAACGACAAATTGTTTGAAATGATAAATAGCTATGACAATGTTTATACTCTAGAGGATAATATAATAACTGGTGGTTTTGGTAGCAATTTATTAATGGAATGTACAGGAAAAAATATGAAGTTTAATAAATTCAATATTTTTGCTTTCCCCAATATACAAATAGTACATGGAGATGTGACTAGTTTGTATAAGAAATATGGTTTAGATACAAAGAGCCTAGTAGAAAAAATATTTGAAGATTTTAAATAGAAGAATAGAGGGATATTTTGAAGAAGAAGGAAAGAATAGATAAACTTTTGGCTGAGTTGGGTCACTATGATAGTAGAGAAAAGGCTAAAAGGGCTGTCATGGCTGGTTTAGTATACATTGATGAAGTAAAGATTGATAAGGCAGGTACTGAAGTACCTGTGGATGCAAATATTATCTTAAAAGATAGTGGACCTAAGTATGTAAGCCGTGGTGGTCTTAAACTGGAGAAAGCTATTAAAAATTATGGACTTGATCTGACTAACAAGGTTTGTATGGATATAGGATCATCAACTGGTGGATTTACTGACTGTATGCTTCAAAACGGTGCAACTAAAGTATATTCTGTTGATGTTGGTTACGGTCAACTTGATTGGAAATTGAGAAATGATTCCAGAGTTGTATGTATGGAGAAAACCAACATTAGATATGTAACTAGGGAAGATATTGATGATGATCTTGACTTCGTGTCAATAGATGTTTCATTTATATCATTAAGGTTAGTACTTCCAGTAGCTAAAGCACTTTTAAAGGAAAGTGGTCAAATAGTATTTTTGATTAAACCACAGTTTGAGGCGGGAAGGGAACAAGTGAAAAAGAACGGTGTTGTAAGGGACAAAAAAGTCCATGTAAGCGTTCTAGAAAAGACATTGGATACTGCTTGTAAACTTGGTTTTTCATTAAAAGAACTTACTTATTCTCCTATTACAGGACCAAAGGGGAATATGGAATTTTTAGCATATTGTTCTATCGACGATGAGTCACCAAAGACAGTTGATATCAACTCAATAAAAAGATTAGTTGATGCTGCACATGAAGAGCTTGTAAAAAAATAATTGAGGGGGATTTTATGAAATATTCAAGACATTCTAAGATTTTAGATATTATCGAAAATTACGAAGTAGAAACTCAGGAGGAATTGTCATATTTCTTAAAAAATGCTGGTTTTAATGTTACTCAAGCAACAGTTTCAAGAGACATCAAGGAGCTAAGATTAATTAAAGTTCTGACTAAAGATGGTAAGTATAAGTATTCTACTATCAAGCAGCAAGAATCTGGAATATCAGATAGATTCATTAAGTTGTTTAAAGATTCTGTATTATCTATAGATTCATCGGGAAATATTATTGTTATAAAAACTTTAATTGGAGCAGGAAATGCTGCTTGTGCAGCAATTGATGCCATTGATTCTAAGGACATAATAGGAACAATTGCTGGGGATGATACAATTTTCTTGTTAGTTAAAGAAGGATTAGATATAAAGGAAGTAATTGAAAAGTTCAAAAAAATCATGGAATAAAGTGTGGGATTAAGATGTTAATAGAGCTGAATATTAATAATTTTATACTTATAAAAGAACTATCTTTAAATTTTAAAGAAGGTCTAAATATTATGACTGGTGAAACTGGAGCAGGTAAGTCTCTTATCATAGGAGCCCTAAATATGTTGACCGGTGAAAAAGCAAATAGCGAATATGTTAGAAGGGGTTCTAATAAAGCTATTGTTGAAGGTATATTTAGTCTTGGAGATGATAGCATAGAATATATATCTAATCTTGATGATATTGATATAGAAATAGAAGACGGAATACTGACTATTACAAGGGAAATTTTTGAATCAGGAAGAAGCCTTGGAAGAATTAATGGTCGTGTAGTTTCTCAAAACATTATGAAAGACATATCAATGCATGTTATCGATATACATGGTCAGCATGATAATCAAGAAATTTTTATATTAGATAGACAGTTATCAATGCTAGATCGATTTGGAAAAGATGATGTATATCCTCTCATAGGTGAAGTATCCGAACTTTTCTCTAATTACACTAAAATAAATAAGAAACTAAGAGAAGTTATAACAGATGAAAAAGAAATCCAAAGGTTAATTGACTCATATAAATTCCAAATTGAAGAGATAGAGAAATCTGATTTGAAAATTGAGGAAGAGAAGTCTCTTGAAGAAAGATATGAACTACTTAAAAATTCAGAAGAGATTAATTTTAATTTAGGTAAGTTTGACGAAGTATTTTTTGGAGACAACTATTCTGTCGAAAATTTTGTTAGGGATGGACTTGATTGTATTTCAAAATTTGAAGATATTAATCAGGATATGAAAAATCTAAATACTCTTGTTAATGATATAAAATATAATCTTGAAGAAATCAAAAGCACTGTTGTAGGTTTAGATGGGGCTTTTGAATATAATCAATATGAACTTGAGGAAATAAATAACCGAGTAGACTTAGTAAATAATCTTAAAAGGAAATATGGAAATACTATTGAAGAAATACTTGCTTATAAAAATGATATCCAAATCAAATATGATAGATTAGTATCAGATATCGAAAATGCTGAGAAGTATCTTGTCGAGAAAAAAGAAATTGAAGAGAAGTATAATGATTTGTCAACTAGACTTAGTCAAGCTAGAAAGCATGTTTCCCTTGATTTTGAAGAAAGATTAAATAAAGAGATTAGAAACTTAAACTTAAATAACGCGTCAGTAAAAGTTTCTTTTGAAGAAAGGGATAGCAAGCTATATCAAAAGGGAAGAGACAAGATAGAATTTTTAGCTCAAATCAATCATGGAGATGATTACAAATCCCTTAGGAAAGTAGCAAGTGGTGGTGAAATATCTAGATTGATGCTAGGATTTAAGTTAGTCCTTAACAATAATGATTCAATCAATACAATGGTTTTTGATGAAATTGATACAGGAATAAGTGGTTATACAGCTTCACTTGTTGCGGAGAAGCTATACAAAGCATCAATAGGAAATCAAATAATCTGTATAACACACCTACCACAAATTTCCTCAATGGCAGATCACCACTATCTAATAGAAAAGACAAACCTAGAAGATAGCACAGAAACAAACATCAGACAACTAAGCAAAGAAGAAAGCATAAATGAAATCTCAAGAATGCTTGGTGGTAGAGAGATAAATGAATTAACAATAGAAAATGCACGTGATTTAGTTAGAAGTAATGATGAAATTAAGCAGGGCTTAATTTCCGTAGGTGGTAGGTCGTAGGTCGTGGTTCGCAAAGATCTAAAAACCAGTTTGCAAAATGCAAACTGGTTTTTTTATGCCCTTCCGACCAACAATCTACGACCAACGAACCACGATAAAATTAACCTTTCGTAATTTTCTAAATTATTCTTCAATAATCAATAATTTAATCATATAATAGAATTGTAATCAAATACATATAAAGGGAGGAAACAAATGAAACGTAATTTAAGATTTGTAACAACGATTGCAATTGTAATGGCTTTATTCGCTTCATTCTTTACTTTTGCAGGGGAGATGGATGGGAAAGTAATAACTATATTACAAACATCAGACATGCATGGTAGAATTTATCCCCATGATTATGCAACAGATTCTAGTGATAAGGATGCTGGACTAGCGAAGATTAGTACTTTAGTTAAAGAGATTAGGGCAGAGAAGGAAAACGTTATTTTAATTGATACTGGAGACACTGTTCAGGATAACAGTGCAGAGTTATTTAATAGTGATGAAGTACATCCTATGGTTAAGGCCATGAATCAAATGGGTTATGATTTATGGGTACTTGGTAACCATGAATTCAACTTCGAACTTGATTTCTTAAAAAAGAATATTGAGGCTTTCCAGGGGGATGTTCTTTCAGCTAACATTTATAATGAATCTACAGAAACTAGGTGGTTAGATGGTTATAAAATAATAGAAGTAGATGGAGTGAAGGTTGCAATTATTGGTATGATTCCACCCCATGTACCAACATGGGAAGCAAGTGCGCCTGAACATTATGAAGGATTAGAATTTAGAAGTGTTTTAGAGGAAACTGGTAAAGCCATCAAAGAACTAGAAGGCAAATACGATGTACTAATTGGTGCTTACCATATCGGACCACAAGGCGAACATGGATATGAAGGTTTAGAAACTATTGCAGAAAACTATCCTGAATTTGATCTTTTATTAGGTGGACATGCACATGCAAAGTATATGGAAGATATTAATGGTGTAAAAGTGATGGAGCCTGGTAAGTATGGATGGGCATTAAATAAGGTAGATATTACTGTGAAAAATGGACAAGTTGTAATGGTAGAAGGGGAGCAATTAGAAAGCAAAGCAATTGAACCTGATCAAGAGATTCTTGATGCTTTTAAATATGTCCATGAAAAATCAGTAGCAGATGCAAATATCGTTGTAGGAAAGATTACAGAAGATTTTATTCCAAACCCAGACTACATTACTGGGATGGACGAAATTAAAACTATTCCTACAGCACAATTAATAGACACATCAGTAATAGATTTAATTAATGAAGTTCAAATGTTCTATGCAGAATCAGAAATTTCATCAGCTGCCTTATTTAATTTTGGAAGTAATCTTAAGATGGGTGACTTCAAAAAGAAGGATGTAGCTTATATTTACAAATATCCGAATACACTAAATGGTGTATATATCACTGGTGAGAATTTGCTAAAATACATGGAATGGTCAGCATCATACTATAATACTAAAGAGGATGGAGATGTCACTGTAAGTTTCAATCCAGAAATTAGAGGATATAATTATGATATGTTCTCAGGTGTAAACTATGAAATTGATTTAACAATGGAAGCTGGAAATAGAGTGAAAAATGTGAGTTTTACTGGTCAAGCTATAGATCCAGAGAGAAAATATAAATTAGCTGTAAATAATTATCGATTTGGAACACTTCTTAAGCTTGGTCTTGTTACAATGGAAGATGAATATTATAACTCATATGACATGATGCAAGATGCGGGTAGAATTAGGGATTTAATTGTTAAATACACAGCAGAAGAGAAGAATGGTATCTTAAATCCTACAGTAGATAACAACTGGAAACTTGTAGGTGTTGACTTAACAATACCAAATAAAGAAGAACTAGCAAAGGAGATAATATCAGGTAAAATAATAATACCTACATCAGAAGATGGAAGAACAAAAAATGTAAAATCACTTAAAATGAAAGACCTTATGGACGCTGGTATTATCCAAGGAAGAAGATACAAAGTAAAATCAGGTGATAAGCTATGGAAAATAGCAGAAAAGAATGGTGTAAACTGGCAGGACATTAAAGATTTAAATAATCTTAAAAACCCAAATATGATATTCCCTGGACAGGAGTTATTAGTGCCTATGGCACAATAGTAGTTGGTAGATAGCAGTTAGTTGCTAGGAAAAATAATAAAAGCACTAAAAAAGCCTAAATTTGCATTTGCAAATTTAGGCTTTTCCTATCTACTAATAACTAACCACTATCAACTAGTTAACTACTCAGCAACAAATCCGTTCTTTACTAACCACTCTTGAGCTACATCTTGACTATCTTTTTTATCGATATCTACTTGTGCATTAAGAGAAGCCATTTCAGCATCTGTTAACTTTCCAGCTAAAGACTCAAGTAATTCTTTTACCTCAGGATGTGCGTCGATTACATCTTGTCTAACGATTGGTGCTGCATCATATGGAGGGAAGAAGTTCTTGTCATCTTCTAGTACCATAAGGTTGAAAGCTGGGATTCTTCCATCAGTTGCAAAAGCAGTACCTACATCAATTTGACCTTCTTTAAGAGCAGTATAGCTAAGACCTGGGTCCATTCCCTTAGGGTCATTGAATTTCATTCCGTAAATTTCTGAGAATGGCTCAAATCCATCTTGTCTCTCCATAAACTCTTGAGTTCCAGCGAACTGAAGGTCAGCAGAGTGTGCAGCTAAATCTGAAATAGTTTTGATTCCTAATTCATCAGCCATTTCTTTTCTTACCATAATAGCATAAGTGTTGTTAAAACCAAGTGGCTTAAGTACAGCTAAGTTTTTCTCCTCAGCATATCTCTTTGTTACAAGATCTAATACTTCTTGAGAATCAGTTCTAACTTCTTCCTTTAATACAGCCATAAGAGCTGTTCCAGTATATTCAACATAAATATCTAAGTCTCCGTTTTCGATTGACTCAGCAAGTATGTTAGTTCCACCTAAGTAACCTTTTCTCTCAACTTTGATATCAGTATTTCCCTCAATAATACCAGCAACTAAGTGCACTAGTAAATCTTGCTCAGTGAAAGCTTTTCCTCCAACTTTTAAAGTAGTTGTTCCTTCGTCAGAAGATGATCCACAACCTACTGCAGAGATAGCTAATACAAGTGTCATAATTAATACTAAAAACTTTTTCATTAAATTAATCTTCCTTTCTGAAATTATTTTAATCCCCTTGGTGTAAGAGATTGTTCGAAGAACTTAAGTAAGAAGTCAAATAATACAGCTAGAGCTGCAGCAGGTAAAGCACCTGCAATAATAAGACCATTGTTAACAGAAGAAATTCCTCTGAAAATTAAATCTCCGAATCCACCAGCACCTACAAGAGCTGCTAGAGTTGCTACACCTATATTAAGAACTGTTGCAGTTCTTATACCAGCCATGATAATATTCAAGGCTAAAGGAATTTCAACCATGTATAAAATTTGGAACGATGTCATACCCATACCTCTACCTGCTTCACGGGCACCAGGATCAACACCTAAAATACCTGTATAAGTATTTCTTAAAATAGGTAACAATCCGTAGATAGTAAGAGCTATTGCAGCTGGTTTAAATCCAATTCCAAAGAAGGGGATAAGAAACCCAAGTAAAGCCAGTGACGGAATAGTTTGAAATACAGAAGTAATACCGATTACTGGATCAGCAAACTTTTTATGTCTTGTTAAAAATATTCCTAATGGTACTGCAATTAAAGTAGCAAATAATAGTGATATTATTGTAAGTTTTAAATGTTGGCCAAGTGCTACTAATATGTTAGGCCATCTTTTTATCAGTGTAGAAATAATTAAATCCATGATAACCTCCTATATATCCAAGAATTCATCTGCCATAATCTCCATCAAACTTCCTTTAGTTGCAATACCCATAAGGAAATTATCATCATCTAATACTGGCAGATATCCAATTTTTGATTTAAAAATGATTTCGATAGCATGTTCTAAATCATCTTTTGTAGTTACAGTAGGTTGATCTGTTTTCATTATATCTTTTACAGTCAAGCCTTCTTCATTAAAACGATGATTTACATCCCAAGCTGAAACTATACCTAAGTATTTGTTATCTTTATCAGTAACAACAGCAGAATAAGCTCTATTTTTTCTTAAAAACTTAATTGTCTCTGCAAGACCTTTATTTGGTCTAATTACTAATGGTTTTTCTAAAGCTTCCTCAATAGGAGGTAGGTTTACAATCTTAGATAATCTATCCTCACCGATGAAGTTCTTTACAAATTCATTTTTAGGATGTCTAAGTACATTTTCTGGAGTGTCAATTTGAACAATTTCTCCATCTTTCATAATACAGATTCTATCAGCAATTTTTAATGCTTCATCCATATCATGGGTAACAAAAACAATAGTTTTATGAAGTGTATCTTGTAAGTTGATTAGATCCTCTTGTAGTTGCTCTCTACTAATAGGGTCAAGTGCACTAAAAGGTTCATCCATAAGGATAATATCAGGCTCAGCAGCAAGAGCTCTGATTACTCCAACCCTTTGTTGCTGTCCACCACTTAATTCCTTAGGGTATCTATTAGCATAGATTTCCGGTGCTAAACCAACCATTTCAAGTAACTCATTAACTTTTTCAGCATAAACTTCTGGATCGATTTTCTTTAGTTTTGGAACTAGGGCCACATTTTCTTTGATTGTCATATGTGGAAATAGACCAATCTGCTGAATAACGTAACCGATGTTTCTTCTTAATTGTACAGGATTCTGGTTTTCAATAGGAGTACCGTTGATTTTAATAGAACCTTCAGTACTGTCAATTAATTTGTTTATCATTTTCATAGTTGTAGTTTTTCCACAACCACTTGGTCCGATAAGTACAAATAATTCTCCCTTATTTATGTTAAACGTAATGTTTTTAAGGGCTTGAAAACCGTCACTGTATGTTTTGGTAATGTTTTCAAATTTTATCATAATATCCCTCCTGTGCTGTAATTGAAAATAGTCTAATTAATAATCTAAAATTATTAGAATTATTTTTAACCGCAAAAAGACACCATAGTGAAATAAACTATAGGTATATCTAATAGCGTAATTAATCGTAATCTTAAAATAAATCTTGTTCCTTATGGTTTCTACACTCTCGTGTAAAGAATAGTAAATGTATTACTAAAATAATTGAAATATGACTCAGACTTAACCGAGCTATTCGAAATGTATTTTGTCATAAGATATGAATTCCCGTTTGGGATGAAGGCTATAATAACCCAAAAGGATTATATCACATTTTTAAGAAAATGTTAATATTATTTTTGAAATTATTACTTTTAGCTTATTAAATTGCTTTTGAAGTCCTTGCTATTAGGAAAGATATTTGATTTTTTACAAAAATTTAAATATAATATATATGACTGGAGGAGTATAAATGGAGCAAACCATAAGGTCTAACAAGATATATCAGGGAAGGTCTTTAAATCTAAGAGTGGATACTGTAGAACTTCCTAACAAAAAATATGCAAACAGGGAAATAGTTGAACATCCCAATGCGGTCTCTATAATAGCTAAAACAGATGATGGAAATTACGTTTTCGTGAGACAATACAGAAAAGCGATAGAAAGTGACCTTTTAGAATTACCAGCTGGAAAAATTGAGAGAAATGAAGACATAGACATGGCTGCACATAGGGAACTTAAAGAAGAAACAGGGTATGTTGCAAATCAAATGGATTATTTAGGATCTATGTATCCATCACCATGGCTATCTGATCAAATAATATATGTATATTTTGCCTCAGAATTAACTCTAAAAGAAAGAGATTTGGATGAGGATGAGTATATTGATGTAGAAGTTCTCAGCAAAGAAGAAGTAGAAAAATATTTAGTGAACAATGAATTGTTCGATGGTAAGACTATGACTTCACTTTTATATTATAAAAATTTAAAAGGTGAACTTTAATAATAATTTAAGGGGATAAATATGGAAAATTACTTGTGTGAATTTCTTAGCTACCTTAAGGATCATAGGAAACTTTCTAAAAATACTTTAGAGTCCTATAACAGAGACTTAAGGGGATTTATCAGTTTTGTAGGGGAAACTGGTAAAGTATCTTTTGAGGAAATTAATAAAACAGATATTTTAAGTTATGTATTGAAGCTTAAGGAAGACAATAAAGCATCAAGTACTATATCAAGAAATATTGCTTCATTAAGGACACTATTTACTTACTTGATAAATATGGGGCATATTAAATCTAATCCTACAATGGAATTGGAAAGTCCAAAACAGGAGAAGAAACTCCCAGAAGTATTAAGTCTTGAAGAAATTAATAATTTGCTGGCTCAACCTGATGAAGATACAAGTATTGGTAGAAGGGATAAAGCCATGCTCGAGCTACTTTATGCAACTGGCATAAGAGTAACAGAACTTGTTAGTTTAGAAAAAGACGATGTGGATTTAATTTTAGACTTTATAAAATGTTCTAATGAAAAGGGAAAAGATAGGGTAATACCTATAGGTAAACTGGCAAAAGAATCTTTATCAAATTATATAGAAAAATCAAGAGAAACAATGGTTAAAGATGATTCAGTTGCTTTATTTTTAAACTGTTATGGGAAAAGGTTATCAAGACAAGGCTTTTGGAAAATTATAAAGAAATATTCTGAAGCAGCAAACATAAACAAAAAGATTACACCTCATACTTTGAGACATTCTTTTGCAACACATTTGATTGAAAATGGAGCAGACTTAAATTCTGTTAAGGAAATGCTTGGACACCAAGATATTTCCTCAACTCAAATGTATTTAGAGATAACTAATAGCAAGATTAAAAATATATACAGTAAGACACACCCAAGAGCATAAGCATTTAAGACTTGATTTTATCAAGTCTTAATACTTTTTGTACTATATATACATATACTATGGGTATATATATGAAGTATAATTTTAAATGGAGGGATTTTTATGATAAATAGAGTTTTACTTTTTGTTATGGATAGTGTTGGAATCGGAGCATTACCTGATTCAGAGAAATTCGGAGACATCGGTGTAAATACTTTAGGTAATATCGCGAAAAATTCTCAGGATTTCAAAATTAATAATTTAAGAAATCTTGGTATTGGAAATATAGATGGTGTTGAAGATGTTGAGTCTGTTGATACACCTGTAGGTTCATATGGACGACTTATGGAAATATCAAATGGTAAGGATACTACAACAGGGCATTGGGAAATTGCAGGTCTTCATATTGAAGAACCTTTTAAGACGTATCCTAATGGTTTTCCTGATTATATTATTGATGCATTCGAAAAAGAGACTGGAAGAAAAGTTCTTTGTAATAAGCCTGCATCAGGTACGGAAATACTAAAAGAACTTGGAAAAGAACATATGGATACTGGAGCTGTTATAGTATATACTTCAGCAGATAGTGTTTTCCAAATTGCAGCACATGAGGAAATTGTACCATTAGATGAACTTTATAAAATGTGTCAGTTCGCTAGGGACTTACTAAGAGGAGAAGATCAAGTAGCAAGAGTTATTGCTAGACCTTTTATTGGTGAACCTGGTAACTTTACAAGAACATCAAATAGAAGGGATTATTCATTAAAACCTTTTAGAAAGACAGTTCTTGATTCATTAAAAGAAGCTGGCTATGATGTGCAGGCAGTAGGTAAAATAGTTGATATTTTTGATGGTGAAGGTATAACTGAGGATGTCCATACAAAGAGTAATATGGATGGAATAGATAAAACATTAGATTATTTAAAAACTGATTCTAAAGGTTTGATATTTACAAATCTAGTTGATTTTGATGCTAAGTTTGGTCATAGAAGAAATATTGAAGGTTATAGAGAAGCATTAGAGGAAATGGATGCCCGTCTTCCTGAGATATTTGAAACAATGAAAGATGATGACATTATAATTCTAACTGCTGATCATGGTAATGATCCGAGTTACAAAGGAACAGATCATACTAGAGAATATGCACCTTTACTTGTTTATGGTAAGAATGTGAAAGTAAACAATTTAGGTACAAGAAAATCTTTCGCTGATATAGCAGCTACAATAGCTGACATTTTTGGACTTGATAAAACTGAAATTGGTGAAAGCTTTAAAAACGAAATTTTATAATTAAGTGAGGATGAAGTCAATATGAGAATGTACGATCTTATTATCAAAAAAAGAGATGGTTTAGAACTATCTAAAGAAGAAATAAATTACTTTGTTAAGAATCTTACTGAGGGAAACATTGCAGACTATCATGTTGCAGCTTTCCTAATGGCAGTATTCTTGAAAAAGATGAATAAAAGGGAAACAGCAGATTTAACTCAAGCTATGATGCATTCTGGTGATGTAGTAGATTTAAGTCAAATTAGTGGTATAAAAGTTGATAAACATTCTACTGGTGGAGTAGGTGATACAACAACACTTGTATTAGCACCGCTTGTTGCATCTTGCGGTGTACCAGTTGCTAAAATGTCTGGTCGTGGCCTAGGTCATACTGGGGGTACAATTGATAAGCTTGAAGCTATAGAAGGTTTCCATGTAGAAATTTCAATTGATGATTTTATAAATAATGTCAACAAGCATGGTATTGCAGTTATTGGACAAACAAAAAATATTGCACCTGCTGATAAAAAAATATATGCACTTAGAGATGTAACTGCTACTGTAGATAATATTTCCCTTATTGCAAGTAGTATTATGAGTAAGAAACTAGCAGCAGGTTCAGATGCTATTGTTCTAGACGTAAAAGTTGGCTCAGGAGCATTTATGAAAACTATTGAAGATGCCATTGAACTTGGAAAAGAAATGGTTGAAATCGGACAAATTATGGATAAAAACACAATTGCTATAATTACTGATATGGAGCAACCTCTTGGATTTGCAATAGGTAACGCACTTGAAGTAAAAGAAGCAATAGATACTTTAAACAATGAAGGTCCAGAGGATTTAACTGAACTTTGCGTAAAATTAGGTTCAAACATGGTTTATCTTGGAGGAGGAGCTGATTCTGTTGAAGCAGCTGAGAAACTTATAAGAGAAAAACTTGCTAATGGAGAGGCTTTTGAAAAGTTTAAAGAATTTATTAGTATTCAAGGTGGAAATGTTGATGTAATAAATGATCCAAGCAAATTACCATCTGCTGATCATGTAAGGGAAATTAAGTCAGATGTTGAAGGTTACCTAGAAACAATAAAGAGTGACTCTGTAGGAATCGCAGCTATGAAATTAGGAGCTGGTAGAGAAACACTAGATTCAGTACTTGATATGTCTGCAGGTATAATCCTTAACAAAAAAGTAGGGGACAAAATAAACAAGGGCGATGTAATCGCAACTCTATATACAAATACTCAAAGTAAGCTAGATGAATCAGAAAAAATGTTCCTAGACGCAATTACAATTACTAAGGATGAAGTAGCTTCAAGAAAACTTATTAAAGCAATAGTTAATAGGGATGGAGTACAGAAATTTTAGATTCGTAGGTCGTAGGTCGTAATTCGTAGTTCGGAAGAGCATTAAAATAGAAATAACAGGTCATGATTATAAATCATGACCTGTTAAATTTTTTTTTGCATTTCCGACCAACGACCTACGAACAACGACCTGCGAAACTAAAACGGCTCAAAGCCCTGACTACTCCACCACTGACTCTTGAGCTCATTATATTCCTTAGAAAATAACTCAAGATGTACATTTTCCCATAAAATTAACTTTTCATAAAGTTTTCTAGCATGTTCATTCTTTGTATTGTCATGGGCTTTCTTATAAAAGGCAACTGAATCTTTTTCCATTTGCATACCAATAGAAAAGACTGTAACTCCAAGAGCTGGGTCTTTATCTTTGACATTATCCCAAGTATAAATACCTGGTGAAGGAACTTCGATTTCATCTATAGTTGCTAGTGACAAATCATCACTTGGATTGTCCTTTATGTTGTTAAATAAAATTCTCAACCACTCAACATGTTTTAATTCTTCCTCTGCTAAATTCATTAACATATTTGCAACACTTGAGTTTTGAGCATTTTTAGATGCCATTTTATAAAATTCATATCCTTCAATTTCATTAAGTATAGCTTGTTGTATTACTTGGATTTCTTTTTTATTCATGATATCCCTCCTTCTTAGGCTGATACCCTATTATAATTTAAGAAAACATAATTAGTAGATATGTATATTTTCTTCACAATATGATAAAATAAGTGTATAAACGTAGAAAGAAGATAGGTGAATAATTTGAAAAATTACTATACTGAGTTTATGAAGTATGTGTCTAATGATATTTCAATACTTATTGATAAATTGATTAGTAAATCTGAAGAAATGAATATTAAAATATATCTAACTGGTGGAATGGTTAGAGATTTTTTTTTGAATGTAGAAACTATTGATTTAGATATAGTAGTTGATGGAGATCATCTATCATTTGTTGAAAAAATAAAGAATGAAATATTAAATAATGATTTTATAAAGTATAGCTATAATGACAAACTAATGACCGCTGCTTTTATTCTTGAATATTGCAACTTAGATGTTGTACAAATGAGATCTGAAATATATGATAAACCAGGGGCATTACCCAAAGTAACCCCCGATAGCTTATTTAAAGATTGTCACAGACGTGACTTTACTATAAATTCATTATATTTTGAATTATCCAGATACCAGTTTAAGTTGATAGATATGGATGAATACCTAATAGACTTGGATAAAAAGATATTAAGGGTTCATCATGATAATAGTTTTATAGATGATCCAACTAGGATATTTAGAGCAGTAAAGTATTTAAGCCGATTTAATTTTAAATTAGACCAAGATACATTAAATTTAATCAAAAACGCCCTTAGTAATAACTGTTTTACAACTATAAGTAAGGAACGATTAATTAAGGAATTCACATTAATTTTAAAAGAAAAGACTCATAAGGTTAACGTAATTACTTTATGTAAACTAGGTATTGATAAAGCTATTTTAGGGGTCAAAATTAACACTAATTACGATAGCTATATTGACTACAATATTGATAATGAAGAGAACAATACCCTTATTCATAAATTTATTGAACTTATTTATATTAATAGAAAGATTATTTCTTATGATAATCTTTTAAAGTATACGAATAATAAAAGGGTTATTGAGTTTATTAATTTAGTTTACACAATGGATCAAATAAACACTGAAATAGCTGATCTTGATAACTATGAACTATTCTCCTTTATTAGTAAACTTACAAAAGAGGAAGTAAGATTCCTTAAAGTAAGGGGAGACAGTATAATTAATGAGAAGTTATGCAACTGGGAGAAAATAAGGGATTACAAAGTCATATACAAGGGTGATTATGTTAAAAATATGGGCATAAGTGATGGAAAAGCTATCGGTAGAGTTCTTAGATCCTATAAAAATAAAGTATTTGAAATAATCCTAGAGGGTGATACCACAGTTGATGAAAAGTTAATTATAGATGAAATAATTAAGCAGGAGAAAAGAAATGGAATATAAAATAACACTGAATAATTTTGAAGGTCCTTTGGATCTATTATTCCACTTAATTGAAAAAAATGAGATTGATATATATGATATCCCTATTGTATTAATAACGAATCAATACATAGAGTATTTGGATTCTATGGAAATACTTGATATGGATATAGCTAGTGAGTTTTTAGTAATGGCATCTACACTTATTGAAATCAAGTCTAAGATGCTATTGCCTAAAAAAATCATTGACGATGATGGGAACATTATAGATGAAGATCCAAGGGAATTCCTTGTATCAAAATTAATAGAATATAAGAAGTTTAAAAATATTTCTATTTTCCTTAAAGATAGGGAATCTATCTTTGGGGGTATTTATTTTAAATCACAAGATGATTTATCGGATTATATTGTAAAAGAGAAAATAGTATTTGAAGAAAACTCTCTTGATAAAGATCTTCTTATTGAGGCAGTTAAAAGATTATTAAAGAACGCCCAAAAAATTGATGGTAATAGAAAAAAATTCTTTAGAAAGATAAGTAGGGATAAATTTACTGTTGAAGATAAAATAAATTATATAAAAGACATAATAAAAACTACAAAGAATTTAGATTTTGAATCTTTGATTGAAGATGAAAAATCTAAATCAGAAATTATTGTAACATTTCTAGCAGTATTAGAATTACTTAAACTTAAGGAAATTACAATTGAGCAGAAAGAAAACTTTGATAAGATAAATATTACTAGAAAGGGAGTAAAGCATGGATAATATTAAGGAAATAAAATCTGCCATTGAAGGAATACTCTTTGTTAATGGAGACGGAATAAATATAAAAAAGCTTTCTAATATCCTTGACTTACCTGTAGCAAAAATCAGAGGAATAGTTCAAGAAATGAAGTTGTTTTATGAAATGGAAGAAAGGGGCATAATGCTAATTGAAACTGGAAATGAGTTGCAGTTAGTTTCAAAACCCCATTTAAATACTTATTTAGAAAAATTAGCAGGAACATCAAAGTCTAGAGGTTTATCTAATGCAACATTAGAAGTACTTTCTATAATTGTATATAAACAACCTGTAACCAGATCTCAAATTGATGCAGTCAGGGGTGTAAAATCAGAAAAGCCTCTTATGACTCTACTGGGAAAAGATTTAATAGAAGAGCAGGGAAGACTAGATGCTATAGGAAAACCGATTATTTATGGAACAACTGACTTTTTCTTAAAATGTTTTGGACTTAAGTCAATAAAAGAACTACCAAGTTTAGAAACATTTCAAGATTTTAATTTTTTAATGAAATAAGGATGGATATATAATGAGATTACAGAAATACATGGCAAAATCAGGAGTTGCCTCTAGAAGAAAATCTGAGGAAATAATTACTGCCGGAAGAGTTAAGGTAAATGGAATAGTTGTAAAAGAAATGGGATATATCGTTAAAGAAAATGATAAGGTTGAAGTAGATGGTAAGAAAGTAGCCTTAGAAGAAAAATTAGTTTACTACATTATTAATAAACCTGTAGGATATATTACAAGCAATGACGATCAGTTTGACAGAAAGACTGTCCTTGATTTACTTAAGGGTTCTGTTAGTGAAAGGGTATACCCTGTTGGAAGATTAGATTTTAATTCCTCTGGTCTTTTAATAATGACCAATGATGGAGATTTAACCAATAAAATATTACATCCTCGTTATGAACATGAAAAAACTTATATAGTGAAAGTAAAGGGATCACTCACTGAAGAAGAATTGCTTAACTTTACATCAGGAGTTGACATAGGAGGATATACAACACAGCCTTGTAAATTGGAAAAAATATCTATAAAAAATGATTCTACAGTATATAGTGTAACTATAAAAGAAGGCAAGAATAGACAAATTAGAAAAATGTTTGATGCACTTAATCATCCAGTTATTACCCTTAAAAGAGTATCTATAGGCCCAATAAAACTTGGAGATTTAAAGGATGGTCAGTTTAGAGAATTGACAGAAGGTGAATTATCTAAATTAAGAAAGTATTTGAAATAATGAATATGGAGGTAGTCAAGTGATTAGTATAAAACCTTTATCAAGTATAGAAGATTCAAAACTAGTAAGTTATATAGAAGATAAATATAGTAATGAAATTACTACTGTAAAGAGTGACCAAGTTATGGTCATGCATGAAAATAGTGATTTAATGGCAATATCAGTTTTTGATATTGATAATAATAGAGGAGTTATTAAATTTCAGGACTATACTAAACCTTGTGACAATTATTTAATGAGAGACGGTATGGTAAAAGCTACTCTAAATGCAATATATGTAAAAGGATTCATAGATGTCTATGTTCTTTCAGATAATAAGAATTTAGCAGTAAATAAACAAATAGGATTAGAAGAACTTAGTGACAGGACTATATTAAACAATTATGATTTTGAAAAGCTTCTTTATGCAAAGTTACCAGATTTTTTTGATAATGGCTGTCATAGCAAGAAGAAAGAAAATAGTTAGGAGATCAGAATGAGTCTAGTAAATTTAAAAAGCTTTAATGACTATATTATGGATGAATTTCTTCAGGAAGGTTATGTATGTCTTGATGGCACATGTGGTAATGGACATGACACTTTAACAATGAGAAAATTAGTTGGTAAATCTGGCAAAATATACTCATTTGATATTCAGGAAGATGCAATAAATAGTGCTAAAGAACTTTTGTCTTCGAAAAAGTTGGATTGTGAAAATATTGAATTTCTTGTAGATTCCCATGAAAAAATCGATCTATATGTAAAGGAATCAATAGACTTTGCCATCTTTAACCTCGGTTACCTACCTGGTGGTGATAAAGCACTTACTACTATATGGGATAGTACAAAAAAGTCACTTGAGAAGACTCTTGAAATCATGAGAAAAGGTGCTTTACTTTCAGTTACAGCATATCCTGGTCACGAAGAAGGGTATCTTGAAAGAAACCAGCTTAAAGAGTATTTATTGTCACTAAATAGTAAAAAGTATAATATTACAAATTTAAACTATTTCAATCAAAAAGACACAGCACCTGAAACTTTTATAATAGAAAAGAGGAAATAAAATGAGAGTATTAGTAACAAATGATGATGGTATAAGAGCAGATGGAATAAAACACTTAATTGAATATCTTGCCGAAAAATGTACTGAAGTTTTTGTAGTTGCTCCAGAGTATGAAAAAAGTGCTACAAGTCATTCACTGACTCTACACAATCCATTAAGATTAAAGTCCTATGATTTCAAAAGAGATAATGTAAAAGCTTTCTCTTGTGATGGCAATCCAGCTGATTGTATTAAAATTGCAATGGATGTTGTTTTAGAAGAAAAGCCTGATATTATTATTTCTGGAATTAATAAAGGTCCAAATCTAGGTAACGATGTAATGTATTCAGGAACAGTTGCTGGTGCAACAGAAGCAATTTATTATGACGTTCCTTCAATTGCAATTTCAATGGATGGCAGAAATCACTACAAATACGAAACTGGAGTTGCAGGACTAGATAAAGTGATTTCTAATTTAGATAAATTTTTGATAGAGAAAAATGAAATACTTAATGTAAATGTCCCAAATGTTTCAATTGATGAAATTAAGGGATATAAGCTAACTACATTAGGAAGAAGAGTATATGAAAATGTATACGAAAAAAGAATAGACACAATGGGTAAAGAATACTATTGGTTAGGCGGTACACCAAAGTCAATAGAAAACGATACACATACAGATGTTGTAGCAATAAAAGACAACTATATTACAATTACTCCAATTAAAGTTGATTATACTGACTATGGAAAGTATGAGCAGTATTTGGATTTGTCGATAGAGATTGAGTAAGAGCAGTAAAACGACTCGCCTAGCTCATCATATGATGATAGCCTAGCCATAACAGGGTTATGAGCCTAGCAATATTAATATATCAGCCCAGCGAAGTTTTCAACTTCAGAGCAATGTGATTTTACGTATGTAAAATCACATTGCTCTAGTTGCAAAGCAGCGCTGGGCTAAAATTATGAGTAAATTTTGCGGGGCTATAAATCATAGATTTATGCTGACCTGTGAATCTAGATTCACGCTAAACAGTGCGATGAAAAAAACATTGCACTGTATGAAATTATTCTTGCAAAATTCCGAAAATATGTTATCATTTACTTAGGTAAAACAATAAGTTAAGTAGGGAGATGTTACCTATGAGTACAAGAGAGAACATGGAAGTAAAAATAAATAAGGCATGGTGTAAGGGCTGTGGCATATGTGTTGCATTTTGCCCTAAACAAGTGTTAGCTTTAGACGACCATGGTAAAGTAGAGATGATTGATCCGGATAACTGTATCAAGTGCGCGCAATGTGAACTTAGATGTCCGGATTTTGCTATTTTTTTGGGAGGTAAGGATGATGAGTAAAAATATTAAACTTATGCAAGGAAATGAAGCTTGTGTAGCCGGAGCAATTGCAGCTGGTATGAAATTTTATGCTGGATATCCCATAACACCTTCTACAGAAATTGCAGAATTATCAGCAAGGGAACTTCCAAAACGTGGTGGTAAATTCATACAAATGGAAGATGAAATCGCAGGTATTGCTGCAGCAATTGGTGGCTCAATTGCTGGACTAAAATCAATGACAGCTACTAGTGGACCTGGCTTTTCATTAAAGCAAGAAAATCTTGGTTATGCATCCATTGCAGAAATACCACTTGTTATTGTGAATGTTCAAAGAGGAGGCCCCTCTACAGGATTACCAACATCCCCTGCACAGGGAGATGTAATGCAAGCAAAGTGGGGAACCCACGGTGATCATCCTATAATTGTAATAACTCCTGAATCAGTATCCGAAACTTATCATATGACCATTAGGGCATTTAACTTGGCTGAGAAGTATAGAACACCAGTTATTTTCCTTACCGACGAAGTTGTTGGACATATGAGAGAAAAAATAGAAATTCCTAAATCTTCCGAAATAGAAATTTATGACCGACTAAAACCTGAAGAGGGTAAAGAATATAAGCCTTATAGATTAGAAGAAGGAGATATTGTACCCAGAATGGCTAGTTTTGGTGAAGGTCATCGATATAATATTACTGGTTTATTCCACGATGAAACAGGTTTCCCTTCAAATAGTACTGAAAATGCACAAAAGCAACTTAATAGGCTTATGGATAAAATAGATAGCAATTTAGATGATATTTTAGATTACGAAGAGTACAACATAGAATCTGCAAAAACACTTGTACTTTCATATGGTTCCACAGCAAGAACTGTAAAAAGCGCAATAAAAGAGTTAAAAGAAGAGGGTATTGAAACAGGTTTGTTTAGATTAAAAACTATATGGCCTTTCCCTGAGAGCAGGGTGAAAGAACTGAGCAAAAAATTCGATAACATTATTGTTTGCGAAATGAATCTAGGACAAATAGCCCTTGAAGTTCAAAGAGTGGTTGAGGGAAACGCAAAAATAATTCATTTAGGTAGGGCGAATGGAGAAGTCCTTACACCAGAAGAAATCGCTTCCAAGGTAAAGGAGGTACTGTAATGGAGAATCAATTGGTAAAAAAATATTTTAGAGAAGACAGACTTCCCCATATTTGGTGTCCAGGATGTAGTCATGGAATTGTTATGAAATCAATTGCAAAGGCCATAGACAAACTTGGACTTGATAAAGATAAGGTATGTATAGTATCAGGTATAGGATGCTCATCTAGAGCCCCAGGCTATATGGATTTTAATACACTCCATACAACCCATGGTAGAGCTATTGCCTTTGCTACTGGTGTAAAACTTGCAAATCCAGAATTAAAAGTCATTGTAATAACAGGCGACGGCGATAGTGCTGCAATAGGTGGTAATCATTTAATACATGGTTGTAGGAGAAATATCGATATAACAACCATCGTTTTTAACAATAATATATATGGTATGACAGGCGGTCAGTACTCACCTACTACCCCTACAAAAGATATGGGTACGACAGCACCTTATGGTAATATTGATAAACCTTTTGATATATGTGATTTAGCAGGAGCAGCCGGGGCAACATATACAGCAAGATCAACTTCATATCATGTCAATCAACTTGAAAAGTATATAATGAAAGGTATTGACCATAAAGGTTTTTCACTTGTAGAAGCTGTTTCAATTTGTCCTACTTATTATGGTAGAAAAAACCGAAAAGGTAGTGCTGTAGATATGATGAAATTTCTCAAAGACAGTTTCATCGATATAAAAGCTTATGATAGATTAGATGAAGAAAAATGTAAAGACAAGTTTCTTATGGGTGAATTCAAAGATATTAGTGCACCAGAATATACTGAAGAATATCAGAAGATTATAAATAGTCTTGGGGGTAATGAAAATGAATAAGCAGTTAGAAT
This sequence comes from Bacillota bacterium, assembly GCA_025210655.1. GTDB lineage: Bacteria > Bacillota > Clostridia > Peptostreptococcales > Acidaminobacteraceae > JAOARG01. The sequence continues at coordinate 205,771 of JAOARG010000035.1, forward strand.
TCAGATTATCAGGCTCAGGTGGCCAAGGATTAATTTTAGCTGGAATAATATTGGCAGATTGTGCAATCAAAGAAGGCAAAAATGCAATACAAACACAAAGTTATGGTCCAGAAGCTAGAGGTGGAGCTTCAAAAGCTGAGGTAATTATTAGTTGCAAGGAAATTGATTTTCCTAAAGTTAGAGTACCAGACGTTTTTCTAGCCATGACTCAAGTAGCTTTTGATAAATATTCAGACAAGATAGATGAAAATAGTGTTATAATAGTAGATGACACAATTGAGTTAGACAAGGATAAGATCAAATGTAAAGAAATAATCAGCCTTCCAATTATAAAAAGCGCCCACGAAGAAATCGGAAAAGGAATAGTAGCTAATATTATTGCCTTAGGTGTTCTACAAAGTGCTACGGAGGTTGTAACTAGGGAGATGCTTGAAAAATCAATTTTGGATAGAGTACCAAAAGGGACAGAAGATTTAAATAGTAAAGCTCTACACCTGGGATTTAATTTATTAAAGAGGTGAACAGATGGATAATGAATATATCGATTTACTGAATAGGATAAGATCTAAATACAATAGAATGTCAAAAGGGCAAAAGAGAATTTCAGATTTTATTTTAAACAATTACAACAAGGTTGCTTTTATGACTGCTAGTAATCTTGGTGAAATAGTAGGTGTCAGTGAATCTACAGTTGTAAGATACGCAAATGCCCTTGGATATGATGGATATCCAAAACTACAAAAAGCTCTTCAGGAGTCAATTAAAACAAAACTTACAACACTTCAGAGATTTGAGTTTTCTGAGGGATATAGCGACAGAGAAAAACTAATAAGAAAAGTAATGAACAATGATATTGAAAATATAAGAAAAACTATTGATGATATAGATTTCAAAAAATTCGATTCTGCAGTAGACATGATTAAGAGCTCAAAAAAAATATATATCATCGGTCTAAGAAGTTCCAAAGTATTAGCTGAATACTTAGCCTATTACTTAAATTTTATAAAGGAAGATGTTCACATTATCCCATCTGGGGCAAATGATATATATGATCAGTTGATTAATATAAAGGAAGATGATACTGTTATTGTATTCTCATTCCCAAGATACTCCAAAAGAACACTGAGTCTTATAGAGTATGTTAGTGGTTACTGTAAAAATACAATTGCAATAACTGATAGTGAAACTGCTCCAATAGTTCCTATGGTTGCTTTATCACTTACTGCAAAATACAGTATGACAACATTTATTGATTCAATGGTTGCACCAATGAGTTTAATAAATTCACTTATTATTAGTTTAAGTGTAAGTGAAAAGAGCAAACTTAAGGAAAACTTCGATAAGCTTGAGGGCATATGGAATACCTATAATATTTATCAAATAAAGTAACTTATCGAAAAGTTTATAAAAAAACTTGTTATGACATGTAATATATAATATAATTTACTAAGGTGGGCCACCTAATGAAGGTGGTTTCTTAGTGCAAAAAATTGTATATTAGTAAGGAATGATGTGTGAGTGTGTTATAGTGTCGCGATAGATGGACCAGCCGGTTCAGGAAAAAGTACAGTTGCAAAAATGATTTCTAAGGAGTTAGATATTATCTACCTAGATACAGGAGCAATGTACAGAGCTGTTACATTGAAAGTACTTAGTGAAAATGTTGATTTCAATGATATTAGCAGTATAAAAGGAATTGTAGACAGTATTAGTATTGACTTTAAAGGAAACAGTATTTATCTTGATGGAAAAGATGTTTCCGAAGATATTCGTTCAACTATTGTGACAAACAACGTATCAGATATAGCAAAACTTGATTACGTTCGAACAAAAATGGTTGCACTTCAGCAAAAAATTGCTAGTGGCAATAACATAATCATGGATGGAAGAGACATAGGTACTATAGTTCTTCCAGATGCTGAACTAAAAGTATTTTTAACTGCTTCAATTGAGGAAAGAGCTCGAAGAAGATTTGACGAACTTGTTAATAAAGGTAAGGATGTTGATATGGAAGTCCTTAAAGATGAAATTGCCAGAAGGGATAAAATTGACTCCGAAAGGTCAAATTCTCCACTTGTTCAGGCAGATGATGCTATATTACTTGATACGAGTTCTATGAATATTAATGATGTAATTAACTTTATTTTGGGTAAATTAAAAGATAGAGATTTGATATAGTAAATGGAGATAATCGATGAATATTTATGTTGCTGAGAAATCAGGGTTTTGTTTTGGAGTAAAAAAAGCTATAGATATTGCTAAGGAAAATGTTCTAGAGGGCAAAATATTTACCTTTGGGCCTTTGATCCATAACAATCAAGTTATTGAGAAATTAAAGGATATGGGAATTGAACCAATAGATTCCTTGGATAAAGTGAAAAATGGTAAAGTGATAATAAGATCTCACGGTATACCACTAAGTACTTATGAAGAAGCCCAATCATTCAATATAGAAATAATCGATGCTACATGTCCATATGTTAGAAAGGTACAAAAGCTAGCTGAAAAATACCATTCAGAAGGTTACCAAATTGTTATTTTGGGTGACAAAAACCACCCAGAAATCATTGGTATCAACGGATGGTGTGAAAACTCTGCTATTATTATTCCTAATCATGAGGATTTAGATAAAATAAGAGGATTAGAATCTTTGTGTATTATTTGTCAAACTACATTTTCACACAAAGAATATGATATAATAGTAAAAGAGCTTAATTTAGATAACTCTCTTGTTTTTAATACAATATGTTCTGCGACATCTGAGAGGCAAGAAGCTTGCTTAGAATTAGCAAAAAATGTTGATATAATGTTTGTTATTGGTGGCAAACACAGTTCAAATACAAAAAAACTGTATTCAATATGCTTAGAAGAATGTCCTTGTACTTATCATATTGAAACAAAAGAGGATCTATATAAAATTGATTTCAAAAATTGTTCAAATTCTGAGAAAATTGGTGTTACTGCTGGTGCATCAACACCAGATTGGATAATTTATGAAGTAATAGATAAATTAGAAAACGAAGGTGAGGTAATTATTAATGGAAAACTTTAAGTCTATGGAGGATATGCTTGATCAAATCGAAGCATCCCTTAGAATGCCAAGAAAGGGTGAGGTTTTAAAAGGAACTGTTGTATATGTAAGAGATAGGGAACTAGTTGTAAACGTTGGGTACAAAGCTGACGGAATCGTTCCAGTTGAAGAGATATCAATTAACCCTAATTTTGACATTGACGCTTTTGCAAAACCTGGGGATGAAATAGATGTTATGATTATCGGCAAAGATGATGGAGAAGGAAATCTTTTACTATCTATTAAGAGAATTGCTATGACTAAGGACTTTGACGTTCTAGAAGAAGCAAAAAATGCTAATGAGACTGTAAAAGTTAAAGCTATGCAAGTAGTTAAGGGCGGAATCGTTGCTTACTACAAAGAGTTAAGAGGATTTATTCCTGCTTCTCACATCGATACTAAATTCGTTAAGGATCTTACTCCATACGTAGGTAAAGAGTACGAAGTAAAGATCATCGAATTAAACAAGAAGAAGAGAAAAGTTGTATTCTCAAGAAAAGAAATCCTTTCAATTGCAGAAAGAGCAATTAAAGAGAAGTTCTGGAATGAGATTGAAGCTAACAAAGTAATCAGAGGAAAAGTTAAGAGAATCACTGATTTCGGTGCTTTTGTTGATATCGGTGGATTTGATGGACTTGTTCACTTATCTGAAATTTCTTGGGGAAGAGTTTCTAACATTAGAGAATTCTTAACTATCGATCAAGATGTAGATGTAAAAATCTTATCATTCGATAAAGACAAAGAGAAAATTTCATTAAGTATCAAGCAAGTTAAATCAAACCCATGGGATACTTTCCAAGAAAACTACGAAGTAGGTAAAGTTGTAGACGGTAAAGTTGTAAACTTAACTGATTTCGGTGCTTTCATTGAAATTGAGCCAGGTTTAGAAGGACTTGTACACGTTTCTCAAATTTCAAAAGAAAGAGTTGAGAAGCCTGCTGACAAATTAAGCATGGGTGAAACTGTTCAAGTTAAGATTACTGATGTTAACTTAGAAGAGAAGAAAATCAAGCTTTCTATCAAAGAAGCATTAGAGCCAGCAGCTACTGAAGAGTCTGCTGAGTAATACATCCCAAAAGGGGGAGTGTCTTAATGGAAGGATATGAAAAGTTTAAAAGTCAAATACTAAAGAAAACCGGTTTAGATTTATCATCGTATAAAGAAAGACAAATGAAAAGAAGAATTGAATCTCTAATTAGAAGACATGGAGAAAGTACTTATGATGACTACTTTGCGCTTCTTAATAAGGATAAAGATATTTTCAATGAGTTTATTAACTATTTGACAATAAATGTTTCAGAATTTTATAGAAATCCAGGTCAGTGGGATGTAATGAAAAAAGAATTAGTTCCTTACTTGACTGATAATGGGAAGAAGAAAAACCTTAAAATATGGAGTGCTGCCTGTTCAACAGGAGAAGAGCCATATACATTAGTAATGGTGCTTTCAAATTTCTTCCCGTTAAAAGATATAAAAATACTTGCTGTAGACATTGATAAAGAAGCTATTAATAAGGCTAAAATTGGACTTTACACTGAAAAGAGTATTGCCAACGTTCCTGACGAATTCAAAAAGAAATATTTTGAACAAGTAGGTAATGCCTATAAAATCAGCGAAGATATTAAAAAATGTGTTGAATTTAAACAAATGAACTTATTAAAAGACTCATATCCATCTGGATACGATCTAATAGTATGTAGAAATGTTATGATATACTTTACTGAAGAAGCTAAAGACAAAATGTATCATAAATTCAACCAAGCTCTTAGAAACGAAGGAGTACTATTCGTAGGAAGTACTGAACAGATCATCCTACCACAAAAGTACAATTTCGAAGCTATGAGAACATTTTTCTATAAGAAAAATGTATAATTTAAAAAAAAATAGGTACCCGAGAGGGTACCTATTTTTTTTGCTTAGCAAATCACAAGTGATTTTAGCCCAGCATGGATTTTAATCCATAGCCCAGCGAAATATGAATATTTCAGCCCAGCGCTTGCTTAACAAGCAGTACAATGAAGCTTTGCAATCGCAAAGCAATTTATATAAGTTTCTCGTAGGAGAAAAGTCCATGTACTAGTTGCTAGGCAATGCTGGGCTCGAATCATGAAATAAATTCGGCTGGGCTGTAAGAATTATGCTAGACTTTATGGCTAGAGACATAAGCTGAGCAAATAAAAAAGGATGCCAATAAGGGCATCCACATTTTTATTTAATTCTATTGTATTCCTCAAGTCCATACTTCAATACATCAATAGCATTTCTAAGATCTTCCTCATTAATTACATAAGCAAGTCTTACCTGATTCTTTCCTAAACCAGGAGTAGCGTAAAAACCTTCTGCTGGTGCCATCATAACTGTTTTATTGTTATAATGGAAGTCTCTTAAAAGCCAGATTACAAAGTCTTCCGCATCTTCAACTGGAAGGGTAACAATTGTGTAAAATGCACCTTTAGGTGGGTGACATATTACACCATCGATTTCTCTTAATTTCTCAAAAAGAACATCTCTTCTTTTATTATATTCTTTTCGAACTTTTTCATAATAGCTTTCATCAAGTTTATATAACTCAATTGCACCTTCCTGTTCTAGGGTAGGTACACACAATCTACTTTGACATAATTTCAAAACGTTGGCTATAAATTCTTTGTTTTTAGAAGCTACACATCCAATTCTAGCACCACAGGCGCTAAATCTTTTTGAGATACTGTCGATTATTACTACGTGTTGTCTAGCATGTTCAACTCTACCAAAACTATAGAATTCTTCACCATCATAAACAAATTCTCTGTATACTTCATCTGAAAGAACAAATATGTCTTTCTCAATAGCTAAATTACAGATCATCTCAACTTCATCCTTAGTATAAACAACGCCTGTAGGATTACCAGGAGTAGACATAAGGAAACCTTTTGTCTTATCAGTAATTAGCTTTTCTATTTCTTCCTTACTAGGAAGTCTAAAATCGTTCTCAGGAGTAGTTGTGATAGGTACCATCTTAATCCCTACAGGTAAAGCAAAACCGTTGTAATTTGTGTAGAACGGCTCTGGAACCAATATTTCATCTCCATCATCACATATAGCGATTAATGAGAATAGTAGGGCTTCACTACCTCCATTTGTAATTAGAACATCTTCCTTATTGTAAAACATCTCATACTTTTTATAATATTCTATAATAGAACTTATAAGCTGTGGAGATCCTTCAGAAAAAGAATACTTAAGTACCTTTTCATCATAGTTCTTAACGGCATTATAGAATTCTACAGGCGTTTCAATATCGGGCTGACCGATATTCAAGTGGTAGACTTTACGTCCGGCGGCCTTGGCGTTTTCGGCGTATGGTACCAGCTTTCTTATAGGTGATTCCTGCATATTTCGAATACGTTTAGACAATTCCACTAATAATTCCCCCTTAAAATTCAATATTCCCTTCAATAACATAATACCATACCACAACAATGTATAAACATGAATAATGACAAAAAGTCAAAATATTCATTAAATTCAAACAAATTAGAATTTTCACTATTTTACAACACAGTATTAGCAATTATTCAAGAATAAAAATAAAACTCATGAAGACATTTTAACAAATCTTAATATATTAATTCAATAGGAAAATGAAAGAAAACGTTTTTTTTTTGAATATTTTTTCATTATTCATGAATATTGTATCAATTACACAATTTTTATTGACTAAATCTAATCGAAGGACCTATATAATTATGTTATAATATAACTTGGTTTAATATATATTTTTGGGAGGTCAGAATGGAAAGAAAACAAAGTACACCTAGTACAGATATAATATTGAAGAATCAATTAATAATAGAAGACATTAGAAGAATTAATCAGGAATACCAATTGAAGAAGAAGAGAAACAAAAAATTTAATATCACAACTTACGGTTGTCAAATGAATGAGCATGACTCAGAAAAACTTAAGGGTATGCTATGTCAAATGGGATACGATGAAACAGACAAGAGAGAAAATAGTGATCTTGTTATATTTAATACATGTTGTGTAAGGGAAAACGCTGAGTTGAAAGTTTATGGTAATCTCGGACACCTAAAAAGTTTCAAAAGAAAGAACCCTAATGCAATAATTGCAGTTTGTGGTTGCATGATGCAGCAGGAACATGTTGTAAAGGAGATAAAAAAGACATATAAACATGTAGACCTAGTTTTTGGAACACACAATATTCATAATTTCCCAAAATTACTTTCACAAGCTATGAACAGTGACAACATGCTTGTTGATGTTTGGGACAGTGAAGGTGAGATAATTGAAGGATTACCTGTAATAAGAAAATTAGATGTAAAAGCCTTCGTAAATATTATGTATGGCTGTAACAACTTCTGTACTTATTGCATAGTGCCGTATACAAGAGGTAGGGAAAGAAGTAGGGATCCAGAAGTAATTCTTTCTGAAGTAAAAGATTTGGTTGCAGATGGAGTAAAAGAAATAACTCTACTAGGACAAAATGTAAACTCATACGGAAATACATTTGATAATGGCTACACCTTTGCAGATTTATTGAAGGCTGTAAATGAAATCGAAGGACTAGAAAGAATTAGATTCATGACCTCACACCCAAAAGATATCTCAGATGATGTTATTGATGCAATTGCAGAATGTGAAAAACTTTGTGAACATGTACATCTTCCAGTCCAATCAGGTAGCAATAATATGCTTAAAGCAATGAATAGAAAATATACTAGGGAACATTATTTAGATTTAATTAGGAAAATCAAAACAAAAGTGCCTAATGCAACAATAAGTACTGATTTAATCATCGGATTCCCTGGAGAAACTGATCAAGATATAGAAGATACAATTGATCTTATTAAAGAAGTAGAATATGATGCATCATATACATTCATTTATTCAGTAAGAACAGGTACACCAGCAGCTGAATACGATAATCAAATAGATGAAAAAGTGAAACATGAAAGATTTGAAAAAGTGCTTAATGTAATTAATGATATCATCTCTAGAAAAAATAAAACTCTTAAAGACGAAGTACTTGAAATCTTAGTTGAAGGTCAGTCTTCAAAGGATAAAACAATTCTAACTGGAAGAACTAGAGGATTCAGAACTGTAAACTTCCCAGGGGATGAATCAGATATCGGAAAACTAGTAAAAGTTAAAATAACAAATCCAAGATCATTCTCTTTGATGGGGGAGAAAGTTGAATAAATCATTGCTGATTTATTGCGTAGGTCGTAGGTCGTGGGTGGTAGGTCGGAAGAACTTAAACCCTAGTAAAATTTTGTGATTTTTACGTACAAGAAGTAAAAATATAATTTGTTCTAAATAAATATAAATGCTTCGTAGTTTATGGATTTGTTAGGTCTTCGGGATTTTCGTCACTTCCGACCTACGACTTACCAACCACGACCTACGAAAAAGGGAGTTTTTACATGGCTAAATTAACACCAATGATGAAACAATACTTTGAGATAAAAGATAACTATAAAGATTATATCCTTTTCTTCAGACTAGGGGATTTTTATGAGATGTTCTTTGATGATGCTGTTACTGCTTCTAGGGAGTTGGAATTAACTCTTACTGGAAGAAACTGTGGTCTTGAAGAGAAGGCACCTCTTTGTGGTGTTCCTTATCATTCTGCCAGCGGCTATATTCAAAAGATGGTTGCAAAGGGTTATAAAGTTGCAATCTGCGAACAGGTTGAAGATCCAGCAACTGCCAAGGGTATAGTGAAAAGGGAAGTAATAAGGGTCATTACACCTGGTACAATCATTGATCCAGAAATGTTAGATGACAAAACAAATAACTATATACTTTCAATTATTGAAGAAGGGGATACATTCGCACTTTCCTATGCTGATATTTCAACGGGAGAATTTTATACAACAGATTTCATTAAAGGAGACTTCTTAACAGTATCCAATGAAATTATTAAGATAAACCCTAAAGAAGTCATTATGCAAGAAGGAAAAGTTTACCCTAAAGAAATACAGATAGTGTTAGATTCATATGAAAAACTAATGATAAGTAAATTGGAAAGTAATTATTATTCAGAATCTTTTTCATTAGATGTCCTTACAAGAAATTTCAAAGTATCATCCATTGATGCTCTAGGTTTAGATAGTTCAAAACTTTCATTGATTTCAAGTGGTATGCTTATGGGCTACATTGAAGAAACCCAAAAGGTAAATCTAGTTCATTTTGACAAAGTTGAATATTACAGTCATAGTAATTATATGATTATTGATAAATTTACTAGTAAAAATTTAGAACTGGTGGAGACTATAAGGGGAAAAGAAAAGAAAGGCTCACTTTTATGGGTAATGGATAAGACTTCTACAGCTATGGGAGCTAGAGAACTTAGACACTGGATAAAAGAACCTTTATTAAACCCTAAACTAATAAAGCTAAGACAAGATGCAGTTGAAAACTTATTTGATGATTTTCTATTAAGAGAAGAATTGAAAGAAAATTTAAAGGGAATTTATGACCTGGAAAGACTTTGTTCAAAATTAGTTTATAATAATGCAAATCCTAGGGATCTTATGGCCCTATGTAATTCATTAGATAAAGTTCCTCACATTAAAACTGTACTTTCAAATAGTAGCTCTGATTATCTTACAGAGTTAGATAGTAAAATTGATCCCCTTGAGGATGTAACTGAAATAATTAGATCTTCAATCAATGAAGAACCTCCTATGCTAATTAGGGAAGGTGGAATTATAAAAGATGGATATAATAGTGAACTTGATGAGTTAAGAACTATAGTAAGGGATGGAAAAGGTTGGATTCTTGGAATTGAGCAAGAAGAAAAAGAGAAGACAGGTATTAAAAATCTAAAAATTGGTTTTAACAAAGTTTTCGGATACTACATTGAAGTTACTAAATCAAATCTAGGTCTTGTACCAGAAGAATATATTAGGAAACAAACTTTGGCTAACGCAGAAAGATACATAATGCCTAAGCTAAAGGAAATGGAATCGAAAGTTTTGGGAGCTGAAGAAAAGATAAACTCCTTAGAATATAGTCTATTTAACAGTATAAGGGAAGACCTACTTAATCATGTTTCTAGAATAAAAGGCACGGCTAAGTCATTATCAGTAGTTGATGTATTAACATCACTTTCAGAAGTCGCATATAAAAATAATTATGTAAAGCCAGAAATTAATGATTCCCATGAAGTCTCAATTACAGAAGGTAGACACCCTGTAGTTGAAAAAATAACTGGTCTAGAAGACTTTGTTCCTAATGATTCCTACTTGAATAACGACGAAGATACATTCTCAATAATCACTGGCCCAAATATGGCTGGTAAATCGACATATTTAAGACAGGTTGCATTGATAACATTATTAGGACAAATTGGGTCCTTTGTACCTGCTAGGGAAGCTAAAATAGGGATTGTCGATAGAATTTTTACAAGAGTTGGTGCTTCAGATGATCTCTCCCAAGGACAATCGACATTTATGGTTGAGATGAGCGAACTAGCAAATATCCTAAAGAATACCTCAAATAATTCACTTATTATCTTGGACGAAATTGGTAGAGGTACAAGTACTTACGATGGATTAAGTATCGCTTGGAGTGTTGTTGAGTATTTAAGTAAATTCAATAATACAGGTGTAAAGACCTTATTTGCAACACACTACCATGAGTTAACCGAACTTGAAGGTAAAATCAAAGGTGTAAAAAACTATAGAATATCAGTTGAAGAAATCGGTGACGATATAGTATTTCTAAGAAAGATTGTAAGAGGTGGAGCTAATCAAAGTTACGGTATCCAAGTAGCGCAACTTGCAGGAGTTCCAGACGATGTAATAAAAAGAGCAAAAGAAATCTTAACTACCTTAGAGATCAACGATATAAATAAATCTGATAAAAAAGTAGATATAACTATAGCTGAATGTATAAAGGAAAAAGAAGAAGATAAAGACGAAGTACAACTATCCCTATTCGACGACAGCTCGGATGAAATAATAAAAGAACTAAAATCATTAAATGTGTACGAAATGACTCCAATGGATGCAATGAATTATTTGTTTGAGTTGGTGAAGAAGATTGATTAAATTCGTGGGATGTTTAGCCTAAGGTGCCTAAAGCTATTGTAATCGCGCCTAATCGCTGATTTTCAGCTGGCCTAAGATTGTTCCTTAATTCTCTAACTTTTCATTTTGAAAAGTTAGAGAATTAAGGAACAATCTTAGGCTAATTGCAAAGCAATGATTAGGCACGACCAAAGTAGTATTAGGCAACCTTAGGCATTCTAAAAAGCTCAAACTACGTAATACACGTGTAAAGGAGTGATTAACAATGTCTACTAATAGAATAAAAGTTTTATCAAAAGATTTATCAACTAAAATTGCTGCCGGAGAAGTTGTTGAGAGGCCTATGGCTGTTATTAAAGAGCTGGTTGAGAACTCTATTGACTCTGGGGCTAATAGAATAATTATAGAAATAAAAAAGGGTGGTAAGGAACTTATAAAAGTTAGCGATAATGGTAAGGGGATTCATCCTGATGATCTGGGTATAGCTTTTATGAGACATGCTACAAGTAAAATATCAACAATTGATGACCTATACAGTATAAATACTCTTGGTTTCAGAGGTGAAGCCTTAGCAAGTATTTCTGCTGTTTCCAGAGTAGAACTTAGTACTAAATATGAAGAAAATGAAATTGGAGTTCTTTTAAAATTATCTGGTGGGGAAGAAGTAGAGAAAAAATCTATTGGAATGAACCAAGGTACATCCATTTCTGTAAAAGATTTATTTTTCAATACTCCTGCACGTTTAAAATTTCTCAAGTCAGACAGAGCAGAGCAAAGTGCAATTTCTGATTTAGTAAATAAAATAGTACTATCCCATCCAGAAGTTGCCTTTAAGTACATTGCAGAGGGTAAAGAAATACTTCAAACACCGGGAAATGGGAAATTGATCAATACCATTTATTCCTTATATGAAAGAAATTTAAGTAAGAACCTTATAGAAATTAAAGGTGAACAAAATCAAGTAAAAGTATGGGGATATGTTTCTAATTTGAATTACTCAAGGGGAAACAGACAACTTCAAAATATTTTTGTGAATGGTAGATATGTAAAGGATACTGCCATAAGTGATTCCATAAAATTAGCATATAAGACTATGCTACCCATAGGAAGATTTCCTGTAGCATTTCTTTTTATAGAGACAGATCCAAAAGATGTAGATGTAAATATACATCCAGCAAAAATCGAAATAAAATTCAGTGATGTTGGAGCAGTAAAAAATGTTGTCCTAAACTCAATAAAAGATAAACTCCTTACATCAAATCAAATACCAAAGGAGCAAATTGGTAAAGCAAAAGATATATTTAGAAAAGAATCAATAAATATTGAAATTCCAAAGAAAAAAATTAAAGACAAGTCAGAAATGCCTCTGATTAAAAAATCTATTCCACAAAAGAACACTTTCACAGGTCACATTCCAAAATCAATAGTTAACCCAATGAAAGTAATCAAAAAAATGGAAGAAGAAATCAAGGAAAAAGTAAAGGACAGTGGATTTGAAAAAAGTCTAGAAAAATCCTATGAAAATAAGAAATCAGAAGACAAGAAAAATACTGAATCATTAAATTCTTCTAGCCAATCAATAGATAATACGATTTCAAAAGTCGAGAATACTAATCTAAAGAATTTAAATACGACGGATAACATTCAAAAATATACAAGTGATTCAGATAATAATAAGGAAAATATTATAAAAGAAAACAGCCTAGAAATAAATACTGAATTAGATAGAAGAGTAGATAACTTAATAAGTTCTTCCAGAAATAGTAATAGCTTTCACCCGACCAAGGACCAACAACCAAGGACCTACGACGAGCTACTTTCTTCCATATCCACTGAATTAGATTCCATATCAGAGTCTAGGTCAATAATAATTAAGGAAGAATCTGCAGTAAGCCCTTACTCTGAAAACAGAATTGATATAACTGAATTACTTTATGTTGGCAAAGTCTTCAACACATATTTATTATTCCAGCTTGATGAATCTATGTATATTATGGACCAACATGCAGCCCATGAAAGAATTCTATACGAAAAATTCTTAGATGAGTACAAGAATGATCAAATAATCAGACAAATGTTATTACTTCCTGAAGTAATAAATCTGTCAAAGCTTGATAAAGAAAAACTTATTGAAAATAAAGATTCCATAGAGAAACTAGGTCTTGTTATAGAAGAATTTGGAGAAACGGAGATTGTTATTAGAGAAATCCCTCAACTATTTAATGTACCCGGAAGTATAGATTTAGTAATGGAAATATTAGAAACTCTCAACAATCCAGTTGATTCAGTGTATGAAATTAAAATAGCTTCAATAATACAGAAGTCATGTAAAAATGCTATAAAAGCCCATGACACAATATCTAATCGGGAAATAAATCAATTAGTAGAAGATTTATCTAAAGCAGAAAACCCATTTACATGTCCACATGGAAGACCGATAATAATATCAATGGGGATAAGGGAACTGGAAAAGAAGTTTAAGAGGATTCAATAAGAACTTTGTTCTTATTGTGCGTAGGTGGTAGGTGGTAGGTCGTGGTTCGGAAAGGCCAAAAGACAAAGACCAAAAAAATTAACCATCTAAGAATATATAATATAAAACAGAGTTCGTAGATAAGTACAGTCACAAGTGGAATTGTAAAGGTTTTAAATTTCTTACGACCTACCACCCACGACCTACAACCTACGATATCCAAAGGACGTGAACACATGAGAAAAATAATTATTATTGCAGGACCAACCGCTGTTGGTAAAACTGACATATCAATACAATTAGCAAAAAAAATTAACGGTGAAATTATTTCTTCAGATTCTATGCAGATTTATAAACATTTCGATATTGGAACTGCTAAAGTTACAGCTGAAGAAATGGACGGGGTTCCTCACTACATGGTTGATAATATAAATCCTTTTGAAGATTTTTCTGTTTCTGAATATGCAAAAATGGCTAAAGAATATATTGAAGATATATTTTCTAGGGGTAAAGTTCCTATTATCGTTGGTGGCACTGGACTTTATATTAATGCTCTAATGTATGATATGGATTTTGCTAATGCTGACAAAAATACAGAAATACGTAAAGAATTAGAGTATAAGCTAGAAAACATGGGTAATAAGTACTTATACGAGGAGTTAAAAAAAGTTGATCCTGAGAGTGCTGAACGTATCCATATGAACAATGGTCGTAGAATAGTAAGAGCTTTAGAAATTTACTATTCTACTGGAGAAAATATCAGCGATTTCAAAAATGATCCTATTAAAACCAAGGATTATGATTTTGAATTATTTGTTCTAAACAGGGACAGGACACATCTTTATGAAAGAATCAACTTAAGAGTTGATATTATGATTAAAGAAGGTCTTTTAGAAGAAGTAAAAGCATTAATGGATATGGGTCTTTCACTAGACAACCCAGCTATGAGAGCTATAGGCTATAAAGAGGTTTATGCCTACTTAAATGGTGATACTGACTATGATTCTATGCTTTCTGCTCTTATGCAGAATTCAAGAAGATATGCCAAAAGACAACTTACGTGGTTCAGAAGGTATGATTTTGTCAAATGGTTAGATGTAGAGAAATCAAGTAAGGATGAGATTGTAGAAAGTATAATAAATCAATATAGAGAATAAGACACTCCTTGCTTGAAAATCAATTAAATGGAGGGGTTATAATGAAACAATTAAACTTGCAAGATGTATTTTTAAACCAAGTGAGAAAGGACCAAACACACATCACAGTTTTCCTAATTAGCGGTTATCAATTAAAAGGCACCGTAAAAGGATTCGATAACTACATAATTGTACTAGATTCCGAAGGAAAACAACAAATGATTTACAAACATGCAGTTTCAACAATAGTTCCTTCTAAATCTGTTGATTTCAATAGAGGAGAATAAATTTAAAGGGGAAGTCGTTTATTAACTAAATAAAACCCCACAATTCAAGAAATATTCGAATACACTGTAAACAAGTGGTTATAAGCCATTAAGTTTGCAGTGTATTTTTCTTTGGACAAAAAGACCTATAATTATCATAGGTATACAGGATTTCTTATGAGGACATCCTGCACATGATTCACAATCATATACCTTATAGTACTTTATAAAGCCATCTCTTTTATCTATACTCTTAATTTAGGGGGATTTAGGATAATCTTTTGGTTATCCTTTTTCTTTTTTGCAAAAAAAATATGGAGTGCTATCTCCATTTGCATTATCTTTATGAACTTATTCTACGATTAGAGTTTTCCGCTGGGAAAATATCATAGGACGGATTACATAGTTGGCGGATGCTTTTTGTTTCACAAAACCGTAAATATTAATTGAATAGGAACATTTCATTTAATATTTACTAGCGTAACTAGACGCAAGATTATGTATTTGTATATCTTGTACTAGACGTTCAAGTGAA
>JAOARG010000002.1 GCA_025210655.1 Bacillota bacterium
CTGTAAGTGCTCCTAAGATAATTTTTTTAGTTTTCATAATAAATCTCCTCTCAAATTTTTAATTATTATTAAGTAATGTTTTCTTTGCATTTCCTATCTTGCTTATATAATAGAGTATAAATTTGTGAGAAGTATGTTGGAATATGTGAAAGTTGTGTGAAGTTTGTTACTAAATTATTACAGGACGTAATTTAGTGCTCAGCGCTTAACTTTGTTAAGCGGGTCAGCATGAATCTTTGATTCATAGGCCAGCTGATTTTATTTCATAAATCAAGCCCAGCAGTTGCTTAGCAACTAGTTCAATGATATTTTACGTTGGTAAAATTACCTTGCTCTAGAAGTTGAAACAACTTCGCTGGGCTCATATACTGAAAGTTATATGGCTGGGCTAACATTTTAATGTTGCTGGGCTATCAACAAAATGTTGATGCTAAGCAAAATAAAAAGCCGAGGAAAAGATTCCCTCGGCGAATTTTATTTATAATTAAGCCATTTCCAAAGCGATTTCCATCATCTTTGTAAATGCTAATTGTCTTTCTTCACTTGTAGTAGCTTCTCCTGAAACTAATGAGTCAGATACTGTTAATAGACAAGCCGCGTTCTTTCCTAAAATCTTAGCATTTGCAAATAGTGCAAATGACTCCATTTCAACTGCCATACAGCCATGCTCATCTCTGATTCCTTCGAATTCTTCAAACTTCTCTCTGTAGAATACGTCTGATGAGTGGATTCTTCCTTCTTTTAGTGGAATTTCTAACTCAGCAGCAGCTTTTATAATTCTCTCGTTTAATTCAGCAGTAGCTTCGATAACATCTTTATCGTAACCAGACTGAACTTTTGCATATGATGACTCTGACCAGCAATCGCTTGCTAAGATTACATCATAAAGATCAAGTTGATCAGTGTAAGCTCCACATGATCCAATTCTAATTATATTTTGAACTCCGTATGAGTTATATAACTCATAAGAGTAAATTCCGATACTTGGCATTCCCATTCCAGAACCCATTACAGAAATTTTCTTTCCTTTGTAAGTTCCAGTGTAACCAAACATATTTCTTACATTATTAAATTTAACAGGATTCTCTAAGAAAGTCTCCGCAATAAATTTTGCTCTTAATGGATCCCCTGGCATTAAAACCGTTTCAGCGATAACGCCCTGCTCTTTAACTTCTATATGAGGTGTTGGTATACTATTCATATCAATTCTCCTTTTTAAAAATTATTTGACAACCCTAATACAAATTATATAGGTCAAAATAAAATAAGCCTATGTAATAATATTACAAAGTTTATTAACTAGAGTCATCCCAAGGGCTAAAAGGCCCTTCAACAAGTATAGCATATATCTACCCATAAAATAAAGAAATATTCTAATGTTAATTATGAAATAATTAACATGGCATGAATCATAGATTCATAGCTTAGCACTTAACTTAGTTAAGTAGCCTAGCATTTCATAGCCCAGCTGAATTTATTATATAATTCAAGCCCAGCAGTTGATTAGTAACTAGAGCAATGGTATTTTGCAATCGCAAAATTATTTTAATATTTTACGATTGTAAAATTACCTTGCTCTAGAAGTTGAAACAACTTCGCTGGGCTCATATGCTGTAAGTCATATGGCTGGGCTAACGTTTTGATGTTGCTGGGCTATAAGCACAGGTGCTTATGCTAAGCTGAAATCAAGATATTCCTAATAAATATCGAATTCTATCATGCTTTCTAAATAGCATATAAAGAGTAAACATAATCAAATATGATAGCGTAAAAGTTAAAATACTATATACAGCTACAGCTATATAGACCTGCTCAAATGGCAAATACATTTGGATTTTGACTAATACTAGTACATGTATTAAGTAGACGCCATACGATAGTTTTCCCATTTTGTATGCTAGTGACTGTAACCTTTCGCTTTTAATCATAGGTGTAAAGTCGTATTTTACAAATAGATAAACTGCTGTAGTAATTATATAAGTATTTAGTTGATAACCACCATTGAAAAAGCCATCTATCTTATAATAGTTTGATATCATAAAGGTTCCAATTGCTCCGATGATACCTGATATTAATGCAAGAAGATAGATTAATTTACGTTTCTTTTTACTTAAGTCAATTCTATTTATTAGATACCCATACAAAAACCATCCCAGATAGCCATTAAATATAGGTGCTGCTATTACAACCCATGTACCTACTATTTTACTGATAATCGGGAATATTGTTGTGGTTGTGAAGACAACCCCGAAGAAATACCACATTTTTTTATCATTCTCTGGATCGATTATATTTTTAATTATTGGAACACATAAATATAAACCAGATATGGTATAAACAAACCAGAGATGATAGCTAATCTTATTTGAAAAGAAATTAAGTATAAGCTCTTTTATATCAAAAACTCTTGCACCCATTATCACAGAATTTGAGTAATACCATATACTCCAAAAAGCTAGTGGAATAAGTACTTTTGATAATCTTTTCTTAATGAAAATTTTGATTTTGATTTCCCTGCTATCATTTAAAAGTAAGTAACCACTAATCATAAAAAATACAGGAACACCCCACCTAGTAAAAGCTGCAAGTAGATTAACTGCCCACCAAGATTTAGTTCCGTAGATATAAAAATCCTCAAAATACGGCGCATAACTATGTAAAATAACTACACAAAAAGTCGCAAAAACCCTAAGGAAATCAATATACGACTCCCTTTTACTTTCTTTAATAACATGGTCCCTAATCATATTATTCCTACCTTTTTCTTTTTTATTATCTATTTAATGATAGCAGAATAGCAATGAAGGGACAAGGGATTCATTGTAGCTTATCGCTTAACTTTGTTAAGCAGGTCATCATTTCATAGCCCAGCTGATTTTATTTCATAATTCAAGCCCAGCAGTTCTTAGCAACTAGAGCAATGAGATTTTGCAATCGCAAAATTATTTTAATATTTTACGTTAGTAAAATCACCTTGCTCTAGAAGTTGTAAGAACTTCGCTGGGCTCATATACTGAAAATTATGTGGCTGGGCTAGTATAATTATACTGCTGAACTAACATCAAAGATGTTGCTAGCCTATTAGCGTTTATGCTAATGCAAGAAATTATTCCTCAGATGAATTTCTTTGTTGGAATTTCTCAATTAATTTCGCAGCTTTTTCTGAATCTAATTTTCCTTCTTCTACTAATTTTTCTAGTTCCTCTACGAATGTTTCTGAGTCTGAGATTTTGATTTCTTTTATTTGGGCTTTTGTTTCTAGTCTTTGAACTAGCTTGTCGTATTTATCTTGTGAAATTGTTTCGTTTTCAAGTAATTCAGCTAATTTATCTAGAATTTCTTCTTTTGGAGCATCTTTTAGAGCTTCTAATGAAATCTTTATTTCTTGTCTTTTGTCGTAGTTAGATATGATTAAATCTCTTTTATCGTCCTTAATTTTCCCTTCATCTACTAGTTGCTTAAGTTCTTCTACAAGTACATCTCTATCCAGTTGTCTTAGTTCTCCAAGTACTTCTTTTCTTTCTTTAGCAAATGAGTATCTTTCAATAATCTGATCTTTATTTTCAGCTTTTAGTGTTCCTTCTGCTATTAATTCATCGAGTTTTATTATGAACGAATCCTCATCTAAACTGATGATCTCTCTTTTTATTTCTTTTTTTTGTTCATAATTCATATACTTATCTTTTAGTTTTGCTGCTAAGTCTTCACTTAGTATTCCTTCATCAATTTTTTCTTGGATTGCGTCTAAGAAATCCTCTTCATTAAGACTAAATAGTTCTGTACGATATGTTTTGACAGTTTCAGTCTTTACCTTTCCGGTTCTTACTTTTTCAGTCTCGTCAATTTCTCCTGCCATTGAAAAACCCATGGATGTTACAAGCAATGCTCCTGTTAAAACTCCTAATAATACCTTTCTTTTTTTCATAATGATTCTCCTCTCAAAATTTAATGTGTTGTCTTAGCTTGTATATATAATAAATTTAAATTTTGTGAGAAATATCTTATTGTATGTGAAAAATGTGTGAAAGTTGAGAATTTTATGTGATGAAGTAAATTCTTGCTGAGCACTAAGCTTTCTTAAGTAGCCTAGCACTTTCGCAGCCCGCTGAATTTAATACATAATTCAAGCCCAGCAGTTGCTTTGCAACTAGAGCAGTGGTTTTTTGCAATCGCAAAATTATTTTAATATTTTACGTTTGTAAAATCACCTTGCTCTAGAAGTTGAAACAACTTCGCTGGGCTTATATTATGTTAATAGATATAGCTGGGCTAGTATCGAAGATACAGCTAGGCAAATATCAATGATGTTGCTAGGCTATTAGCATTTATGTTAATGTTAAAAATTACTCTTCTGATAATTTTTTATTCTCAAACCTTTCCTTCAACTTATCATATTTATCTTGATCAATCTTTCCATCCTCTAGTAGCTGGTCAAGTGTATCCACGAAAGTTTCTGGATCGTATTTGATTTTTTCTGGTCTAGCTGGTCTATTTTTCATTCGATTAAGTAACTTATCATACTTTTCCTTAGATATTGATCCTTCTTCCAGCATTGTGTCAAGTTGTGCCATGAAGTCTTCCTCAGATAGGCCTTTTAAAGCTTGTAATCTTTCTGTAGCTTCTGCCCTTTTATCAAATCTTCCCATGATTAGTTCTCTTCTAGCTTGTGATATCAGACCTTCTTCAACTAAGGCATCTAATTCTTCAGCTAGAGAATCCCTATCCAGTTTTCTTAGTTCTTGAAGAGCATCTCTTCTTTCCATATTTAAATCATATTTTTCAATGATTTTATCCTTGTTATCATTGTTAATTAGACCTTCATCAATTAATCTATCAAGTTCAGACATGAAGTCATCTTTTTCTAGACCCTTCATACCTTCTTTAGCTTCTTTTCTTTTTTCCATCTTATCTTTTGATAAATAATATCTATCTTTCAATTGCTCTGCCATTTCTTCACTGATTGTACCATCAGAAATCTTTTCTTCGATAGCTTTTAAGAATTCCTCTTCAGGTAATTTGAAGAAATCAACCCTTTTAACTTTCTCTACACCGACCCTTGGTCCTTTTGTTCTATCGGTCACTTTCTCCTCAACTTCAGTAGCAAAAGTAAGACCAAAAGTTGAAATAACCATAATAGTTGATAATATAGCTGCAGTTAATTTTTTAAGTTTCATGTGAAATCTCCTCCTTGTTACAGTTTTATACCCTGTAGAAAAGGTATTACACGACAATTTCACCATCAACTATTCTAATTATTCTACCAGCTTGTTTAGCTATTTCATTATCATGGGTAATCATTATTATAGTATTTCCTTCAATATTGAGCTTGTGGAAGAGATTCATTATTTCTTCACCTGTTTTTGAGTCTAAGGCACCTGTTGGTTCATCTGCTAGTAAAAGATTTGGATCACCCACTAGGGCTCTAGCTACTGAAACTCTTTGTTGTTGTCCTCCTGATAGTTCTATTGGTTTATGATGAACTCTATCACCAAGTCCTACTTTTTTTAGTATTTCTTCCGCCTTTTCATATGCATCTTTTTTTGGCACTCCACGTATTAATAATGGAAAAGCGACATTATGGAGTGCCGTATATTTTGAGAGAAGGTTAAACTTTTGAAATATAAATCCTATTTCTTGGTTTCGTATTTCAGCAAGTTCGTTGTCGCTTTTCTTCTCTATATTGGTTCCGTTGAGGTTATAAATACCATCATTACAGGTATCAATACAGCCTATAAGGTTCATCAATGTTGTTTTTCCAGAACCAGAGGGACCTAAAATTGCAACAAACTCTCCTTTTTTTATTTCTAGAGATATCTTTTTAAGTACAACTAGTTCTGTTGAACCCATTTTATATGACTTAATTATATCTGTCATAGTTATTAGATTGGCCATAGTATTACCTACCTTTAATTAAAGTGACTTGGTTAATAGTCCTTTCAGATATGATTTTATCCTTTTGGTTATTATTATACATAAGAGTTAATTTTGAACCTGTTGTAATTTCTTCAAGTTCTACTGCTTCTTGTCCATTCATAGATCTAGAATAAATGGGAGTACCTACGGGAATGATTATAGTTGCGACTTCTCCAGTATACTCAACTTTTACCTTTCTACCTGTTTGTCCACCTCCTGGGAATTTACCTTGACCAGATGATTTTTTATCTCTACTTGCTTCATCTTGACTTTTATCACTATCTGTAGCAGCCTGTACTTTTATTAATTTTAGAGTGACTTCATTTCCTACTACTTTTGTTACTTCTCCTATTTCTCTGAATAGCTCAGTGTTCTTTTGATTTTCTTTTTTTAGTTCAATGTTAGACTTAGTAGTTGTTTCATTTTTTACTTCTGTAACGGTTCCAAGTGTAACTTTTTCTTGTGCAGCCGAGGAACATCCAGATAGTAGAAGTCCTAATACAGCTACTGATATTATTAATTTATTTTTCATTTTTCTTTTTCTCCTCCATTTTACTCGTAGTTAAGTGCATCAATAGGCTTTAGGGACGCAGCCTTATAAGCTGGATAATAACCAAAGAAAGTCCCTACACCGATAGAAAAACCAAGTGCAATAACATAAACAGATAGTGTAGGAACAATACTTACGTCGAAATACCCTATAATAGGTATTACGAAAATACTCCCTATTCCTCCGATAACACCCCCTACTAGACTTATAAGTATACCTTCGATTAAGAATATCAAAAGAATATCTTTCTTTTTAGCACCGATTGCTTTTAGAATACCAATTTCTCTTGTCCTTTCCTTGACGGATACGTATAGTACATTCATAATACCAATACCTCCAACGAAAAGTACTACTATCGCCACTGAAAAAAGCATTAGGGTCATTGTATTTGCTGAATCCCTTGCTGTTTCAAGTTGACTTCCGGCATCATAAGCAAAGACATTATCACTTTTGACTTTTAGAC
The DNA here is from genome assembly GCA_025210655.1 of Bacillota bacterium. GTDB lineage: Bacteria > Bacillota > Clostridia > Peptostreptococcales > Acidaminobacteraceae > JAOARG01. The sequence continues at coordinate 6,927 of JAOARG010000002.1, forward strand.
TTTTTACCAAAACTTCCTGAGCTTCTACACTTGCTTGCTCAACATTCTTGATATCATCAACCAGGGCAACAATGCTAGATCTTGTATTTCTTCCTGTAACATACTTTGAAGCTACTTTGTATGGAATAATTCCTCCCTCATCTATATTTAGTCCTCTGATTGAGGAGCCTCCAACTTCATCAAATACACCTATTATAGTGTATCTTTTACCGTTTAGAATCACTTTTTCTCCTATTGCAGATGAAATATCATCAGGGAAATATTCACTTGCAACTGTATATCCTAAGATGATTACTTTGTCGTTTTCTGAATCCTCTGATATATATTCTCCTTCTAGAAGTGGGATGTTAACTATCTTATTAATATTATTTGAAGCACCAACTATAGAAATACCATAGTCATCTCCGTCATAGTTGAGTGTTCCATTTCCCATTACCATGAGGGAAGCTTCTTTTATGGTGCTTACCTCATCAAGTATTTCTTCTACTTGAGTATCTGTAACTTTTTTATTAGTTCTAAAAGCCATTAGTTGGATAGTACCTACATTTAGAGATTTAAACTGTTCTTCAATATCCCTTTGACTTCCATTTCCAATACTAAGAACTAATATTATAGTCAGTGCTCCAACTACTACACCTAGAGTTGTAAGAAGAACTTTTATCTTATTACCACTGATATTTATATATACTGATCTAAATATTTCAATAATACTCATAAAATCACCTAATTTCCTTTAGTGATTACTAATGTCTCACCTGCAATAAGACCTTCTATTACTGAAGAATTTTTGCCATCAGTTAAGCCCGTTTTTATTGCTCTTTGTTCTGGACTACCCTGATCATTTTTTACATCTACATACTGTGTCCCTTCAAAAATGTATACAGCTTTGTTAGGTATCGTTAGAACGTTTTTCTCCTGTCGCATTATGAAGGTTGCTTCGCAAGTCATACCAGATTTTATTCTTTCTGTATCACCTTCAAGTAGAATAGTAACATCATAGGTAACCACACCGTTATTATCAATATCAGGTAATGATTTAATGTTTGATACTTTTCCTGTATAAGTAATACCTTCAAAAGCTTCAAAAACTACTTCCACAGTTTGTTCTTTTTCAACCATATCTAAGTCTAGTTCTGAAACCGGTACAGTTACTTCTACCTTGTCAGAATCTGATAATATAATAAAGTTTGTAGTGTTTGAAGTTTGTGAGCTTGAGTTACTTGGTGAAGATATTATTTCTCCTTCTTTATAAGCAATATTAAGAATAGTTGCAGATATAGGTGAAATTAGACTAGTGCTATTAAAATCGTCTTCAGCAATTTCTAAGTTGATTTTCTTAGATTCTACATTTGCTTTTTCTACTTCTATTGATTTGTTTGAATTTTTTAAAGTATTGTATCTTTTTAGTTGATTGTCATATGCAGTTTGAGCACTATCTAAATCAAGTTTTTTAAATGTTATATCTTGGCTAGGATATAAATCAGGATTTTCAACCATAGGTTGATATTCAGCTTTAATTTTTTCTAGACTACTCTTATAATTATCTAGCTTTTCTTTTTCGCTAAGTAGTGAAAGAACTTCATTCTCTTTTTTGAGTTCTAAATTTGTTAGGGCTTGTTTGTAAGTGATTTCAGAAGTTTTTAGTTTGTTTAAGTATTCTTCGTCCTTAAGTTTTGCTAGAAGTTGACCTTCTGTTACCTTGTCTCCTTCAGATACATATATTTCTTTTAATGTTCCATTGATATCAAAGTCAACATTTACTACTGGAATTTCTGCAACACCATCACCAGTGAAGCCGATGACTATATTACCCCTAGCTACAATAGACTCACTAGTAGTTGGCCCCTCTTCAGCGGTTACAGCATTACCTTGGATATAGCTATAAGTTGCAAATCCTAATATCATTACTAGAATAATAAAAAAATATTTATTCTTAATAATTTTTTTCACAATAATTCTCCTCCTCTTTTTTCTAAGTCCAGTATAGTTATGAAATGTGATGGAAGTTTGATGGAATAATTATGAACTATAGAAATTATCAAACTAGTTGACTTATGTCATGCAGTTTTATTTTTGAATGTGTTATAATCTTAAATATTATAAGGAGGTTTTGAAATGAAACAAGCACTTGTACATATTGCACTTGTTGTGAGAGATTATGATGAGGCTATAGAGTTTTATACTAAAAAATTGAATTTTGAACTTATTGAGGATACATATCAGCCTGAACAAGACAAGAGATGGGTTGTAGTAGCTCCTCCCGGTTCAAAAGAATCTACTATACTATTAGCTCGACCTTCAAAGACAGGACAAGAAGAATTTATTGGGAATCAAGCTGGTGGAAGAGTATTTCTTTTCCTCAATACTGATGATTTTTGGCGAGATTACAATGAAATGATTGATAAAGGAATAAATTTTATTAGGGAGCCAAAAGAAGCAGACTATGGAACAGTAGCTGTATTTGAAGATCTTTATGGTAACTTGTGGGATCTCATTCAGCTGAATGATGATCATCCTATCGTAAGGAGAATGAACAGAAATTAGTTCATACGTGTTTCGTTGGTCGTAGGTCGTAGGTCGGAAGTTCAAGATCATGGAGCAAGTCGATCTTGTAAGAATAGTTGGGAGATAAAATATAGAGTGGTTTTTTAGTATAAGTAATCCCTTACAGGACAAATCAGGCGAGCTAATAAATATTAAATTGAAACGTTCCTATTCATTTAATATTTATGGTTTTGCTTCAGCAAAAAGCATCCATTAAGGTCTAATTCATATAAAGAGATTTTTCAGTATAAGTAAAGCCTTACAGGACAAATCAGGCGAGCTAATAAATGGGCATAAGAAAAACCATATCTATTGATACGGTTTTATTACGTATTTTGTGCTATTTGCCTAATATTGCCTAAAGCTATTGCAATCGCGCCTAATCATTGCTTAGCAATTAGCCTAAGGTTGTATTTAAGTGCTATTAATTTTCTTTTTGAAAATTAATAGCATAAACAATATTAGGCTAGCTGTAAAGCAGTGATTAGGCGCGATCAAAGTAGTTTTAGGCTATGTTAGGCTGAATTAAATCGTAATAAGATTTAATTCAAGTAAATGATCCACTGATTTCATAACGCCGTATTTACTGTGGAAGTATGTCAGTCCTCCTTGGAAGTAAGCTATATATGGTGCTCTTATTGGTCCGTCTGCGCTTAGTTCTATTGAAGAACCTTGTACAAATGCTCCTGCTGCCATTATTACAGGACTATCATATCCTGGCATATCCCATGGTTCACAGGTTACAAAACTATCGACTGGAGCTGCAAACTGAATTGAACGGCAGAATTCTATTAATAATTTGTCCTCTTTAAACTTAATTGACTGTATTATGTCACTTCTATAATCATTGAAGGATGGATTTACTTCAAATCCAAGTTTCTCATATGTTCTGGCACAAAGTATAGCTCCTTTGATTGCTCCTGATACTACTGTTGGTGCCATGAAAAGTCCCTGAAGCATGGATCTTGTTTGTCCGAACATAAGACCACATTCTTTTCCTATTCCTGGTGAGGTCATTTTAAAACTCACTAATTCTATCAATTCCCTCTTACCGACTATATAACCACCAGCTAGAGCTAGTCCTCCACCTGGGTTTTTTATAAGTGATCCCGCCATGATATCAGCTCCAACTTCAATTGGCTCTTTTTTATCTAGGAACTCTCCATAACAGTTGTCAATCATTACAATAAGATCTTCTTTTATGTCTTTGACAAACTTTATTATATCTTCTATATCATTAATAGTTAATGATTTTCTCCAGCTATACCCACTTGATCTTTGTATATATATCATTTTTGTATTATTTTTTATGGATTTTTTGATTTCTTCTTTATTGAATTCTCCAGAATCTAGTAAATCGATTTGAGTGTATTCAACTCCCTGATTTTTTAGATTTCCAGGATAACTATCGTTTATACCGATTACTGCGTCTAAAGTGTCATATGGTTTTCCGGCTATAGAAATCATGTGATCCCCGCCAAAAAGAAGTCCTGTAATACATAGAGTAAGTGCATGGGTACCATTTACTATAAGAGGTCTGACTATTGCATCTTCTGCGCTAAAAATGTCAGCGTAGATTTGTTCAATAGTTTCTCTTCCCATATCGTTATAACCATAACCTGTATTCCAATTGAAATGAGCGTCTGAAAGCCTATTTTCTTGCATGGCTTTTAAAACTTTATATTGATTATATTCAGCTATTGTATCAATATCTCCATATATATCTTTAACTTCTGCCTCACATTCTGCAATGAATTCTTTTACATTATCTTTTATGTTTTCCATTTATACTAACTCCTTAAGAAAATATGTATGTTTTGACCACTTTGCTAATGAGCAGTGATTTTCTAAATACCTATAATAAAGTAACATATATATAATTTAAAATCAAATGAAATAGAATTTATATGAATTTAAGGTTTATTTAAGGTTCCCTTAAGGCTAGATTACACTTGTGGATATATAATGGACACATCTATTTTTTATAATATGTGTAATATTATTAAGGGGGTGCAAAATGAACATTAAGATGCCTGTAAAAGGTGCTATGGGTGCAGCGAAGATTAAATCTTTAGACAATCTTAAAGTTGCTAATAGTAATCAGAAAAAAGTTGCTAAAAAAAGCAAGACAAGTAAGGAAAGTGAGATAAAAAAGCTGACAAAGGAAAGGCAGAAAAAGCTGAAGGAATTAGCCAAGATCAACAATTCTAATATTTCCAAAGAAGAGAAAGAGAGGAAAACTAAAGCTCTAAAAGCTGAAATACAGAGAATTGATACTTCTATTTTGAAACTTAATTCATCTAAAGTAAAAAAAGCCAAGGCTAAGAATAAAAATATAAGAAAGCAAAGTGTAGATGTATCCCTGTAAGCAAGGTACATAATAAATAAGTGGCTGTCTCAGATGTAATTATGAGACAGCCACATTTTAATCAGTAACTATTGAGTTTCTTCCTCTTTCCTTTGCAGCATACATTAGTTTATCTCCACGTTTAAATAAAGACTCCCCTGTATCATCATTCTTTTGTTCTGTGATACCTATGCTAAATCTAGCCTCTAAATATTCTCCATTATTAAGGGCCCTGGACTGTAATACTTTTGATGTGTTATTTTTAATATTTTCAACAATATCCTTTATTTCAGCTAGTGTTATAGATCTGAATAAAATAATGAACTCATCTCCACCATATCTAAAAGGCAGATGCTGGGTATTTTGAACAGATGATAATATAGCATTTCCAAGTATTCTAATAATTTGATCACCGGTATTATGACCATGTATATCATTTATGTTTTTGAAATTATCTAAGTCCATTACTAGTAGATAATTACTTTCACTGATGAAATTCATATCTTTTGATATTTCTTTATAATAATTGTAGTAATATGTTTGATTATATAAGCCTGTCATATTATCCCTTATGCTTTCCTGATAATATTTATTTTTTAAGGCTGTTATGTGATGTATTTTTTCTTTGTTTTTTTTATAATATATTATTAGGCCGACGGTAATTATAAACATACCTAATATTTCCCCTAATGTCTCTGTCAGGGATACGAGTCCTTTTACATCATAAAATTCATCAAGTAAATCTGCAAAAGCAGCAGCCTGTAGTACTATCAAGCCAGTACGTACAAAGTGATATGTGATGCTGTTGCCAAATACCATTGAACATATAATCAGCCAAATGATGTATTGAAATACTAGTAGTAATGAAAAAATAACATCATCATAGTCGATATCTGTTACTAATGGATAGTTTGTTGAAAGTCTCGTTAGAAACAAAGAAATTATTGTTATTACAATAATATTTATAAAGTTTTGTCTATTCAGTATTTTTTTCATAGTATACTCCTACTTTCTCACCTGATTACTAGTATATACTTAATGATACCCTGAGTGAAGAGTAAAGACACTTTTAATAAAAAAATATAGAATACTCTTTTATAGAGCACTCTATATTTTTCTAATTAGAATATTTCGTAATTTGCCTCCCTTAGGCAAGTTATAGTTTTTTCTAAGTTTTTTTCTTTTACAAGTATGTAATCTGTATCGTATGTAGATATGGCAAAAATACTAATCCCATTTTCAGCAAGTACAGTCGAGATTGAAGATAGTATTCCAACTAATGCAAAATCTAGGGGACCTAATATTTTTAGAACTTTCCAATCTTTTTCGCAAACTACTCCTTCCGGTACGAAAGTTGCATCGCATACCAGTGATAATTCATCATTAGTTTTTGTTATATTAAAAAAATCTCCTTTTGTTGACCAAGAGGGAATTTTAGAGTCAGAATCAAGTTTACAAACTCCGTATTCTCCTTTTAATAATTTCATAGTAAGTATTGTATCAGACATAACTTGTCATCCTTTCATAGTAATAAATAATTTGCATTAAAATAAGCCCAAGAGTTGTAATCCTAGGCTATGATTTATCCCATTATACTCCAACAGTGTTTTATGAACACTTTCATATTAGACTAACACAAATGGAAATAAGGGTCAATTATTTTAGCTATATTTGTAAGTAGTAAGTGCAAATATAGCTAAAATAATTAATATATAATAAAAATTTTAAGATCCATAATTAAATATATAATGTATGAAAACAGTCTCTAAATTTTTTCAGCTTCTAGTATTTCGATTAAAATATCAGATAAGTTTGGGTCAAAATGTTTACCTTTACATCTAAGAATTTCTAAAACTGCATCATCTGGAGTCATGGCTTTTTTATAAGGCCTTTCATTAACCATTACATCGTATGAATCAACTAGGGTTATTATACGTGATTCTAATGGTATGTCCTCCCCTATCAATCCATCAGGATATCCAGAACCATCATATTTTTCATGGTGATGTAAAATTCCATCAGCAATTCTTAATAAGTCTGGTGAAGATATAGCTATTTGATAACCCTTTTGGGTATGAGTTTTCATTACTTCAAATTCCTTTTCAGTTAGCTTATCAGGTTTAAGTAAAATTGAATCTGATATGGCTACTTTCCCAATATCATGTAATGTTGCAAGCATTTCAAGATCACTGAGCTCTGTGTTTGAAAGTCCAATTTTTTCACCAATCATAGTAGCAAGTTTAGCAGTTCTATCGGTATGGTACTTGGTTTCATAATCACTTTGTTCCAGTGTTAATCTAAGGGATTCTATTATTGAGCTACGTGAACTTCTTGTTTCTAGAAGTTTCTTTCTCTCCATACTTTTTTGAACTTCTACTATACTATTATTTAGAGGAAGTCTTGAATCGTTAAAAATCTCAGAAACTAAACATATTGAAATTGAAGTGTTGAAAAGATCAACACTGCTTACCTTTTTTTCTATATCCTGTTTTATTGAGTTGATTTCTACAGTATTTGATTTAGGAAGGACTATAAGGAACTCGTCTCCTTCATATCTACCTACTAAAGCACTTTCTGGAGCTATTTGTTTGAAAATTTCTCCCATATTTTTAAGAATAGTATCCCCTGCATCAGAACCAAATGACTCATTGATGAGTTTGAAACTATTTAGACCACCATAAATTATTCCTATTGGGTATTCTATTTTTGATAGAAACTCAGAAAAATAGTTTCTATTGAATAGTCCTGTCAGGGGGTCAATTGTAGCCATGGTTTCAAGTTTTTTCATCATAGTATAGTTTTGAGTAATATCTCTAAATTTAATTACTTGACCTAAGGTATGGCTTTTATGCTTTATATCAGAGACAATATACTCATAATATTCGTAACCTTTTTCACTAGTAAATTCATATATATCCCCATCATAATATGATACAATATGAGCTTTTTTTGACTCTAACATTTTATCAAAATTGGAATAATAATCACTGTTTAAATCAATTAATGAATTCTCTTGAAATATCTTTCTTGCTTTTTCGTTATATTCAACTACGTGATTATTGAGATCACATATAATAATGATATCACTTAGATCATTAACTATTATTTCCCTTGCAAGAGGAATTATATCAGGAACTTTAAAGTAAGATATAGAAATATAATAAACAAGTCCTGTGAATGAGAAACCAAGAATAGTATAGTCATATGTCTCATTTAAAATATTAAAAATAAAACTAACATTAATGATTATTGGAACAAGTATTCCTAAAATCAACAAAATTGGTTGAACTCTATAATATTTTGGTTGTTTAAGTGCATACCAAATGAGTAATAGCAAGGATGCAGCAATAGTTATATAGCAATATATAGTACCTACATAGAATCCTATGGCATTTGTTACAAATACATGTGTAAGGAATTCGCTATGCATTATGAAGTAGCTCTTTCTAAAATAATGAGTCCAGTGATTAGTATATACCATAAGCACTAGAAAAACAGGTGAAAATATTACTAGACTGCGTACCCAATTAGGGACTTTATGATTTACTTTTACAAGATTCATGGTGAAATATAGATTTGTTGCAGGTATACCATATACACCTATGAACTTAATTTCATGCCAAAACCATATTCCCTTGTCAGATTCAAACAATTGGACCATACAATTTGAAAAAAACCAGATAGAAATAAAAATAAATAGCAAATGTAAGGATAATCTTATGTTTGGATTGACACTAGCATTTCTTATAGTAACAATACTAAGAACTATAAATAGACAGAAGAAAAACATGTAAGATAAAACAAGACTATTCATTATAAATTACTCCCTTGACAGTTATATCCATAATTATATCATAGATTTATGTTGGTATTTTCAAGAGAAAGTAGGACTTGAGTATTATTTTTTCACTACTATATATCTTATATATGAGTCAATAGTTAATAATTAATTCTATTTACATGTTTCTTTTTTGAAAATTAGGATTCTATAGATTGTTTTGATTATTAGATTCAATAATTTCTTTTAAACTAACCTTTTCGTTTCTAAAACGCCTTTTACTTTTTTCATTTTTAAATCTTATAGCATTAGCAGGACAGTTATGTGTACATGCATAGCATCTCAAACAATTCCCTTTAAATTTTACTTTATTATCTACTGTTATATTAGAAACAGGACAAACTTTTTCACATACTCCACATTTTGTACAATGACTCTCAACAGTGTATAGATTATCACAATCACCTATTTCCTTTCTGTAGGATTCAAATCCTTTTTTTGATAGATGATTAGCAATGAAATTTGAATTTTTTATAGTATGTTTTTTTAGCTTAATGTCAGACTTTATTTTATCTAATTGAACATCAACATTTTTCTTCGGTAGCTTTTTGATTTCCTTTTCTATATTGAAAAACTTAAGAGAGTTGTCAAGCATTTTGATTTTATTGATATAGTCTATTTTGATATCTTGTGACTTTGCGAAATCAACAAAATGTTTTTCAGCCCCCATAGTCATACTACCGTAAGTAATTATGGCAAAAGTGTATTTCGATTTAAAACTGTGCTTTTCTATAAATTGTTCTACAATAGTAGGAAAACTACTTCCGTAACATGGGAAAATAAAACCTATGGATTCGTCTTCAAAATTTTGTGAAGGGCCGTTCTGATATTGGGCCATTGAAATATTTTCTCCCCCGAATGATTTTGCAACACTAAGAGAGTTACCAGTTGCAGTAAAATAAAATAATTTCATAATGCTTCTCCTTTCGATATATAGTTACTCACTTGTAACACTATGTTAATTGTATTATAATCTAGGTATAATGAAGAGTAAATAGTTCTGAATGAAGTTACTCATAATAAGAAAGGTGTGAAAGTATGAAAAAAAATCAAATACATCCAGCTGCTATAAGATCTAAAGAATTAATAGCAAGTAATCTTATAAATCTGATGAAAATGAATTCATATAATAAAATATCAGTCAAAGAAATTACTGAAGAAGCACAATTGACTAGAAGGACATTTTATGCACATTTCAAAACAAAAGAAGATGTTTTAAATTATGTTTTAGGAAAATATAACAGAACATTACTTGACCAAATAGTTGATTTATTAGATAGGGAGCCAAAAGTTTTAGCACTGACATATTTTTCATTTTGGATGAAAGAAATTGAATTTTTAAGATTAATGAAGGAGCATAACTTATTACCATTATTGTTTGAAAACTTTGATCAAAATATCAGAGAAATTAGAGAAATATTTGGATGTAATTTGTCTGAAAGGGACCAACAATATGTAGCATATTCATCTGCCTATTTTACAGGTATACTGTCTAGCTTATTGAATAGATGGATTGATGAGGGTGCTAATGAAAGCCCAGAAGAAATGGTTGATATCCTTACTCTTCTTACTGGTAAGTTCTCAGGAAGTTTTTTGAAATAAAAGGCCACAGAGTGTAGACAAAGTCAACAATCTCGTTAAGCAATATATTGAAAATCTCAATATATGTTAAGCAGGTGCATTCGCACCGTTAAGCATCTATTATCATAGACGTTAAGCGGCGTTTTTTAAACGCTGTACATGGAAACCTTGCTACGCAAGCTAGAATTTCAAAGCTTGTGATAGCAAGGTTTTTAAGGTCATGCCATTAAATTGGTTCGTTTTTAATGGTTTAAGCATTAATTATTTCGATTCCTTTATATATTTCATTGGCCTTGGGATAAGTGTAGTTCAATCGAATACTATGGAATTCATCTATAGGTGTTAATTCGGGAGACGGTAGTCCGCCAGCCATGAAGATTTTACCATCCCTGTGGTTGCTGTCCATAATCAGTTGAATAACTTCATTGTAAGCAGTGTTCATATTTTCTTCAAAACATCCACTCCAATCATATTGTGTCTTGATAGTTTGCTCATTCTCTGTTTGAAATATTTCGTAGGATACAAAAGTACCTTTTCCTTTTATAGTTTTAATCAGACCATCTGACTTAAGTAAATCGTAGGCATTTATCACTGTACTTCTGTTAATTGTTACCCTAGATAAAAAGAAAGAATCCCCCAAAATGAGGATTCTTTCTTTAGTGAGAATATATTATTTCTAGGGCTTTTTCTATATGAATATCTTTATTATTTTCAATATCTTCTTTAGTCGGAATAAGAAGATAATCAGGTGTGATACCCTTTCCTTCTAGCCCTTGGAACTTTCCATTAAACATAAACTCAGTATCTTGTACTGAAATATTTGTCGTCCATTTTCCATTACCATTTGATAAAATGACATTTTCGCTTCCTGAGAATATTCCGCAAGTTCTGTTTCCTACTGTAGTTACGTGGGGTTGTGTTTTCATAGCTACTGTAAAGTACTCTCCTGAGCTTGCTGTTGTCCATGAAGTAAGAACTACTACAGGTTTTGTGTATTGGAAAGATCCAGTAGCCCCTATTGTGTTGAATTCTGGTCCAACTGATGCCATTGTTCCTTCCATAGACCTCTTATCCTTTATACCATCAAACTCTTTAGTTACCCACTCGCCGAAAGCACTTTCTTTACTACCAGCAGCTATTTTGATTCTTTTCCTACTATATTCGACTGGTGAGTTTTTGAAAAATCTCCCTGCTAGATGAGTTGCAAGTCCACCGTCTCCTCCACCATTTCCTCTTACATCAATAATGATACCGTCTGTATCCTTCAAGTATATTAGAGCTTCTTCGATTGTATTCTCAAATTTCTTCATTTCTTTTTCGAAATTCTCCTCATTCTCTTCACCATCTTCAGTCATTGGCATGAAAACTTTTGAATTTATATATCCGATTTTCGGATTATTTTTTAGTTTTCCATATGAGATAAGTTGATTGTCCTTAGATGACTCAACTATATTAACTAGTGTAGGTGTAACATTTTCGAAGGTTTCCATTATCTCAGGTATAGAATTATCTTCTGATACAGCTTCTCTATCCTTGTAAGTAAGTGAAGTATGACCGTCATCAATCAATATAATTATCTCTTCGAAGATTTTAAATAAATCTTCATCACTTGTGTTATTGCTTACTAGAGGGTAATATGTATCATAAATTTTCTGCCAATCAATACCCTTTCTATTAAAGGATGGATAGTATCTATCATATAGATTCCAAAACTCATTGAATACCAGTTGTTGCTCAGTTAATTGTGAATCTTTGCTACTTTCTATCTTATGATCATTTACAGTGTTTCCTATCTTCGCTATATCTTTTGTTGAAGCATTTCCTGTACAGGCTGACATAATTATAGCTGATAACAATATAGGAATAATTATTTTTCTATTTTTCATATTAAGGTCCTCCTAAATAATTAATAATAGAATTATACAATTAAGATATATCCATATTGTATCCATAAAAATATTGTTAGGAGTTTTATTTGACATTTTGGTCTAATGATGTTAGACTGACTATGGTCTAATGATGTTAGACTAAGATATTAAGGAGGTTAAAACATGGATAAATACAAATTAGGTGAAAAAGAACAAAGATTTGCTGAATTGATTTGGGAAAGGGAACCTATCCCCTCTGGAGAACTTGTTAAGCTATGTGAAATCGAGTTTGAGTGGAAGAAATCTACTACATATACAATGTTAAAGAGACTATGTCAAAGGGGAATTTTTGAAAATGAGAGTGGTATGGTTAGTGCTGTGATGTCAAAAGAGGATTTCTTAAGTGACCAAAGTGAGAAGTTTATCAGTGATACTTTTGAAGGATCTCTTCCCAGATTTCTTGCAGCGTTTACAAAAAGGAAAAAGATTAGTTCCAAGGAAATCGATGAGATTCAGAAACTCATTGATGATTATAAGGAGGACTAGACATGTTTGCAAGTATTTTTACTAAGGTTTTATTAATGAGTACTATTGCCAGTATAATAATTATTCCTATTTTGCTAATCCGACTTCTGCTATTTAGGGCACCGAAAATTTTTTCATATATGTTGTGGCTTGTTGTTTTATTCAGGTTACTTTGTCCATTTACGTTCTATTCGGAATTTGGTATTGTTCCTGAAAAAGATGACAGTATAAGCCTTGTTACGGAACAAAACATGTCTACTGAAACTCTTGTAAGCAGAAGTGAAAAAATAAGTGTTTTATCTTCACCTGAAGTGATTAACATTGCAAGCAGTCCTAACTTTACTGGCTTTTTGGGATACATATGGTTTTTTGTAGCGATTTCATTAATTCTATATAATTTGAATGCATATCATAATTTGAAAAAGAGATTAGAAAAGTCCATTAATCTTAATGATATTATTTATATAAATGATGAAATTGAATCTCCTTTTGTCTTTGGAGTATTTAAGCCTAGAATATATTTACCTACTTACTTATCGGATGATGAGAGAGATCATGTCATTCATCATGAAAAGACTCACATAAAAAGATTTGATCATTTTACTAGGTTTATTGCTTTTATCGCAGTATCAATTCATTGGTTTAACCCATTGGTGTGGTTAAGCTATAGACTATCAGAAATAGATATGGAAATGTCATGTGATGAAGCTGTAATTAATAACATTGGTAATGATATTAAAAAAATGTATTCCAGGTCTCTTTTATCCATTACAACAGGTAAGAGAAACCTTAAAGCATCCCTTCCCCTCCCTTTTGGAAGTTCTGACACAAAGAAAAGGGTTAAGAATGTACTTAACTATAGAAAACCAACAATGGTTTATACTTTAGTTTTATTAACAATTATAGGAGCAACTATTATATGCTTTGGAGCAAATAATAATCACATAAGAATCAATACGGAATTTAGGGATTCTACAAGAAATGTTTCTGATATTTATCAGTATAAGACTAAATATATTGGTGATAACTCTAAGGTGGGAAGTATAATATATCAATTGAGTTTTCCTGAGGTCTTTACATATAAAAAATTTAATCTAAAGACCTCAGAGAAGCCATTTGGTCTTATAATAGAATTTGAAATAGATGATGAACTTGGTAAGGAACTTAAGAATGAATTAAACGACCCAATACTATACAAAAATGCTCTATTAATTTTTTCACTTGTAGAAAATTGTGATTATATTATGTACAGCATTGATGTTGGTGATGAATCACCTTACCTCCTTGAGTATAATATAGATTGGGCAAGAAAGGTTGTTGGAGAAGAACCATGGTTGAGAAGTTCTAGTGAAGAAAGTTTCAATGCTTATTATGAATATGTTTTATCTTTGTATTTTATTGAGGGTACAAGTAAAGTAGATTCTGAGGAAAAAGTATTCAAAACATATAAGAGTATTGAAGAAGTCAGAGACGACTATGTAAACTCGGAAATATCAACAGGTGTTGAGTTAGGAAATAGATACTACACTGATATTTATGGAGAAACTAGGTTTTCAATAATAAGAGTGATTTCAGATAATGGAAATACAAGTGACTTTACCTTATATTTTGATACAAGGAATAATATAATCTGGAGCAGTTTGAAGCACATTTCAGGACCAGAATATGAGTATAAAGATCTAATTAAACTAATTGATCGAGATTCTTTTAATAGTATGTTTAAATAAAGTATTGCAAATTTTCTTTAAAAGATATAAGCTGTACTTTGTGAAAGGACGGATTAGATAATGAGACATATTAATACACTTATACACCCTGACGTTGCAGGTAAAGAAAATCTTAAAACATTTGAGAGAACTGCTGCTAGAGCAGTTGTGACTGTGGGCAATGATATTTTATTAATTTATACAAAAAGATATGATGACTATACTATTCCTGGTGGTGGAGTTGATGAAAGTGAACCTATTAAGGAGGCTCTTAAAAGGGAGCTTCATGAGGAAACTGGAGCTAACAATGTTAAGGTAATTAGCCACTTTGGTACTTATGAGGAATATAGACCGTACTATAAAGGCTATGATCAAATGCATATGATTTCTCACATATTTGTATGTAATATAGATGAAAAACTTGGTGATGCAAAACCTGAGGAATACGAAAAAAGCAACGGCTCAGTACCGGTTTGGGTGGATATCGACAAGGCTATTAAGCACAATGAAGAAGTAATAAACAGTAATCCTGAGTCTATGGGACTATCAATCATTAGGGAGTATGAGCTTTTGAAACTTATAAAAGAAGAGTTAATGAAAAAAGATGCATAATTTATGCATCTTTTTTACTATAGTTTCCTTACGTACTTCGAACTAATCTCTATCCTTCCGATTCCATCTATCTTACAATCGATATCATGAAGCCCGTCTATAGTTTCTTTTAGTTTAATATTTTTGATTTTTGTCCCCTGCTTTATCCCTGATGAACTCCCCTTTACTTTTAGTTGCTTTATAACCGTAACAGAATCACCATCACTAAGAATATTTCCATTTGCATCTTTCCAAACATGTTCTGAAACTAATGAAGGATTCCATTCATGACTACATTCAGGACAAATAACAAAATCACCATCTTGGTAAGTATATTCTGAGTTACATCTTATACAATTAGGTATCATACATATCTCCTTTATGAAAATTACTAAAGTAATACTTTGCAGAGACATTTTATCATTAAGGATTGCTTTAATCAACTTCATTATTCCCAATAGAAAGTCTTTCAAAAAATCCACTAATCTCATTTTTGCTTTCCTCGGACCAATCCATAAATTTATCCTTAATCTTATTTAGTTCAGTTACTTCAAGAAAACTATTGTATCCTTCTTGAAAGAAACTTGATAATACAAAGTCCACGGCTTTTTTTGTGTCATCATCTAAGGCTCTGAATTTTTTTGATGCCTCTATAAAGTTACTAAACATCCCCTTATTTAAATCAGTTACTCTTTTGTTTTCATTTGATGAAAGTATTAGATATACTACGTCGACAAAAGTTTTTCTTTGCTCATCGCTGAGCCTTTGTAAGGCATTTCTACTTGTTGTGTCAACAAATTTTATGTTGTCGTTTATTTCATCTACATACTTAAAGTCATTTCTACTTACTATCCATGTGAAGGTATTATGCTCAAAAGCTTGGGACTCAGTAGTTTTGACTATATTTCTATTTATATTGTTTTCAAGGAATAACCCGACAATAGAGTTTTGAGGTGTTAGGGTAAATATTTTGTCAGAAATATTTATATATTCAGGCTTCCATGTGATAGATTCCTTAAAACCTGGACCATCGTTATTGTATACACCTTTTATCAAATATTGATAATTACTATCTAAATTTATGGATGAATACACAGCCAGGTTTCCACCTTTGGAATGACCACCTATATAGACATTTTTATAATCATTTGATTTAATTATATCTTCAAGGTATTCCTTAGCTTTTTCTTGAGCAGGAATAGAATCTAAGTAAATCATATTCAAATCTTCTTTCCATCCCACTAGAGTATCATCTGTACCCCTGAAGGCTACATATACTGTTTCCATATCCAATTGGAAACACACTGCTGAGAATTGAAGTTCGATTTTCTCATCAATTATATTGACGAAATCTTTTACTTTTATATTTTCATATCTCTTGTTCAAAGCAGCATCTTCTAGTAAAGGTTTTACTTCCTCAGTAACAAAAACAAGGTTATCCCATTTTTCATCTATAGTCGAATAACGTTTTGATATAGATTTTAAAGTTTCACCGTTTTCTTCTATATCATCAAAATCAATATAAGCAAGTCTAGAAAAAATAAGATTGTCTACTTTATTGACTGGATCAATATTGAATGGCAAGTCACCTCTAAACTCAATATATGTTAGTAAATTAGACATTTAATCACTCCTAATAAATTTAAGCACTTTGTTTAGCTACTTTTACTTTTTGAACTTTTACTGTTTTTTTTAATAACCAAGGTGCAAGCACTGTAGATAAAAGAACTAATAAAATTACACCAGCAAAAACATCTTCCTTAATAAAACCAAGTTTCAATCCTAAATTACTTATGATTAATGAAACTTCTGCCCTAGGAATCATACTTACTCCAACCCTAAAAGACTGTCTATTTTCAAAGCCTGAAAGCTTGGCACCTATTGAGGAACCAATAATTTTACTTACTATACCTACTAGAGCTATCACTAGAGTTATTAATAAGTACTTGCTTACAGAGTGTAAATTTATCATTAGACCTATATTTACAAAGAAAACAGGGATAAAAAATGCTGTTCCGAATCTATCAATTTCTTTAGTAATTTTTTCTTTTAGACTTGTAGTAGAAATAATAGCTCCGAAGGAATAAGCCCCAATAATTGCAGCCATTCCAAAATCGCTTGCGAATACTGAGAAAAGAAGCACTGTTATTAAAGATACACCAAGCAAATATCGTGGTTTAATTCTTTTGAACAGTTTTTCATTTTTTAATACATAGCCAGAAATCCATTTCCCTATTAAGGCTGTTAAAATGATAAATATGAGTATTTGAATTATTAATGTTTCGATACTCGTTGTAGCTTGTCCGAATGAACTAAGTACCACAGCGAGTATTACAACACCAATTACGTCGTCAATTACAGCAGCACCAAGTATACTCATCCCAAATTCAGATTTCAACTCTCCTAAATCTTTTAAGGTTTCTATTGCTATTCCCATACTTGTAGCAGTTAGAATAACACCTAGAAAAACTGCTTCTTTCATTTCGAATTGCTCACGTAGAAAAACTATCGTCAAGAAACCCATAATAAATGGTACTATTATTCCACCACTTGCAATTAATGATGATTTCTTAAGAGATTTTTTTAGTTCTTCCAAATCTGTTTCTAGACCTGCTAAAAACATTAGCAAGATAACCCCTATTTCAGCCAAATTGCTAATAAACTCTGTTTGATGTACCAATCCTAGGATTGATGGACCGATAAATATACCACCAATAATTTGACCAATTAGTGTTGGAAGACCTATTTTCTTGCTTAGTAGACCACCTAAAGCAGCTGCAATTAGTATCATTGCTAACTCAATAATAAAATGTGTTTCTGAATGCATAACTTTCTCCTTTCATTATACAATATATTCAAATATTTAACATCAAATAGTTATAATTACCTAACTATTGTTTTGTAAAAGTACCAATTTGTTTTGATCACTATGGTAAATTTATTTCTTTTTCTAATACAGCATAATAATGATCTAAATATGAGCCCATTATCTTACAAAATATGTCGATCTCTTCATCAGTGAATTTTGATTCTACAATCTTAATCGATTCTTCTGTTGCTATATCAAATAATTTCGATACTTCCCTTCCCTTTTCAGTGAGATTTATATAGAAGACACGACGATCTTCATCATCCCTGACCTTTTCGATTAAAGCATTTTTCTTAAGTTCATTAACCTTTAAAGTGACTGAAGACTTTGCTATATCAAGCTTTTCAGCAATATAACTTACTGTACATTTATCGGTATGTGATATAATTTGTAAGTATAACATACTGTTATATGTTACTTTTAAATTTGCCTTTTCTTTTAATTTACTCATAGTACGAAGTTCGTTAATAACAAATCTGTATTCAAAATCTGTGAGAATGTCTTGAATGTTCATAATACCTCCACTGTTTGAAAAATAGTTATAATTACCTAACTATTCTACGGCAATAATATTTGCTTGTCAAGAGAAATATCACCTCTATTCCCATTATAGAATTACATGAAAGTATGTTATACTTTCACCAAGGAGGACATTATGAAAATAACACGCTTAATTAGACTTTTATTGGGATTAGCATTATTCGCACTAGGAATTGTTTTAACAGTCAACGCAAATCTCGGACTCGCTCCATGGGATGCCTTTCATGTAGGGCTTACTAAAATTTTTAACCTTTCTTTTGGTAGGGTTAGTATGTTGGTTGGATTTACAGTATTAATAATTAATTACTTTTTAAATGAAAGTATTGGTGTAGGTACCATAGGGAATATTTTTATCATAGGCTTAATTTTAGATTTTATCTTTGATTCAAATATAATACCTGTTACTGATAATTTTATTACAGGGGTAATAATGATAATACTAGGAATGATAATTATTGCCATAGCAAGTTATTTTTACATCGGTTCTGGATTCGGTACTGGACCAAGAGATGGCTTGATGGTAGCTCTGACAAGAATAACAAAAAAGCCAGTAGGTTTGATACGTGGAGGAATAGAACTTAGTGTACTTGTTCTTGGATTTTTATTAGGAGCAAAAATCGGTATTGGAACCATTTTAATCGCTTTTGGAATAGGTCCAATTGTTCAGACTGTATTTAAAGTCTTAAGATTTGAGGTGCAAGATGTAAAGCATGATTCATTTATACAAAGAAATAAAGAAAAGAAAATATTAGATAGTAATACATAGAAAACTCCTCATTTGAGGAGTTTTTAATTTCTATCAAGTTCCTCAATATTAATATTTTCAACTGTTTTAAGATCTGCATTAAGCACTTTAGATATAACATTGGCTATTTTCAAGGTGTTGTTGTGATGATATGAGTGAACAACAATTAAACATTTTGTCTCTGTCCTTGCCTGTCTTTCCATGTTACAACCTCCAAAGTTTAAGATAATAAATATGTACCCATTTATTATCTTTCTAAAATGTAAGGACTAGATACTTGACCTCAAAAGGTCCTTTGATGTAACCATTTATTTTTGTAATCCTCTATATATATGTAGGTTAAATACTTATAAAATAATTTTAAAGGAGAAAGTTATGAAAATTAATTTGATGGAAAAGAAATTTTAGTTGAAGATTCCAGCAAGAATATTGTGGAGATTGATGATGACAATGGAATATCTATTATGGCTCCATGTCGTATACTTTTTGATATTTTTCAGGTAGAGTAAGAATCATTTTTCTTATGCATGAAGCAATATCATCATTCATATTATCTTCATAATCTACTTCATTTTCTATATTAAAAGGTTACATTAACTCATAAATTTTAGCTTGCGTAGCAAGGTTTCCTTGTACAGCATTTTAGAAAAATGCCGCTTCACGTCTATGAAATAGATGCTTAACGGTGCGAATGCACCTGCTTCACATATATTGAAGTTTTCAATATATTGCTAAACGAGAGTGTTGACTTTGTCTACACTCTGAAAAAACCCTTAGGGTTCTATCAAATTATTAGTTATTCACCATTAATGATTTTAAGACACTGCTCAACCCACATCATGTTGGCTTGAGAATTAATTTGTCCCCTTTTTATTGCCATAGACCAGTACAACTTATCTTTAGAAGTTTTTGAACTATCATTTTCAGAATTAATCTGCTTTTCTATATCTTTTAAACTTTTGAAATACTCTTCATTTTGATTATGGTAGTCAATTAGTTCTTTTACTAAACCAAGCTTGTTACTTCCTGCACTAAATAGGACTCTCATTGTCATGTCATCACGGATTGTCATTGATTTCTCTGGGGAGTGGCCATTCAGCCATTTGTTTAATTCATCTTTTCCTTCATTTGTAAGTGTAAACTCTTTTTTATTAGGTTTATCATCCTGAGGAATTATCTTAGATACAACCCAACCTTTTTTTTCAATGGTGTCAAGTTCTCTATAGATTTGACTGGTCTGAGCGTTCCAAAAAAAAGACAAAGATTCATTAAATGATTTCATTAATTCATAACCAGTCATAGATTTGTATGTAAGTAAACCAAGTATACCGTGTTTTAAGGACATAGACATGCTCCTTTCAATACTTTTCATGTTCTACAAGTAGAACATATAACAATATAAGTGAAAAAGCAAGAATTTTTTAAATATTCTTGCTTTTTTATCCTGAGTACTTCATTGATGAAGTAGCCCAGCCACGCTATATAATGTGGCTGGGTTAAACTGCTTAATATTCAGTTCTATTTCTTCCTGATTCTTTTGCAATATAAAGTTTGTTGTCTGCTTCTTTAAACAATTCATGACCTTCATTGTCCATTGAATGGGCAACACCGCAACTAATTGTTACATTGCCGCTGATTGCTTCAATATACTTGTTTTCAATCTTTTTACGGATATTTTCAGCAACTTCAATTGCATCCTCTTTTGTTACATCTGTTAAAAATACAATGAACTCTTCTCCACCAAATCGTGCAACAAAGCCATTGTTAGGAGTGTTTTCTTCTATTAATTTTGCAACTATCATCAGTGTATGATCCCCTATGTCATGTCCATATTGGTCATTGACCTTCTTAAAATGGTCTATATCCATTACTACTATTCCTGTTTCGTCAGGATATTTAATAATAGCTTTTTGGAATTCATCTTTAAAATATCTTCTGTTATAAATTCCGGTTAGTTCATCATAATTAAGTAGCTGATTTATTCTTTCTGTCATAGAGTTAGTTACTTCTGCAAGCTCTGAAAATGCAGTGTAGTCAAGATCTTCAACATCTATCGGTTCTAGACTCTCCTCAGCAGATATCATATAATCCCTAAATACGCTGAAATTTTTATCTATTTTTTTCATAAAGCTCTTAATCTGAATCATTGAAATCATAACTAAGGCAGCTAGTATTATAAGAATAAGAAGTATTCTATGCCATATAAAAGATTCTAACTCTTTTTCTTTGCTGGCTATCATAGCATCAATTTCTGAAATATCCATACCAGTTCCTATTACCCATTCCCATTTAGGGAGTGGTGCTACATAAGTAAGTTTTTTATAATTGCTTTTGCCATCAACAGTTGGCCAGTAGTGGGTTAAGTAACCTCCATTACTTTCTATACAAATGTCAATCTGCTCTTGGAGTACTTTAGCACCATTTATATCTTCTAATTCGTAATTATTAGTAGCGATATACTCTGGATACATTCCATTTGCAAGTTCCCATCCTTCGTAATCATGAATAAATACGTACTGGCTATTATTTTCACTATACTTAATTGAATTTACATAATCTATAACTTCATTTTGAATTTCTTTTGTAATTTCATCTACATAATCACCACAACCAATGTACCAACCATAAGGTTCAAAGGCTTTTACGAATGTAATTTTTCTATGTTTTTCATCGTTGGAAGAGTTAGGTGTTTTCCAGTATCCTTCTATATAGCCCTCACCTATGGATTTTACTAAGTTAATTTCTTCTTTAACTACATAATCTCCATTTTCATCTTGAAGATTGATAATATTACTATCTTCACTTTCAGGATATACAGGATAAAGAATTACGTCTCCTTCAAGAGTATCTACAAAGAAGTATCCCCTACCATCGTTAAAACGTATATCACGAAGGGCATCTTTAATCATCTTTTTGATCTCTTCCTTCGATTTATTGTTCTTATTATTTTGGTAAATACTTGTCATGATACCATGGGCTTCATAGGTTCTACTTTTGAGATTATCTTTAAGCACCATTTCGATTTCTTGACTTTTATATACTGAGTAATCGAGGACTGAAGATACTCTTTCTCTAAGTTCTGCCTTTATATAGTCTGTCTGAATTTGTGATACTTCTTCAATATCTGATTTAAATAAATATATACTATCTACAAGCCAAATGATACCTTGGATGAGTATTGCACTTGTAACAATCATAAATATAATCAAAGTAATTGAAGATGTATTAGTTACCTTATTATTTTGCTTTTTACCGTGATTTAACATTGCATCAACCTTTCAAAATAGTAGAATGTTATAAATAATATATAATTATTACCCATTATTTAAAAACCGTATCTTATTAGATACGGTTTGATAGATTCTCTGTTCATTATTTCACTTGAGTTATTAAACTAAAGTATTTATAACCTCGCCTTGCTTTGTCAAGAAAAGTTGTGCAGGTGGATTTAGTGAAGCAAATTGCATAGGTGTAACTACAGCTGCGTAGCTACCTGCATTTGTGATTACTAGTGCATCACCATACTCAAGTTTAGGCATTTCTATGTCATCTGCAATCAAGTCAGTTGATGTACAAAGGTTTCCTACTAATGTTACTTTTTCCATTTCTGTTGATTCAGTTAATGGAATGTATTGGAAGGCATCTTTGCTTGTAAACATTGGTTCCCAAGGCTTTGGGTGTTCCTCTGTTGAGTAAGTAGGTATTGCTTTAGCAATCGATGGTCTTACAAATCCATTTAGTGTATTGCAAAGAATTACATACGTTTTTCCATATGATGTTTTTCTATCAAGTACTTTAGTTGCATATACTCCTGCTTTTGTAACTACATATCTACCAGTTTCAATGAAAACAGTTGTATTTGGCATTTTTTCTTTAAACTCTTTTACCAATTCACTTGCTGTTTTTCCTAGATCAGCAACATCAAGTGGGCTGTCTTTTTTCTCATATGCTATACCTATACCTGAACCAAGGTTTAAGAAATCAAGATCGATTTCAAGTTCTTCTTTAACTCTATCCGCAAGTTGGAACATGTTTCTATAATAAGTTTTTAATCTATCAATGTCTAGTTCTTGGCTAGATAAGTGAACGTGAATACCAATTATGTCAACATTCTCAAGACTTTTAAGCATTTCCTTATTTTCATAAACGACGTCTTCATCTATACCAAACTTTGACGCAGCTCCAGATTCTTTGAAGAAACCAAATCTAGGGTTTATTCTTATTCCTATTTTAGCAACAGTTCCCTTTTCTTTAGCAACTTGCTGAATTCTATGTATCTCACTTATACTATCTGCAGTAATGATTGATATATCCATCGCTTCTCTTATATCATAAAAGCTCTTACCTGGTGCTGAGTAGTATATTTTTTCTTTAGCTAAACCAGCATTTTTACACATTAAAACTTCGTTAAGACTTGCTGAGTCTGAACCAAAACCTTGTCCGAAAACAGTTTTTAACACTTCAGGATTTGGATTGGTTTTGTTAGAGTATAAGAACTCAATACCTTCAAAATTATCTTTTAATTGATTTGAGTACTCTAATATTGTACTTTGATCATACATGTAAAAACTATCATATTCTTTAATGCTATTTAGTACAGCTTCTTTGTTAAACATTTCTACATCTCCTTTGTTTTTTCCTCATGTATAATTTTACATGTATTTGGAGAGTTTTTCAATATGTTTGACTACATCTCATGCTCATGTCTATTTCTGCCCATAGATTTTGCTCTATATAATGCAGTATCAGCCTTTGATAATAGTGTTTCAAAATAATGGTTAGAAAGAAAAAGACAAAATGAATTGGGCTGTAACAATCCATTTTGTCTTCGATAAGATAATTTGTAGCTATAATTAAGTATAAAAATGCCGCCAAAAGCATTTACTATTTGATTTTAGCACAAGTATCAGTGAATAATATATGACATTTGTCATATATTATTCACTTTGTTATGTTTTTCACGTACTTATGTTCATATTTTTTAGAATTTTTTTCGCAAGATTTGTTCCAGCTACCCCAAATATTGAGCAAACTATAGCAATAGCAATTATCCAATAATATGGCATATTATCCATTAGTCCATCGATGAAAAGTTTTGTTATGAGTGTTGCGCATACACCTGTGAATGTGGCAAAGAAAATACTACCATAGAGGGCTTTCTTGTGATTGTCTTTTATAAAAAATATCACTAACTCTGTAAGAAGTGTTGTAGCAAGTATGGCCATACCCATGAAAAAATTTACGATTGACATAATCAATGAGAAAACAGCGCCAAACTTAAGTATTGTATATTTAGAAGCAATTTTACTCTGCATAATATATAATACCATTGATAAGTATGGGGCCATTAACATGTACTTTGAACCAGGTATTGGGAATAAGCTACTTAGTAAAAAAATACATATTCCTCCTGCAATTATAGAAGAAACCCCTAATGCTATACTTGTTGTTTCCTTTGTATTGTTCATCTTTTATCCCCCTTTTATCTATCACCTTCATTTTTCAGTAATGCAAATTCTGATGCAAACAGAATAACGAGAGAAAATATTGTCATACCAATTATTGTTGGGTATCTCCAGTCAAATCCATTCATGGACATATGCTGTGCTAGTATTCCAAAATACGCCCATAAAATAACAGCACCGTAGGATAAGCTTTTATAATAGTGCATTGAAATTATGCTTATTACAGCACCAAGTAAAATAATTATATTTGTCCATGTAATTTCAGATATACCGAAAGCTGTCCAATTAATCGAGACTAAAAATACTGTGATATTGGCAATTATTGCAATTGATATCCAAGCTAAATAGACAGAGAAAGGAAGCTTAATCATGTACTTCTCCATTGAAGTCATACCTTTTTTTCTTAGGAAAAGATTTATTTTTATAAGGGAAACTAATATTATTATCATAAATATCAAGGATAAGGGAATCAACTGATAATGCCATGAAATAATCCATAATATATTAGCTAAAGATGACACAATATAATATATTCCTACTTTATTTATTTGCTTCTTCAAATCATATGATAGTTTGTTATAATATACTATTTGGAATACTGAATATATGAAGAGTAATATATAAATAATCCCCCATATTGAAAAGGTAAATGATGATGGAGTAAACAAATTACTATATATAGCTGATACTTCTCCAGTCTTTATACCAGCAATTGGTAAAGCATTTGCCAAATAGTTTACAAGTAACATCAAGACATAAAACTTTAATACCAAAATGGGTATGAATTTTTTTATTTTAATGTTCATAATGATCACCTTTTTTAGTATAAATATCAATCTTCTATTTTTTGAAAAAAAACCATATAATTCTCCCCGTAATGCTCAGCGCACTGAGGGCAAGTTGTATAAAAAACGTATAAGTCCTCTTCAGAGTATTGATATCCCTGCTTTGTAATAAAGTATTTGAATTTTTTAATAAGCTTAGCTACTTCTTTATATTCTGCCGCATAGGCTTTAGTAAGGAATGTTCCTGTTATTATGACCATATCCATTGTTGGAACATAATCGGTTACCAGAAAGTAATGATTGGATTTCCAATTGGATACTTCTTGAGAAAGGACAAGATATCTATCAGGATCATGGGCATTAGCTTCAGTTATTTTATTCATAGATTTTTTCATGACTCTTCCGAGATTTATGGGCATGTGGAGGAAATTTTTAGATGAAGCCATGGCGAATTGTAGACCATTAAAGCGGAAAAGTTTTTCATCCCAATCTTTTGGATGAAATCTGGGACAACACCCAGTTTCACTGTCACTTATATCGATTTTCGGTAGTTTCTTTGTTATTCGCATAAGCCGCTCCCCTTTCATACTTTTGGTTTATTTATACCCTTTATGTGGGATTTTATGTAGCTTGTATTTCAAAATATTAATATGCAGGTCATAAATTTTTTCAATAGGATTAAATTACTATATTTTCTTACTATTAATTGACATTGTTAAGGAAATATATTAATATAATTCTGTGAGAATCATTCTCAACTAGAATAAAGGAGTTATTACAGATGCGCACAAATGAATTCAGAATTATTGAAGAAATGTACCTAAGTCTTCACGTTATACTAGTAATTATTCTATTGAATGAAGCCTTTCCACTATATGCTTCTGCAGGCTCTACTTTTGTTAAAGTATTTGCGATACTATTTGCCATATATGTTGCTTTTAAGGTCATCTATCATTTTATGAATAATACATATGATGGAGATTTAGATAACCGATCAAATAATACTCTTATGACTATTATCGACGGACTGTTCTTTTTGATGTTTATAGTAATAAATATTAGGGGAAGCTATTATTTTATACATTTTTATTTCCTGTTTCAAGTGTTGCAAAGTATTAGGTTTGCAACTGGAGGTTCATTATTTTTTACTATATATACTACCTTACTGTATTTATCTACAGAAATTTTTTATGATATTAATAATATAAATTACGGTAATGTTTTTTCTACGATCGTTATATTGTTTGTTACAAACTATATAATTAAGTTTTCTCTGGGGGATATAAAAAATTTAGGCCTTGAAAGGCATGAACTTTATAATGAGTTGAAAGATAAAAATGAAGAGTTGTCTAGATTGGCAAATACAGATTACCTGACTAGTTTAGCAAACCATCAATCATTTTATTCCCTATATGAAGGAATGAAAAATGCAAAACCTATGAGTTTAGCTCTTTTTGATATTGATAATTTCAAAAATATCAATGATACATATGGACACTTGGTTGGTGATGTAATACTAAAAGAGTTGTCTTCTATTCTCAAGAGGCATGTTAGATCCAGTGATTTTCCTGCTCGGTATGGTGGTGAAGAATTTGCCGTTATCTTTCCTAACACAAACTTAAAAGATGCTATAAAAGTATGCGAAAGGATTAGGGAAAGTGTAGAAAATCACGTTTTTGATTCAGGAGAAAATAAAATTAAAATAACTATTAGCGTTGGTGTAGATTCTATGGAAACACTTGATTGTAGAGAAGAAAATGATTTGGAATTCATAAATGATGTAGATAGTTTGTTATATAGAGCAAAAAAAGAAGGGAAAAACAAAGTAGTTTCTCCTTGTATATAATAGAAAAGGGGCAGTCGTTAAATAGACTTCCCCTGTCTAATGCTCTTCTCAATGAGAAATCACGACTAAAATTCAAGTTTCACTTGAACGTCTAGTACAAGATATACAAATACATAATCTTGCGTCTAGTTACGCTAGTAAATATTAAATGAAATGTTCCTATTCAATTAATATTTACGGTTTTGTGAAACAAAAAGCATCCGCCA
>JAOARG010000036.1 GCA_025210655.1 Bacillota bacterium
GAGATAGATCTTCTACTTTAACTCCCTCAAGAAACTTTTCATCAAAACCTAGATACTTTGACCTCTCTAGTAAAGATTCCTCATATCCAGCCATTCTAAAAGCCAATCTTGATAACGAATTGTAATCGATATATTTAGATAACTCAGCTTCGAAATTATTAAATTCTTTTCCGTCCCTAAACGCTAAAGCTTCTTCCCAAGTCATTTTAGAATAGTCTACATTAGCATTACATTTCTCCTTTAATTCTTCATATGTAATTCCATAACAAACCTGTCCAAATAAACCTACCAACATTACTATCACTGCAATAACTCTCAACTTTTTCATAATATCCCCCTCGAAATTCATATCATTAGATATTTATAGTCATAGAACTATATACTTCTTCTTATGTAATTTTTTAACTTTCATTATTTTACCATGTATTCGTTTTGATTTCAAAAATTGGAAATTTATCAATTCCCCGTAAATCGTAAGTCCTTGATAAGAAAAGAATACTAGACTATAAAAAGTCTTTCATACATCAAAAAAATCTATAGATCCCTCCTTCCAATAGAATATTCAAATTGGATTTACTTCATCAAATGCGTTATTCTATTAAAAAGATAACGATTGCATTTATTATTTATTAGGATTTATATAGGAGGTTTTTCTATGGACAATATAGCTATTTCTACTTCTGCATTTTGTTTATGGGATATTGGCCCAAAAAGAAAACTGGATATATGTAAGGATCTTGGTTTTAAAAGGGTAGTAATTGCCTTTAGTACTATTAAAATGCTCCGTACTTTTTCTTCTATGGAAGAACTTTATCCTGAACTAAATCATTTTGATGAAATTTCTGTGCTTGCTCCTTGGAGAGGGGTAAAGTATGGTAATAATAAGTTAACTCATGAAATCATTGCTTTAATGAATAGCTTAACTGCTAAAACAAAAATTGACTCTGTTGTTTTCAATTTTGACTGTATTACTGACTTCTCTGTATTTAAGGGTTGTGCTTTCAAGTATCATATTAAAAACCCTAACAGGGCTTCTTGGAGTGATTTTAAAAGTGCTAAGGAAGAGCATGATTTTAATACTGTTCTTGATATAAATAGGGCTACTCGTTTTGATTCTTATATTGATAATTACATTGATAATTTTCATAATGAAATCGCTAGTGTTTATATAAGCGGATATAATGAATTATTGGGTAGGACTCCAATAATTGAAAGTAATCAGATTCCCCTCCTTGACCATATCAAGGATATCAAAGCACCTCTTGTTATCGAAGGTCTTTTTACTCCTGGGGATTTTGATTCTATTAGAAATGAGATAGATTTGATTAAAAGTGTAATTAATTAAAGTGATTAGGGATATCCCTAATCACTTTAATTCTCCTAAAAGATTTACCTTTCCCTTCAAAACCTTAAAACTTTCCGAATAAAGAAAATCCTCTGGATTCTTACTGTTTACCCTAGATGGATGATTTGCAGTAACTATATTTCCTTTTGATATATACCTTGAAAGACTTTGGGCATCCTTTCCCCATAATAACCAGTAGATATCTGGGTTCTCTTCTGATATATAAGTAAACAGATCTTTAGAAAAGTCTTCCCACAATTTCTTATGGGCCTTTGGCTGACCTATTTTTGTTGTTAAATATACATTTAATAATAATATTCCTTGCTCTTCCCAGGACTTGAATAATTGATTTGGTGGAAGTATGGGGAATGAACCTGACTTTATTTCTTCCCTTATTTCACTGAATTTAAGTATATCTGAGTATTCCTGTATTTGATTATACTCTTTATAAATAAGTCTAACTATATTTCTTAGTGATGCCTGTTTAAATGGTGTAAACCATGATTCAAGTCCTCCCACTTCAAAGCATCTTCCTGTAGCAGCACCTTTTTGAGGATAAGGATCTAGACCAATTATTACTCCTGATACCTTTCCTAAATCATTTTCCATAAACTTAAGAATCTTTTCCTTTTCTGGAGTATAATCATCTCCAATGTTTTCTATTATATTATGTAATTGCTCTTCTCTATCCTTTGTTAAAAACTTTTTCCATGAATCATGTGCTTTTATATGAATCATAATATCCCCCTGTTAATTTGATATTTTACTATTTTATTATATGTGACATTGTGATATAATCCTTAGTTGTATACAGTATTAAGTTAGCTGTTATTAACTCCAAATTTAATATATAATGAATTCCATCGCCCTGGAATTCAAAGTATCTACTTATTTTGTTTTTAACATAAGTTAAACCATTTTACTAAATAAGTTACAGCTAGCAAGGTATTTATACATATTGTTCTAAGTATATACTTAGAATTCATTTTTATCTTTTGGGACTTTACAGTCTTCGTAAAAAAGAACCTCTAAGGGGATATCCCCTAGAGGTTCACTTTTTTTATGCTAATCTTTCTTCCATTAAGTCTACAATTTCTTGAGCATGGGCTCTCATCTGAACCTCGTCTTGACCTTCAATCATTACCCTTACAAGCGGCTCTGTTCCTGATGGTCTTACAAGTACTCTTCCCTGTCCATCCATTACCTTTTCCACTTCTTTTATCTTCTTAGAAATCACATCATCTTCAAAGAATCTGTTTTTATTGTTATTGTTTACCTTTGCATTGATTAATACTTGAGGATACTTCTTCATTACCCCAGCTAGTTCCCTAAGTGTCTTTCCAGTTTCCTTCATTACTGAAAGTAACTGAATTGCTGTAAGAAGACCATCTCCAGTAGTATTATGCTCAAGGAAAATAATATGTCCAGACTGCTCTCCACCAAGGATATAATCATCTTTTTTCATTGACTCAAGTACATATCTATCCCCAACCTTAGTTTTTACTGTTTCAATCTCATGTTCTTTTAACGCAATATCAAATCCAATATTACTCATTACTGTAGAAACAACTGTATTGTTCTTAAGTTGATTTTTCTTCTTAAGATGAGTTCCGCATATTGCCATGATTTTATCACCATCAACAACATCTCCCTCTTCATCCACAGCAATAAGTCTATCTGCGTCTCCATCAAAGGCAAGACCTACATAACCACTTCTATCCCTTACTTCCCTAGAAACAACCTCTGGATGTGTTGATCCACAGTGCTTATTTATATTTAAACCATTGGGTTTATTATTGATAGCAATAATATCTGCCCCAAGTTCATTAAGTGCTTGCTCTGCTGACTCAAATGCAGCTCCATTAGCTGTATCAATTATTGCCTTGATACCAGAAAGGTCATGGCTGATTGTTGATTTTACAAATTCCTTATACTTTTGTACAAGACTATGATCAACAGATATTCTACCAATATCTTCTCCAATAGGTACCTCAAGCACATCTCTATTCTCAAGTATATATTCTTCTATTGATTCCTCTATTTCATCTGGAAGTTTGTATCCCTCCTGGTTGAAAAACTTGATTCCATTGTACTCAACAGGATTATGGGATGCTGAAATTACTACCCCTGCATCTGCCTTAAGCTCTCTTACAAGATAAGAAACCGCTGGTGTTGGTGCAACTCCAATAGTTACAACATCACAACCAACAGAAGTAATTCCTGCTATTAATGCACTTTCAAGCATATCTCCAGATATTCTAGTATCTTTTCCTACTATTATTCTACCAGTAGATTTTTTGCTGCTCACAAGAACAAAAGCTCCAAATCTACCTAATTTATAAGCCATTTCTGGTGTCAGTTCTAAATTTGCTATACCTCTTACTCCGTCAGTACCAAAAAGTCTTCCCACAATCTTTACCTCCATAAAATAACGTTTTTACAACACTTCTATTATACAATAAATAGAAAAAAATTATACATTTAATTAAAAAATCCTATAAATTATAAAGAAATAAATGGTCATTATTATCCTAGAAATCAAAGCAAATATTGAGACCCCTAAAACAGGAAAAACAATAAATACATTTTCTTCAACAATTATATCATAGAGGATATTTCAAAAATATAATAATCTTCTTATTTACTATAATTATTTTCTTTTCATTTGAGTTTGTGCTATTTTGCATGCCTAAGGTTGCCTAATACTACTTCGATCGCGCCCAAGTCTTGCTTTGCAATTAGCCTAAGCTTGTTCTTAAGTTCTTCAACTTTTCAAAATGAAAAGTTGAAGACAAACAACATTAGGCCAGCTGAAAATCAGCGATTAGGCGCGATCAAATGTAGCTTTAGGCAACCTTAGGCCAACAAAAACACCCCGAAGGATAATCCCCCAGGGTGTACATTTTTTATACTTTTACTTAATACAAGCAGCTCCTCTTTTTAATGCCTCTTCATTTAATGGCACTAAGTGAGCCTTTGACGGTCCGAAAACTTTTTTAAATGCTTCAAGGATACTATCCAC
Source organism: Bacillota bacterium (assembly GCA_025210655.1). Classification (GTDB taxonomy): domain Bacteria; phylum Bacillota; class Clostridia; order Peptostreptococcales; family Acidaminobacteraceae; genus JAOARG01. The sequence goes on from JAOARG010000036.1 coordinate 4,368, forward strand.
CTTTACTGGTGAGCAAAGTTGTAAGTATGCTCCTAGCATTACCATGTTTGCTGCTTTTGAGTTTCCTATTTCTACTGCTATCTCATTTGCTGGGATATAGTATACTTTTAAGTCAGCTCTTGATGATTTTTTCTCAATTAGGGATGAATTTATAAGAAGGTAGCCACCTTCTACTACATCTTTTTCAAATTTATCTAATGATGGAAGGTTCATTACTATTGCACATGTTGCATCGTTCGTAATGATTGGAGAACCTATCATGTGATCTGAAAGCATTACATTACAGTTTGCTGTTCCTCCACGCATTTCTGGTCCGTATGATGGTAACCATGATACTTCCTTACCTTCTAACATTCCTGCGTAAGTAAGTAGCTGTCCCATTGACATAACTCCCTGTCCACCAAAACCTGCACATATAATTTTCTCACTTAACATTTTATTCATCCCCCTCTGGCGTTCTAAAATTTCCTAGAGGATAATATGGAATCATATTGTCCTCTAACCACTTTAATGAGTCTATTGGAGTAAGACCCCAGTTAGTTGGACATGTTGAAAGTATTTCTACCATTGAGAAGCCTTTACCTTCTAACTGACACTGGAATGCTTTTTTAATAGCAGCTTTTGTCTTTCTTATTCCAGCAGGATTATGAACTGTTGTTCTTTCTATAAATGCTGCACCTGGAATAGTTGCAAACATTTCAGAAACTTTAAGTGGCTTTCCAGAATGCTCTTCTGTTCTACCTAATGGAGCTGTAGTTGCCTTTTGTCCGATTAGTGTAGTAGGAGCCATCTGTCCACCTGTCATTCCATAAATTGCATTATTTACAAATATAGCAGTAATTTTTTCACCCCTATGTGCCGCATGGATAATTTCTGCAGTACCAATTGAAGCTAAATCACCATCACCCTGATAAGTCCAAACGATACTATCAGGATGTACTCTTTTTACACCTGTAGCAACTGCTGGAGCTCTACCATGTGACGCCTGATGCATATCACAATTAAAATATTTATAAGCAAGGGCCGAACATCCAACAGGACAAACCCCGATTGATTTATCTAAAATATTTAACTCTTCCAATACCTCTGCAACTAACTTATGGATTACACCATGAGTACATCCAGGGCAGTAATGAGTTTCCACATCTACTAGACCATTAGATCTTTCATATACCATAGCCATTACTTAGCACCTCCGATCATTTCTCTAACCTTGTCTGCGATAGCTTCTGGAGTTGGAATCATTCCACCAGTTCTACCGTAGAAATCAACTGGGATTCTACCATTTACAGCGATTCTAACATCATCTAGCATCTGTCCCATAGACATTTCAACTGCAAGAACAGCCTTACACTTGTCTGAAATCTGATCAAAAGCCTTATCTGGATATGGCCATAAAGTGATTGGTCTAATAAGACCTGCATTTATTCCCTCTTCCTTAAGAAGCTCAATAGCATTCTTAACGATTCTTGAAGTAGTACCATAAGCAACCAATACAATTTCTGCATCCTCAAGATTATTTGCTTCAAATCTTACTTCCTTTTCTTTCATTTCATTGTACTTTGCAGCTAATCTATGGTTATGATTTTCAAGTTCAGCTGGATCTAGGAAAAGTGAGTTGATAATATTTCTTTCTCTTTTACCTTTTGTTCCATCAGTAGCCCAAGTTTTCTCCGGAAGATTTCTCTTTGAAGTAGGCTCATTAAGCTCTATTGGCTCCATCATCTGTCCAATCATACCATCACCGATTACCATTACTGGATTTCTGTAATAGTCTGCTATATCAAATGACTCCATAAGGATGTCACACATCTCTTGTAAATTAGCTGGTGCATAACAAAGCATTCTGTAATCACCATTTCCACCACCACGGGTAGACTGATAATAGTCAGACTGAGCTGGTTGGATTCCACCTAGTCCAGGACCACCACGAACAATATTTACTATAACACATGGTAGTTCAGCTCCAGCAATATAAGTAATACCTTCCTGCTTAAGAGCAATTCCAGGAGATGATGATGATGTCATAACCCTAGCACCTGCTCCAGCAGCTCCATATACCATATTTATTGCAGCAACTTCACTTTCTGCCTGTAGGAAAACTCCGCCATTTTTAGGCATTTCCTTTGACATATATTCTGGTAATTCATTTTGAGGAGTAATAGGATATCCAAAGAAGAATTTACATCCAGCCTTAATTGCAGCTGCTCCTATAGCCTCGTTACCTTTCATTAATATCTTAGCCATTGATCATAACCCTCCCTTATACCATTTCTCTTTCAACAGTTATTACTGAATCTGGACACATTATCGCGCAGTTCCCACATCCTATACATTTGTCAACTTCCTCAACGTGTGCTGGGTGATAACCCTTCACGTTGATTTTTTTAGTGTTCATTGTGATGATTTTTACAGGACATGCAACTGTACAAAGACCACAGCCCTTACATATATCCTCATTAAATGAAACTTTACCCTTAGCTTTTGCCACTTTACAACCCTCCATTCGATTTTATCAACACATATATCTACATCCAGGCTTCCCTCATATACATCTTAATTGGGAATAACTTATCCTGGTACTTAGCTGGCATATCATCACATATTTCTTCAATACATGAAATATACTTGATAGGAATCCCTGTTTCCCTAGATACCTCTTCAACAAGTTCTTGTCCTTTTACTACATCTTCAACACTTGTCTCCCTCAAGAAGTGAGTATTGTTAATCAGTCCAGTAACCTTAAGCCCTGAAGACGCCTCAATTTCTCTGATATGCTCTATGGCACCATCAACAGTAGAAGTATCCGGCCTATTTCCATTAACTACACAAAACATATCATAATCTTGATTCTCTATCTGAAGTCTATATCTATTAAGAATTTTAGCCCCTACTGAATTTCCTCCTACATCAAGTACTACATCATACTTTTGATCCTGTAATGGTGTAATTACCATTGATGAAACAGATGGAATATCTAGGTTGGCCTTATGTCCAAGGCCACTTGATATTACAAGTATTCCTTCATTCTCCATCAAGGGATGTTTTTCCCTCGATCTGAAATATGGATTTACTATATCAAGATCTACTATCGCGACATCAGACTTTTCCTTTGCAAGTCTCATAACATAGTTAACTGCAAATTCAGTCTTTCCACTTCCATAGTGACCAATTATTATTTTGATTCTCTTATCACTAAACATATGCACTCACCAATCTTATTCGTATGTCTTAGGCTCTTCTTCTCCCCTAAGAACTCTCAATCCGCCTTCTACAAGTGCCTTCATTTCATCTTCTCCTGGATAAACTATGATTTCAGCAATGTATCCAACCATATCCTTGATAAATGCTATAAGCTCACTATCATAAGCAAGTCCACCAGTAATGATAATTCTATCAACATCACCCTTAAGAACTGCTGAGCATGCACCTATCTCCTTTGCAACCTGATATGCAAGTGCATCATAGATAAGTTTAGCCTCCTTGTTACCATCATTTATCATTTCAGAAACTTTTCTTCCATCATTAGTATCAAGGTATGAAACAAGTCCACCCTTTCCAGTAATCATTTTTTTAATCTGATCAATTGTGTAATCTCCTGAGAAACACATCTTTACAAGTGCTCCCACTGGAAGTCCACCAGATCTTTCTGGAGAAAATGGTCCTTCCCCATCTAGACCATTATTTACATCAATAACCTTACCCTTTTTATGTGCACCTACTGTAACTCCACCTCCAAGATGAGCAACAATAAAGTTCACATCTTCATAATCCTTATTGATCTCAATAGCAGCCCTTCTTGCTACTGCTTTTTGATTTAGGGCATGGAATATAGATATTCTATTTATTTCCTTCATTCCTGAAACCCTTGCAATATCACTTAATTCATCAACTACAACCGGATCCACAATAAATGAAGGTATGTTAAGCTTTGATGCTATCTCCCTAGCAATAATTCCCCCTAGGTTTGATGCATGCTCCCCAAGTACTCCTACTTTTAAATCTTCTACCATTCTATCGTTTACATTATAAGTTCCACCTTCTATTGGCTTAAGAAGTCCCCCACGACCTACAACAGCCCCTAGTTTTCTAATGTTTATGCCATTCTCATCAAGAACATCAAGAATAACATTCTTTCTAAATTCATACTGGTCATAAACTGTCTTATATTTTGCAATTTCATCACTTTGATGTCTCAATGTTGTTTCAAATACAGGCTTTTCCCCATCATATATAGCTATTTTTGTTGATGTAGAACCTGGGTTTATCGCCAAAATTCTAAATTCGCTCATTAAAAAATCCACCTTCCCCAAAATATGATATCTATAAATACATTAGTTTGATTGTTGTTACATTTTATCTGCCATTAGTACCCCTAGTACTATTGAATTCAACTTAGTTTCTGAAGAATCTGCCCTAGATGTAAGAATAATAGGTGCTTTCGCTCCAACTATTACACCTGCACTCTTTGATTTTGAAAGGAATGCAAGGGCCTTATAGAATATGTTTCCTGCCTCAATATTTGGACAAAGTAATATATCAGCCTCGCCAGCTACCTCACCAGTAATCCCCTTGTGCTCAGCAGCTTCCTTAGATATAGCATTATCTAAAGCCATAGGACCTTGAACAATACATCCTTCAATCCTTCCTGCCTTATTCATATCCTCAAGTTCCTTAGCTTCAACAGTTGCAGGCATTTTAGGGTTAACTTTTTCCTTAGCGCAAAGTACTGCTACCTTTGGTAAATCAATTTCTAAAGCCTTAGTTACAGCCAGTGAATTTTCAATTATCTGTTTTTTAGCTTCTAGATCAGGAGCAATATTCATTGCTGCATCTGTTATTACTAAAAGTCTTGGGAAATCTTCAACCTTAAATAAAGCAACATGACTTAAAACATTTCCAGTTCTTAAACCTACTTCTTTGTTTAACACTGCCTTTAGTATTATTGAAGTATCAACTAATCCCTTCATCACTAAGTCAGCTTCACCAGAAGAAACTAATCTTACAGCTTCCAAAGATGCCTCAGCCAAATCCTTGATATCTCTAACTTCATACTTGTCACAATCTGCACCTATAGATTTTAGAATTTCGCAAATTTTTTCCTGATCCCCTACAAGTATTGCATCCGCTATATCCTTTGATCTAGCATTTTCAACTGCCTTTAGAACATCCTCATCCTGAGCACAGGCAACTGCAATTTTCTTTTTGCCTATAGTCTTGGCATGTAAAAGCATTTCCTCAAAATTTCTAATCACTTCATCACTTCTTTCTTGTAGTCTTTTATTAAGTCCTTGTTATCAAGGGCCCTTTGAGCACCTTGATTTAATGCATCCATTTCATCTTCACCAGCTTCAATTACAACTGGCGCAATAAAATTAACCATTGATTTTATATAATTGACAAGGTGTTTTGAATAGGCAAGTCCACCTGTAAGTACTATAGCCTGAACATCTCCCATTAGTACGGTCGCCATAGCCCCGATTTCTTTAGCAATCTGATATGCCATGGCTTCATAAACAAGCTTTGCATACTCATTACCCTCTTCAATCATTCTTTCAATTTCAACAGCATCATTAGTTCCAAGATATGAAGTAAGTCCCCCATTTCCCTTGATCTTCTTTTTTAACTGAGCCTCAGTATATTTACCTGAGTATGCCATTCTAATTAAATCTCCTACAGGAAGCCCCCCTGTTCTTTCAGGGGAAAATGGCCCCATCTCATTAGCATTGTTTGTATCGATCATTTTTCCCTTTTCTATGGGAACAACTGAAATTCCTCCACCAAGATGGGCAACTACCATATTAATCTCTTCTAAAGGAGTTTTCATAGCCTTTGCGACATTATATGACTTGGCCTTTATGTTTAGAGCGTGGAGCAAGGATCTTCTAGTAATCTCCTTTAGTCCTGATATTCTAGCTACATCCTTGAATTCATCAACAGAAACAGGATCTACTATAAGAGATTCTACCCCAATTTCATCTGCGATACTTCTAGAAATAATTCCTCCTAAATTAGAGGCATGTTCTCCCTGATATCCTATTCTCAGGTCATTAATCATAAAATCACAAACCCTATAGATTCCACTGGAGATTGGTCTCAAAAGACCTCCCCTTCCAACCACACATGATAATTCTTCTAAAAGATGTCCTTCTTCCTCAACCCATTTGATGATCATGTCTCTTCTGTACTCGTACTGATCCACAATTCTTTCGAACTTGTTAAGTTCTTCCGGAGAATGTTTTAAACTAGTGCCCACTACATTTTCATTCCCCTTAAATAGAGCCACTTTAGTACTCGTTGACCCCGGATTAATCACTAATACCATTTCCTTTGACAAAATCCCACCCCCAGAATTTCTTATCACATAGTAATATATAAGCAATTTTTGTGCCACTTGTACCGACTCTTAAGTTTTTAAAAATATGTATTAATAATCAACAAACATCTATAAGATATCACAATTTTCTAAAAATTAAAACTAGTCTAACAGCTACAAAAAAAACAACCTTGAATCCCTAAAAATCCAAAGTTGTCATAGTAAAATATATTTACATTTGATAGCATTAAACAAAGCTATTAGCATATGTCGATTATTCAATTGTTATATGTCCATAAGAGACTGTAATATAATTATACATCATTATTTCAAATAGCGCAAAAATATGCATGCATCAAATTGCACTTCATAAGATTATATGCAATAATTTGCACATTTTAATCCTTTATATTATACTTTTTCATTTTGTAATAAAGATTTCTAATTGAAATATCTAAGACCTTAGCCGTTTTAGTTCTATTCCCATTATTCTTAGCCAAAACCATCTCTAGATATGACTTTTCAAATTCCTGTATCTTTTTATCAAGTACAGCAACATCACTTTCTTCTAACAATTTATTAATTACTAGGCCCGACTTTTCTACAATTACTGTATCCTCAACAATCAACTTAGGTAAGTGAGCTACATCTATATATCCACCCTTTACACCCATATTGATTATGGCTCTTCCAATAAAGTTTTCAAGTTCCCTAACATTTCCCGGCCAATCATATCTATGAATAAGTTCAAGTGCATCATCCGAAATACCGATCACGTTTTTCCCATATTCCTGATTGAATTTCTTGATTAAATGATCTACCAATAAGTGAATATCATCCTTGTGATTCTTCAAAGATGGAATTTTAATTGGAAAAACATTTAGTCTATAATAAAGATCTTTTCTAAACTTATTCTCCTTTATAGCATTTTCAAGATCAGCATTGGTTGCAGATATTATTCTTACATCTATTGGTACTGGCTTAGATGATCCAACCCTAAGAACCTCTTTCTCCTGAAGAACCCTTAGAAGCTTTACTTGTGTACTTAATGCAATTTCTCCAATCTCATCAAGGAATATTGTTCCCCCATCTGCCATTTCAAAATAGCCAGCCTTACCACCCTTTAAGGCTCCAGTAAATGAACCCTCTTCATATCCAAAAAGCTCACTTTCAAGTATATTTTCACTTATTGCTCCACAATTAACCCTAATAAACTGAGCATTTTTTCTCTCAGACTGATTGTGAATTGCATGGGCGAATAATTCCTTACCAGTTCCACTTTCACCACGTATAATAACAGTAGCTGGTGTAGATGCAGCAAGTTTAGCCTTCTCAATAACACTATTAAAAATTTCACTTTCACCAATAATATCTTCAAAAGTATACTTAGCTTCAAGATTTCTAATTATCCTTTTTGCCCTGTCTAGTTCTATATTTAGCTTACTAATTTCTGTAATATCATGTATGGCAGCAACAGACCCCTTTAATACCCCATTAACTATAATAGGGGCTCCATCCACTATAACGTCTTTCTTCATTGGGCCTACTCTCATTCTGACATTCTTAACGGCTTTTCTTTCCCTAAGAACCTCTAAATGAACACTTTCTCCCTCACTAAGATCCATTGTACAAACCTTGCCAATAATATCCTTAGAAGTGAAACCCGTAAGTCTAGTATATGCTGGATTAATCATCATTCCTTGACCCTTTTCATCTACAACAGAAATAGCATCCTCTGTAGAATCAAAAATTGCCTCTAGCATAACTTTCATATCCTTAAGATTAGTAATTTCCTCAGCAAGTTCAACATATTCTGATATATCCCTAAATACTGCTATAGCGGAAACTGTATTTCCATTATCATCCCTAATAATCATTCTATTTGTGATTATATTTATATCATCCAGGGGCTGTTTTCTATTAAGTTCATTAACACCTGTTTCAAGTATCAGGGGTAGACGGGTATTTACTATTACGTCCCTAATATCTTGACCTATTACCTTAGAAGCATCTTTCTTTGTCAATCGTTCAGCAGACTTATTGAAAAGTATTATTTTGCAATCAGTATCAATAGCAATGATTGCATCGTGGGTAGATTCTAAAAATTTCTCCAATACCGCTTTCACTTATTTCCCCAACTCCCTATTGATCTAATTGTTCCTGAGATACTACAAGGAACAGATTAGATGGATTGACCGTTATCTCCATACTCCTATCTTCTGATTTAGCTACAATGTTGGCAACATTTCGTCCAATAATAAAGTCTTTAGCATCTATCTCAAGAGCTACATTCTCTATATTGAAACTCTCAAAGCTACTTTCTACCCCTTTTACACTTACTGTAAGTACATCTTCTATGCTACTTAAATTAGTAACAAAAGGTTCTGGCAGATTAATAACCTTAATACTGCTGATTGGTACTTCATATGACTTCTCAAGTATTTTCTCAATATTTACTTTTATCTTAATTGGAACATCGAGATACATTGTCTGTACTCCTTCTGGAAGTTGAAGTTCAAGTACTTTCTCAAAAGAATAGGTACTACTTGAAACATCCACCGGTTTAGTAATAATATTCTCGATTTGTTCAAGTATTTCACTGTCACCTTTTATAGTAACCTTTTCTGGATTCACGCTATAGTCAACTAAAAAATATTCACTTGATACATTACCTTTAATTACAGGTCTTATATTTATGGTCTTAAGTTCATCTATAAGATAATCAACCCTAACAATTTTATCCTTTATAGTAACATCTGGTACATTCTTACCTTCAATATTTATAGCTTTAATCACAACATCCCTTTGGATATCCTGAACAACACCCTCAATTTCTACCTCTCCAACAAGTTTATCAACAGTATTTACTATTGACTCCGGCCCCTTAACAAGAACCTCCTCTGGATTAATAATTACACCATCCTTCACATGACCAGATGGTATCTCCCCATTAAGCTTTATTTCAACAAGCTTAGGAAGTTCAACTACCCTGTCTAAATTAATAGCAAGGCTTGTCGATGACAACTCGTCAACAGTTACATTTCCCGGGAAACTCTTAATATCTACAGGAATCTGATTTTCTCCCTTTCCATATCCAGATACATCAGCGCTAAGCCTTATATCTTGGGCAGAAATATTCAACAAATCATTTCTCCTACCAAGAACTTTTGCACTTATAAAAAATTCATCCCTACTATCCATCAGTACTAATCCGTTATTTTCAAGTTCCTCCACATTAAGTAGAGTTACTGGAATATCAGAAATAAGCTTTATCTGCTCTGGATTTACCTGATCCATAACAAATATCCATAGAAGAAATGAAATAAGAAGTGAAAGTATTTTAGGAGCAGTATTCTGTGATATTCTAGAATTCTCATACATATCCCTTATCTTATCTATTAACATTTCTATTCCACCACTTTCTGCTTATGATTTTATTTTCCTTCGAAATAAAGGCATTCTTGATAATATTCTTAAGAGAATTAGAATCTAGGAATCTAGAAAGTCTTCCATTCATTGCTACAGACATAGCTCCAGTCTCCTCTGAAACAATTATAACAAGAGCATCTGAATGTTCTACCATTCCTAGGGCAGCCCTATGTCTTGTTCCAAGTTCCTTAGACAGGTTTTTATTCTCCGATAAGGGCAAAAAACAGCCTGCTGCCATTATTTTATTCTTCCTTATAACAACCGCTCCATCATGTAGTGGAGTATTTGGTATAAACACATTAATCAAAAGACCACTTGAAACATTACCATTAATATCAATACCTGTCTCTATTATTTCATTTAGTCCAGTTTCCCTTTCCATAACTATAAGTGCACCAATTTTTTGCCTTGAAAGAGAAGCAACCGCATTCACTATTTCATCAATATTTTGAAGTCTTTCTTCATCTAAAATCTCTACTATAGATTTCTTTAACAACTTACTTCTTCCAATATATTCAAGAGCCCTTCTAAGTTCCGGTTGAAATACAATAAGAAGAGCAACTACACCTAGGGTAAGAGTGTTTTTGAGTAAATAATTCAGCATATATAGTTTTGCCCACTCACTTAGCTTTGAAATAAGCACAAGAATAAGAAGCCCCTTAATAAGCTGCTCAGCCCTTGTTTCCTTAATAAGCATAAGTAGTTTATATATGACATAGGCCACAATAACAATATCCAATATGTCAATTAATCTAATGTTGTAAAAAATAGCCATAATACTGTTCAAATCAACACCTCTTTAACTATATAAATTAACCTCCATGAAGTTTATATTACTCGCATAGAGGATATATGTGTACCTATATTAAGTATAACATTTATAAGCCTTTTTATCATGCTTTTATGTACAACTTTTTATAATTTTCTGGCAAATGTTATATAATTTTTTCAAGATCCTTATTGTTTACTTTAGCATTTTAAAGTGGTAGAATTTATTATAATATATATCAAGTAGAAATCTGATCTTATGATACATCAGTCATACAAATTTTACATGACTAAATATAGTATAAAGGAGAATACACGTGAAAAAATCGATTTTCGAAAACAATTTATATACTTTTATTTTTGCTACCATATCCTGCCTACTATGGGGAAGTGCATTTCCAGCAATTAAAACAAGTTATAGTCTTCTAGGAATAGGAAGTGCCCCATATCAGTATAAGATACTTTTTGCTGGGTACAGATTTATGATTTCAGGAATTTTAATATTTATCTTTATGATAATTAATAGAGAAAAGATTAACCTTACAAAAACAGGATTTAAACATCTTATACTACTATCTTTTCTGCAAACTTCCCTGCACTACACATTTTTCTATATTGGACTTTCCAATACAACAGGAATTAAAAGTGCAATAATAACAGCCTTCGGTACTTTCCTATCCATACTTTTCGCACATTTTTATTATGCTAATGATAAAATGTCAAGAAATACAGTATCAGGACTATTATTTGGTTTTGCAGGAGTAATACTTATTAATCTAGGTAGTGGATCATCCATAGGTGGTGGATTCAAATTTACCGGTGAAGGATTCCTTCTTATAACAGCAACACTCTCTGCTATCGCGGGGATATACGCTAAGGAGATATCCCGCCACGTATCACCACTACTAATGACAGCAAGTCAATTATTCATTGGTTCATTATTTCTAATAGGATACGGTGGAATGTCAGTAGGATTTAATAGTTTAAACTTCAATACTACTAGCTTTAGTCTACTTATATATCTTGGTACAATATCTGCTGTGGCATTTTCACTATGGTTTACACTTATCAAATATAACCCTATAAGTAAGATTTCCATATTCAAGTTTCAAATACCTGTATGGGGTACAATCTTGTCAGCTATGTTTTTACCAGGTGAAAATCTTACATACAAGATAGTTATTTCCCTAATACTAGTATCCACAGGAATCATATTTGTAAATAGAAAGAAAAACTAAATTAATACTAAATGAATAAGAACATATCTTAAATCCAAATTTACCATGGACTCATAGATATGTTCTTTTATTTTCCAGTTCAATCAATGTATTCATATCAGCTTATTTGTTCCTTCTCCTTAACTTCTTCTAAAATATTTATGTATTCACTGTCAAACTCAAGTAGCTTATATTTATCATCAGAAGATTTTTCGAGAAGCTTCTCAAGCTCCCGTCTCTTCTTAACAAGTCTTGATATTTCCTGGTCAATAATATTTAGTGATTGTATCAATCTTTCCTTCTTTCCCATTTATCCACCACCAATCCTTTAATTCTTTAGGTAAGTTTATAATACCCATGATTTTTTGATGGAAACATAAAATGTTATTAGAATGTGGATAATTTTAAGAAAATTCAGTCTTATCCACATAAAGTTCACCATTCATTAACTTTAATAACAATACTTTAGAAAATATATAATTGTTTGTGGATAAAGATTTAATAAGATCTTTTTATCCACAAATGATATACATATATATTTATAATGTACATTAATAGTCTAAAATTTTGCATAAAAAAAACCACTATATAATAATTTATACAGTAGCTTTCTTCTGGTGCCCAGAGGCGGAATCGAACCACCGACACGGGGATTTTCAGTCCCCTGCTCTACCGACTGAGCTATCTGGGCATATCTACATATTCATAAAATGGTGGGCCTTCAGGGACTCGAACCCCGGACCGTCCGGTTATGAGCCGGGCGCTCTAACCAGCTGAGCTAAAGGCCCTAATATATATGGCGGAGAGGGTGGGATTCGAACCCACGTGGGCTTGCACCCTAACGGTTTTCAAGACCGCCCCGTTA
>JAOARG010000037.1 GCA_025210655.1 Bacillota bacterium
GATATATCCTCTAATCTTTTTATTTCATACTTAGTTATTATATTCTGCACATCTTTCACCTCAGCAAAAGTATAATACTAATGTACGATTATGTACATTCTTATACGGACAACTTAGGTCATTTTTATCTTAGCATTTATACCTAGACCAGACCCACAGCCCCGACGCCTACAACATAGGCATCAACGCCGGACTAGCAGCAGGCCAAACAATAATGCACGTCCACCTACACCTTATCCCAAGATACACCGGCGACATCCCCAACCCAACCGGCGGCATAAGAGGAGCAATCCCCCACAAAAGAATCTACTAGCCCCAAAAAAACAAAACAAAAAAACTTTTTGGGGCTTGGCCCCTCAAATTCTAATAGACTTAAGAGAAATTACAGCAGACAGTGGTTATTGCAGTCAGAGAAATTTAACATATCTTCGTGATAACAATATAAAGAGTTATATTAAGTTACAGACACATGAAAAAATGAAGAAGAAAGCTTATAAAGAAGATATAGGTAAACACTATAACATGAAGAAAGTAGTAAATGAAGATGAAATCTATTATATTTGTCACGCAGGAAAAAAACTATCACATACAAAGACTGAAAAATCAATGAGAAATGGATTTTTACAAGAATTCCATGTATACAAATGTGATAACTGTACAGCTTGCCCTCATAAAGAAAAATGTTTATGGAAATATGATCCTGAAAAACATTATGAGAAAAATAAAGTAATGAAGGTTAATGAAGTTTGGGAGAGGCTTAAGCTAGAATCCCACACAAATATTTTAAGTGATAGAGGAATACTTAACAGACAAATTCGTTCAATTCAGACTGAGGGTTATTTTGGAAATATAAAAGCCAATGAAGATTTTACAAGCTTTAATCATAGAAGTGAAGAAAAAGTATATAAAGAATTTCTACTTAATGCAGTGGGGAAAAACATAATGAAATACCATAAATTTATTACAGGAAAACTCAAAGAATTTACTGGTAAAAGTGAAAGCCTAGCTGCATAATTGAAATTTGATAAATTATTACTCAGACCTGTTTTTGTTGTGCCTAAAATTCCTGAGAAAAAACAACAAAGAAAAAAATCACCAAAAGCCGACCATGATGTAAGTCAGTTTTTAAGTGATTTTTATTATTTTTGAGTTTTTGGGGCTAAAAAGTCTAATTCAGGACTGCCCCTTCATTTTTATATATGGCTCTTATATTTTTTTTCATAAGCAAGTTTTTTTCTATTGAATGTTGACCTGTCCATTCCTAATGCTTCAGCGGCTTTTCTTACACTTTTATAGTGGTCATAGTATTCTCTAATAAAGTTATATTCCGTTTTTTCTAGTATTTCGGAAAGATTGCTTTTCCATTCGTTATTTTGAATGTCATTTTCTACAATCTGGCTCTCAAAGAGCATATCTTCAGTTAGTATATTACTTTCACATGTTACACAGGCTCTTTCAATGAGATTCTTTAGTTCTCTTATGTTACCTGGCCAGTGGTGCTCCTGCAATTGAATAAGACACGCAGAAGAAAATGTTAAATTTTTATCATAAAAATCATTAAAAGTAGATAAAAAATGAAGAGCTAGGGGTATAATATCATTTTTCCTTTCCCTTAGTGGTGGGATAGTTATTGGAACTACGTTTAGTCTATAAAATAAATCTGGTCTAAACTGCTTGTTAGAAACCATTGATTTAAGGTCCTGATTTGTTGCTGCAATTAACCTTACATCTATATCAATTGCTTTTGTTCCACCAACTCTAACTATTTTTCTTTCCTGTATTGCCTTAAGCAGTTTGGACTGCATAAGTAATGGAAGTTCACCAACCTCATCTAAGAAAAGTGTACCACCATTTGCTTGCTCAAAAAAGCCCTTATGACCACATGATTTGGCTCCTGTGAAAGCTCCGCCTTCATGACCAAATAACTCACTTTCAATAAGGGTTTCTGGTATAGCTACACAGTTAACTTCAACAAGGGGGTTGTTTTTTCTTGAGCTTTTCCCATGGATGAAATGGGTCAGTTCTTCTTTTCCTACTCCTGTCTCACCTGTTATTAGAACTGTAGCATTTGAGTTTGATACTTTGCTAGCATATTGAAGAACCCTTAACATCTTAATATCCCTGGCAATTATTTGACAAGTATTGTCCTTAAGACATTCATCTAGTTCTTTTTCCACAAGATTTCTGTTGAGGGGACTATTTTTAACTTCAAGAAAAGATTCCCTCATTTGCATTAATTCAGTAGTATCACTCATACTTCCAACTACCATAGTTAGTTCTCCTGAGTCGTCAAAAATTGGAGTGGTACTTATTGTTATTAAACGTTTAGTAGTCTCGAAAAAAAGTTCAGCTGTGATAGATTTTCTACGTTCGATGGTGGTAACTGCAGTGGATTTATAGATTTCTCCGTTTATTACTAGGTTACGTACATCTCTATGAAGTATATCTTCTCTTTTTAAACCTGTCATTTCCTCATACATTGAGTTTATGTAAAGAACTTCACCGGTATTGGAAGTAAGGAATAATCCTACTTTTGCATACTCTAATATATTTTGAAGGTGATTAGTTTTTTCTGATAGATCGTATAGGTGTTTAAATAAAAACTTATTATTGTCTTTGTTTTCTATCAGTTTTGATTTCGAGATCAGATTTGTGAACAAATCTTTCATTTTAAACCTCCAGTTAGATTAGTATTAAACAAATATTTTATGTTTATAATTAAATATTTCAAATAATTGTGATTTCAAAATATCACATATGGAATAATAATACAAGCTATGTTTCAAGTAGGAGATTATTGCTTAAGTCTTCAATGTGTGGGCTTTAGAACGATTATATAAAAATACGTCTCAAATATAAGACGGTGTCTTGAATGTGAGACGAAAGTAGGTAGGCTTAATTTGATATCTGTATATCAAAATTAAAATAAAAGAACAGGAGTGAAAATATTTAAAACAGTAGATTATATGTTAGTTGAGTATTTGTATTGTTTAAAAGATTGTTGTCTCAAATACAAGACGATGATTTCTTTATTTTTTTGTCTTAATCCTATATGCAATATGTATTAATAAAAAAACTTTGTTAAAAATTTACCGTATTTTCAAGGAAAACGCTACTTTTCATAAGCAAATAGCTTTAAAAAAATTTTTAAATTATATTTTTGGCATACTAATTGCAAAGTAATAATGTCGGAAAAGAAATTTTTATGAAAATATAGGAGGCATTTTATGATTAAAGTAATGACAGCAGAACAAGCAGTTGCAAACTGTATCAAAGATAAAGATACGGTTGCATTTGGTGGTTTTGTAGGCAACATGTTGCCAGAGGAGATAATTCATAGTATAAGGGATTCTTATTTAGATAAGAAGCAACCATCAGGAATGAAGCTTATATGTCCAGCTGGTTTAGGTGATGGTAATAAAAGTGGTATCAGCCAATTAGCCCATGAAGGTCTAGCAGATACTATTATCACAAGTCATTTTGGACTTATTCCAGAAATGATGAAGCTTGCTGCTGACAACAAGATTGCAGCATACAATCTTCCTTTAGGGCAGATTGATCATTTAATTAGAGCTATTGCTGGTGGTAAGCCAGGTGTGCTATCAAATGTTGGTTTACAAACTTATATAGATCCACGAGTTGAAGGTGGAAAGGTGAACCAAAAGGCATATGATGCTGGAGATATTATAGAAGTGGCTGAGTTAGGTGGAGAAGAGTACTTATGGTATAAGCCTATGCAAATAGATGTAGGTATTATAAGAGCAAGCTATGTTGATACTCGTGGTAACTGTACATTCCATAGGGAAGCACTTTATTCAGAGGCTCTTGCAATTGCGCAGGCTGCACATTGTTGTGGAGGTAAGGTAATTGTTCAGGCTGAGAAAATTGTTGAGTATGGTGTACTAGATACTAGATTAGTACGTATCCCTGGAATATATGTAGATGCTATTGTTGAAACTGGACCAGATTTCCACGGACAAACATACACTACTAGATACAATCCATCTTATAGTGGTGAAACTAGGGTTCCACTATCATCTTTAAAGAAATTACCACTTGATGCTAGAAAGATAATTGCTCGTAGAGCTGCTTATGAGTTAGTTCCTAACTGTGTAGTTAACTTAGGTATTGGTGTTCCGGAGTGTGTATCTAATGTTGCTGTTGAAGAGGGATTGGGAAGTCAGTTAACCCTAACTGCTGAGTCTGGTACTATTGGTGGAATTCCTGCTGGAGGACTTGATTTCGGTGCAGCTATCAATCCAGATTGTTTAGTAGATCAGCCTACACAGTTTGATTTTTACGACGGTGGTGGACTTGATGTCGCTTACCTTGGTCTAGCTCAGATGGATAAGGACGGTAATATCAATGTAAGTCGTTTTGGACCTAAGATTGCTGGTTGTGGTGGATTTATCGATATCACTCAGAATTCAAGCACTGTTGTATACTGTGGTACTTTCACAGCTGGTGGACTTAAGATAGCTACAGGGGACGGTAAAGTAACAATCCTTCAGGAAGGTAAGATAGACAAGTTAATTGATGAAGTAGAGCAAATCACTTTCTCAGGAAAGTATGCAGCTTCTATCGGACAAAGAATTTTATACGTTACAGAGAGAGCAGTATTCCAGTTGACTAAGGAAGGTGTAGAACTTATTGAGATAGCTCCGGGTATTGATTTAGAGAAGGATGTACTCGGTCACATGGCATTCAAGCCAATCATCAAAGATGTAAAGCTTATGGATGAATGTATCTTTAGAGATGAAGCAATGGGTTTAAAGATTTAGTTAAAAGTGGGCAAAAAAAAAATTACAATCATTTAAATAATTAAGGGAGTGACAATATGCGTGCGCTAATTAAAAGACAGTACGGAAAAGAGCAACCACATATAAGATTTGGTCCATTTAAAATTCGTATTCCTTTCATACATATGGGATGGGAATGGCCAGAGGCAATCATTGGTATATTAAACATTGCAGCACCTTTAGCTGGGGCTGGATTTATTTCAGAACTAACAGGCTTACCGTTTTCAACTACAGTAATATTTGTTTTCGTTAACAATATGCTTTATACAATCAATCCAATCATGGGTGATCCAGTATTCCCAGGGTGGATTACACCGGGTGTCCCCCTAAGTTTAGCATTTTTATGGACATTCCCCGATGTGACAACCCGAATACAGGCTCTCATTGCCATGCAGGTATCACTTGGACTGATATTCCTTATCCTAGGTGTGACTGGACTTGCAAATAAGGTTGTTAAGCACGTCCCATCTTCACTTAGAGCAGGATGTCTTATGGGAGCAGCTATTTCATCAATGATGGATTGTTTTACAAGAAGAATGGTAGGAAACCCAGTGTCCTTAATGTTTGGTATTTTGATTGCATTTTTACTAATGTTCTCCCTTAGAAATGAGGAGTGGACTAAGAATAAGATTTATGCCAAATTGACCAAGTATGGCATGGCCGTATCTATAGTTGGTGCCTTTGCAGTAGGTCTTTTGATTAAAGAGTTAACGATACCGCCGAATTTATTTGCTGACGGTATTATTGTGAATTTTGCAAATTATAAAGATATTTTCAATACGATGACTGTTTTTGCAGTAGGTATACCACCGCTAGAAATATGGATATCAGCTATTCCAACAGCTATAGCTCTATACGTTATTGCACTTGGTGACTTCATTTATGCTGATGAGTATGTAAGTCAGGCTAACATAGCGAGACCTGATGAGACTCTTGACTATGATAGTGACCGTTGTCATATTTCATGTGCAATCAGAAATGGTATCATGGGTATTTTCTTCCCATTCCCACCTTGTTGTGGACCTTTATGGGGATCAGGTACAGTTGCAGCGATTGAAAGATACAAGAAGGGTGAAAAGGAAATGAATAGTGTTTATGACGGTGTTATAGCATTCATTTTATTTATGGCATTCGGTATGTTATTTATGCCATTGCTTAATCTTTTTAAACCTATTTTACCTATAGCAACAGGTATCAATTTTGCTATTCAAGGATATGCTTCTATGTATATAGCAATGCAGATGCTACATACTAAAGAGCAACGTAGTATTTGTGGTGTTATGGCTGTTACTCTTGCTGCCAAAGGTGCTGCATGGGGACTTGCTGTTGGTATTGTAGTGTATCTAATAATTGGCGCAAAAGATAGTCCTGCGCCTAGCACAGTATTAGCAAATAAATCGGAGGATGCTTTATTAAATGAAGCATAGTTAAGTATAAGAATTTAGGAGGAGTTATTATGTCGTTAAATTTATATTCAAAGCCAATAGGTGAAGTAAATGAAGAAATTATAGAAAAAGCTAAGGAATTTGCAGAAAATAAAATTGCTCCTTTTGCTGCTAGCTGGGAGAAAGACCATGTTCAACCAAGGGAGACTTTAAGTGAGGCAATAAAGCTTTTCTGTCCTCTTGCAATAGATGAAAGTGACGGCGGATATGGTTATAGCAAAGAAACTTATGTACTTGTACTTGAGGAGCTTGCAAAAGCAGATTACGGTTTCACATTTGCACTTGCGGTACATAATCATACTGCATTTGGAATTTCTTTAAGTGATAACAAGGAAGTTAAAGATAAGTATCTTAAGAAGTTAATGACCGGTGAAATGATAGGTGCATTTTTATTAACTGAGCCAGAGTGTGGTTCAGATGCGTCAAGTGTAACAACTTCTGCAACTGAGGAAAATGGAGTTTGGACTATCAATGGTAGAAAGAGCTGGATAACAAATGCTCATTCAGCTGATTTACTAATGACATATGTTCAAACAGGAGAAGGATATAAGGGAATTAGTACATTTGCAATTGAGACCAATAGCTCAGGAGTATCCACTGGTGAGCAGTATGATATGGTTGGTGCACATGCTATGGTTACTGGTGAAGTTATATTTGATGATGTTAAAGTTGATAACAATATGATGGTTTACCCTATTGGGAAGGGTTTCTCTGGAGCACTTAGGGTAATTGATGGAGCTCGACTTTGTGTTGCTGCCATGAATAATGGTGCTTATATGGGGTGTCTTGAAACAGGTCTTGAGTATGTGAGAAACAGAGTACAGTTTAAAAAGCCATTAGTTAAGAATCAAAGTATGTCATTTGCATATGCTGATAGGTTAACTGAGCTTGAGGCTAGTAGAATGCTTACTTTCCAGGCCGCAAAATGCATAGATGAGGATGAAAACACTCTAATTTCACTTGCACATTGTAAGAAGTATTCAGCTATAAATGCTTATAATGGTATTTCTTATGTAATGCGTTCTATGGGTGCTAACGGACTTCTACGTAAGGATTATCCAATAGTGCGTCAGCTTTCTGGGGTTGCTATTTCATTTAATACTGATGGTACAAGTGATATTCTAAATATTGTAATTGGTCGTCAAATGTAATTAATGACGATAGAAAATAATTTACTTAAATCATAATAGGGGGTTAATGATGGATAGGAAAAGAATAATTCAATATGTGGTTATTTTAGCTGGTATGGTTTATGTTGTTGCTAGCTCTATGATGCATTTGAAACAGTAAAAAGTTTATCTTGGACAAGGTTATGATTATTAATCTAACTAGTTATGATGGGTTTATCAATTTTAAATAAGTAATAATCAGTTTGTAGTTTTGAAAAAGGGTCAATTTATTATTCCTATAGTATCCTCAACTATGGGAGTAAATGAGAAGGGGCAGTCTCAAAATAGACTGCTCCTATTTTTAGTGAAATTATTGGTATCAATATTTGGGTTTATGATTATAGCTTTTAATACTAAAAGGAGGTAAATCGAATGAATTTTGAATTTACAAATGAGCAAGTAATGGTAAGACAGTCTATCCAGAGATTTGTGGAAAGTGAAATTGCACCAATAGCAGCTGAGATTGATGCAAAACATGAATTCCCAGAGGAGAGTATCAAGAAATTAGGTAAGTATGGTTTTTACGCTATCCCTTACTCAACTGAGTATGGTGGAGCCGATGGAGATGAAATATCAAAGGCAATCGTAATTGAGGAAATAGCTAAGAAGTGTGGATCAACTGCAGGTATTTCTTCTGTTCACTATCTTCCAATTATGATTCTTGATAAGTACGGAACTAAAGAGCAAAAAGAAAAGTATATGAATAAGCTTATGACAGCTGAATATATAGGAGCATTCGCCCTTACTGAGCCAAGTGCTGGTTCTGATGCATCAAATGTACAGACTACAGCGGTTCTTGATGGAGATGAGTA